>DAOPYE010000019.1:0-35259 GCA_035352715.1 Holophaga sp. | reverse complement strand
AGAGCGAGCTGTTCGGCTACACCAAGGGGGCTTTCACGGATGCCCGCAAGGACACGCCGGGCAAGTTCCGGGAAGCCCACGGCGGCACGATCTTTCTGGATGAAGTGGGCACCATGCCGTTGATCGCGCAGGTGCGCCTGCTGCGCGTGCTGCAGGAGCGCGAAGTGCAGCCGCTGGGCGGCGGCGGGCCCATCAAGGTGGATGTGCGCGTCGTGGCGGCTACCAATCAGGATCTGTGGCGGAAGGTTCAGGAAGGCAGCTTCCGCGAGGATCTCTTCTACCGGCTGGAGGTCGTGCCCATCGCGCTGCCCCCCATGCGCGAGCGGCGCGAGGAGATCCCCTTCCTGGCCCAGCATTTCCTCACGCGCAAGGCCCGGGAATACGGGATGTATCCCAAGGCCCTGCATCCTTCGGTGGACCCCTTGCTGATGGCTCTGCCTTGGCCTGGCAACGTGCGTCAGCTGGAAAACGCCGTCGAGCGTGCCATCGTGCTTTCGGGCTCCCGTCCCGTGCTGACCCGTGATGATTTCACCTTCCTGGCCGAGCGCGTCACCGATTCCCAGGAGCTGCTGGCCTCCCTGCCGCCTGTTTCCCGCTCGCTGCCCGACTTCACGGTGGCTGGCACCCCTTCGGCGGTGGAAGCGGCTGCGGGCATGGCATCCCCCATGGATCTCCCCCCCGAGGGACTGGACCTGAACCAAGTCGTCTCGGATGTGGAAAAAAAGCTCATGTTGCAAAGCCTGCAGATCACTCGCGGCAACAAGAAGCGTGCTGCGGAGCTGCTGGGCCTCAAGCGCACCACCTTCCTGGAAAAGATGAAGCGCCTGGATCTGGAGGATGCGGGCGAAGAGATGGACGAACCCTCCGCCTCTTGACCGCCGATGATCCACCGCTTCCCCGGAAATGGTTAAAGGTCTAGATTTAGGGGCGGTGTTTACGTCGAGTGGAGGATGGATGTTGAAGCGGCTGCTCCCTGTTCTGGTTGCTGCGTTGCCGTGCCTAGCGGGGGAAGCGGTGCCGGCGTCTTCAGGCGTCACCGTGCGGACGTCCGCTACGGCGCCTTGCCGCTCGCTGAACGATACGGTTTCGGTGCTGACCTGGAAGCACGGAGCGCGATCCGCCGTTTCGCTGACCTTCGATGACGGCACGAAAGACCACCGCACTTACGTGGAACCGATCCTGAAAGCCCATGGTTTTCGCGGCACCTTCTTCGTCATCACCGGCGCCTTGGATAACCCCGGCGGGAACTCCGGCACCTGGGACGACATGCTTCAGCTGGGCGCGGCGGGCCACGAGATCGCTAGCCACACGGTGACGCATCCTCGCCTGACCCCATTGTCGGATGGATCCGATGCGACGCCGGGCACCCGCCGTCACGAACTGGGCCAGTCCAAGACCATCGTGGAAGCGAAAACCCAGAAGCCGTGCATCACCATGGCCTACCCCTATTGCGATCGCAACGCCGCAGTGGACGCGCTGACGAGCACGTATTACCGCGCGGCGCGCAACGGCGGCGTGGATGCGGTTCATCCCGTCTGGAACGCCTCCAGCGCTCCCACGTGGATGAATCTCGCCAGCTACATCCCGTCGTTCCCCAAGGTGCGGACCTCCACGCAGAGCGACGAAGCCACCCTGGCGCACACCAAGGCCTCGCTGGCCGCCGCGGTCCCTCAGCAGGGCTGGGCGATCCTGATGAGCCACATGGTCGTGCCCTTCTCCCAGGTTGCCACGGTGGGTGGCTTCGAGACTCAGAGCACCGAATGGTTCGGCGCGGTGTGCGACTGGCTCGAGGCCCAGCAGCGGCAGGGCGATATGTGGATCGACACCATGGGGAATGTCACCCGCTACATCCACGAACGCGACGCCGTTCGCCTGGAGGGCTGGTCCGCTTCGTCCAAGGAGATCCGCTTCAAGCTCGTGGACGGGCTGGATGGAAAGATCTTTGATCATCCCCTCAGTGTTTCCGTGAAGATTCCTGCCACCTGGAAGCACGTGAAGGTTCAGCAGGCAGGGGCCACCGCCACCGCCTCCGCCAAACTGCCGGGCGTTGCGGGGCAAAGCATCGAGCTGCAGGCCAAGCCCAACGCGGGATGGATCCGCGTCTCCAAGCGCTGACGCTGGCCGCTGTATCGTCCCTGCTACGCTGATCCCATGGTTGAAACGATGCACACACGATGGCTGCTGGATGTCCCGGTTTCTCTGGAAGAGCCGGTTTCGGATTGGCTGATGGAGCGGGGCGCGTCGGCGGTCTACCGCGAAGCGGATCCGCCCTTCACGGTCTTCGCGTACTTCCCCCCCGATCTGGCACGGCCCCAGCTATCCGAGCTGTGCGCCGCGTTCGCAGGCGTAGCGTTGAAGGCGGAGGAGACCTTCGCCGATGAGGATTGGCTGGCGAAGAGCCGCGAAGGCTTCGGCTCTTTCGACGTGGGCACCCGTTTCTATATCCGTCCGCTCTGGGATGATGCGCCCGCGCCCGCTGGCCGGACGCCCATCACCGTGAATCCAGGGCTGGCGTTCGGGACCGGCGGTCACGAGACGACGCGGCTTTGCATGGGCCTGCTGGAAGAGCTTTCTGACAGCGAAGGGCTGGGCGGCCCCATTCTCGACATCGGCGCGGGCACGGGCATCCTTTCCCTGGCCGCGCACCTGCTGGGCGGAAAGGACATTGCGGCCTTCGACATCGATCCCGATTGCGGTCCCGCCATGGTCGAGTTCATCGAGATGAACGCCGGCATCCTGTCGAATGCGACACCTTTTGTCCATTTCGTCGGAACCCTGGATGATCCGAAGGTCCAGGGGCCCTACTGGGGCCTGCTGGCCAATATCCTGCTGGAAACCATTCAGGAGCTGCTGCCCCGCATGGCGCAGGTCGCCGCGAAGGGTGGGTGGCTGGTGGCTTCCGGCATCCTGGCGGCGCGTCAGGATGAAGCCCTGGTCAGCCTTTCGCTCAACGGCTTCCGACCCGTGAAGGTGGTTCAGGAGGGCGAATGGGTGGCCATCCTGGCGAGAAGGGTATGATCCGGGCGAATCGTCCCATCGGGGTCTTCGACTCCGGCATCGGCGGCCTGACCGTCGTGCGGGCCCTGCGCCAGCAGCTTCCGGGCGAGGACATCGTCTACCTGGGCGACACGGCCCGTGTGCCCTATGGCACCAAGTCCTCGGAAACCATCCGGCGCTACACGATTCAGGCCGGGGCGATCCTCAAGCGCTTTGATCCCAAGCTGCTGGTCATCGCCTGCAATACCGCGTCGGCGCACGGATTGGCGGCCCTCCAGGCGGAAAGCACCTGCCCCGTGCTGGGCGTGATCGAACCCGGCGCCACGGCGGCCGCCGCGCTCAAAGGTCCCGTCGGTATCATCGGCACGCTGGCCACCATCCAGAGCGGCGCGTACGAAAACGCCATCCACCGCCACCGCACCGATCTGGAGATTCACAGCCTCGCCTGCCCGCTGTTGGTGAGCCTTGCGGAGGAAGGCTGGGTGGATGATCCCATCACCGATGCGGTCTGTCGCCGCTACCTCAATCAGATTGATCCGCGCGTGAAGACGCTGGTGCTGGGCTGCACGCACTATCCCGTGCTGCTGCCTTCCCTGCGCCGCGTTCGCCCGGACGCGCGCTGGATCGATAGCGGCGCCGTCACCGCTTCGGCCGTGGAGCGCGTGCTCCAGGGCGCCACGGGATTTCGCACCGAGCGTCCGCGGGGGACCCTGCGCATCCTGTTGACGGATGCCAGCAGTCGCTTGCGCGAGGTCGGTGAGCGCTTTCTGGAGGAGCCGCTGGAGCGGCTGGAGTTGGTGGAATGGTGAACGGGGTGGCCTTGGCGGTTCCAGCGCGCTTGTCGCCTGTGGGTTCGTTGCTGGAAATAAACACAATCTAGCGTCCACCGCATGTGGTCGCTGCTTCGTCTGGAGAAGAATGATGACCGCCGCCTGCTGTCTCGTTCCGTTCGTTTCCCGTGGCGCGTCCAAGCGGATTGCGTCGATCCTCGCCTCTGGCGCGATGTTGATGGCCGCGGCTCCTGAATTGCCGTACCGCAATTCCGCCCTGCCCACGGAAGCGCGGGTGGCCGATCTGCTTTCGCGGATGACGCTGGAGGAGAAGGTGGCCCAGCTATCGGGATCCTGGAATAGCAAGCCGATCAAGCGGACCCCAGGCGTATCCCAGAACCTCTGGCCGTTCGATCCGACCATGGCCGCCAAGGTCTACGCCAATGGCATCGGCTCCATCTCGCGCCAGCAGGAGCACAAGGGCCCGCGCGAGGCTGCGATTTACTCCAACGATGTCCAGCTCTGGCTGCGGGATCATACGCGCCTGGGGATTCCCGCCTTCTTCCACGACGAGGTGCTGCACGGGCACATGGCCCAGGGGGGGACGCACTTCCCCCAGACCCTTTCGATGGCCTGTTCCTGGGATCCCGAACTCATCCATCGGGTGTTCACTTCCGTGGCCCTGGAGGTCCGGGCGCGGGGCGGTCATCAGGCCCTGGGGCCCAATCTGGATCTGGGCTGGGAGCCGCGTTGGGGCCGGACTGAAGAAACCTACGGCGAGGATCCCTACCTGGTCACGCGGATGACCGTCAGCGCGATCAAGGCGCTTCAGGGTGATGGCACCTTCAAGGACAACGCGCACGTGATGGCGACCATGAAGCACTTCGCCGCCCACAGCCAGCCGGAGGGCGGCATCAACTGCGCTCCCGCTGTCATCTCCGAGCGCATGCTCCGGGATACCGTCCTGAAGCCCTTCGAGGCCGCAGTGAAGGAAGCGCACATCTGGTCGGCCATGCCTTCTTACAACGAGATCGACGGCGTGCCTTCCCACGTCAACCGCTGGCTGATGGACACGGTACTGCGCAAGGAATGGGGCTTCGAAGGCTTCACCGTCGCGGATTACGGGGCTGTGTCCGAACTGGCGCGACGCCATCACGTTGCGACCAATATCGCCGATGCAGGGCGTCAGGCGCTGGAGGCGGGCGTGGATCAGGAGCTGCCCGAACCCATCTGCTTCAAGGAGATCCCCAAGCTGGTGAAGGATGGCAGCCTGCCCGTCGCCACGGTGGATCAGGCCGTATCCAGGGTGCTGCGGGCCAAGTTCGTCATGGGGCTTTTCGAAAATCCGCTGGTGGATGCCGATCGCGCCGCCAAGGTGGTCAATTCCACCGCGCACCAGGCCCTGGCGCTGGAGGCGGCGCAGCGCTCCGTCACGCTGCTGCGCAACGAGGGCGGCCTGCTGCCGCTGGACGCCGCCAAGCTCAAGACCGTGGCCGTGGTTGGCCCCAACGCCGCCAAGGTGCATCTGGGCGGATACAGCGATGATCCGGGGCGCGGCGTCAGCGTGCTGCAGGGCATCCAGAACCGCCTGGGCAGCGCCGTGAAGGTGCTCTATGCGGAAGGCTGCCGCATCACGGAAGAAGGCGGCCGCTGGTACGAGAACAACGCCACGCTTCCCAAGCCCGCTGAGGAGGACGCGCGCATCGCCCAGGCGGTGGACACCGCCAAGCAGAGCGATGTCGTGGTGCTGGTGCTGGGAAGCAACGAGGACACCAACAAGGAAGGATGGGCGGACAACCACCTTGGTGATCGCGACACCATCGAGCTCTTTGGCCGCCAGATGGATCTGGCGCGGGCCGTCCTGGCCACCGGCAAGCCCGTGGTGGTTTTTCTCAACCACAGCGGTCCTTTAGCCATTCCTGAACTTGCAGAAAAAGCCCCTGCGATTTTGACGGGCTTCTACCTTGGGCAGGAAACGGGCACCGCCGCTGCCAGCGTTCTCTTCGGTGACGTGAACCCCTCGGGCAAGCTGCCCATCACCTTCCCTCGCTCCACGGGCCAGATTCCGGCCTTCTACAATCGCAAGCCCACGGCCACGCGGGGCTATCTGTTCACCAGCAACAAGCCCGTCTTCCCCTTCGGGTTCGGCCTGAGCTACACGACCTTCAGCTATGCGGACGCCCAGGTGGAGCCCAGCCGCATCCGCGCGGGCGAGCGCGCCACGGTCAGCGTCACCGTCCAGAACACGGGCACCCGCGCGGGCGACGAGATCGTCCAGCTCTACCTGCGGGATGATGTTTCGTCGGTTACCCGGCCCATCCAAGAGCTGGCGGCCTTCCAGCGGGTGAGCCTCAAGCCCGGCGAAAAGACCACCGTGAAGCTGATGGTGGGACCCGAGGCCATGACCTTCACCGGCGTGGACATGAAGCGCACCCTCGAGCCCGGCACCTTCACGCTGATGGTGGGGCCCAGCTCCTCCCAGCATCAGGACGTGAAGCTGGAGGTCTTGCCGTAGCCTGGCACGCCGCCTCATCCGTTCTCAAGCGGGCGCAGTGATTCATCCCATGGGCAGCGTGAATTTCACCACGCTGCCCTTTTCGTCTCTATTCGCGATGTGGATCTCGCCGCCGTGCGCGCGCACGATTTCGCGGCAGATGGCGAGTCCCAGGCCCGTGCCCTTGCCCTCAGGCTTGGTGGTGAACATCGGCTTGAAGACCTTGGGCAGCAGATCCTCGGGGATGCCGGTGCCTTCGTCTTCCAGCTTGATTTCCCAGCGCGCGTCCGGCGCTGAAGGCACGGGTGAGGCGGAAAGGCGGATCTGCCCGCCCTCCGGCATGGCGTCGGCGGCATTGTTCACCAGGTTGATGAAGAGCTGCTCCATCTGCTTGCGGTCCACGGATAGCAGTCCGTCCGCGGGCACATCGGAGATCAAGGTGATGCCGTGGCTCGTGAGGGTCGGCGTCCACAGGCGCTGCAAGTCTTCCACCAGGGCGCCGAAGGGGAAGGGGGTGCGATTGATTTCCGGGCGGCGCGTGTGCCCCAGCAGCTTGCGCACGATGTCGCCCACGCGCTGGATCTGGGCCTGCACGACGCCCAGCCGTTCCCGGGTGCGGTCGCTGAGATCGTCCTGGGAAAGGATGAGCTGCAGATGGCCCGCCACGAGATTCAGCGGCGTTCCCACCTCGTGCGCGAAGGCCGCGGTCAGCTGCCCCGCCACGGCCAGGCGCTCCTGCTGTCCCAGCTCTTCGCGCAGCAGGGTGATGCGTTCGAGCAGCAGCTCCAGCTCGTGGTTCTTGGCCTGGAGTTCCGCCAGGGCATCGTCGATGCGCGTCTGGAGCCCCTGGTTCAGGGTCTTGACCTCGGCGATCAACTCGTCGCGCTCGCTCATGGCGCGCTGCAGCTGCGACGCCATTTGATTGAACCGCTCCGCGATGCTGCCCATTTCATCCCTGCGCTTGGGATAGGCGCGGGCGTCGAGATCGCCCTGCTCCAGGCGCTCCATGGCGGAGGTGATGATCTTCAGTGGGTCGTTCAGCAGCCAGGCCAGGATGACCCACAGCAGCAGGAACTCTCCCAGCAGGATGGGTGGCAGCTTTTTGTAGGTGCGGTGCCGGTTGGTCTTCCACACCACCTCCCAGCGCTCCATATCGCAGACCGTCTTTACCAGTCCGATGGGCGGCTTGCCCTGCCTGGGGCTGGAGATGGGTAGGAACACGCGCCAGCCCGTGGTTTCCGAACCCGTGGCCTTGGCCTGGGGCAGCGTCTCGTCCTCGGGGATCAAGGGCACCTTGTCGAAGGTGGGGCTTTCCCCCTGGGTCGCCATGCGCCAGCCCATGATGGGCGACCATTTGACCTTGTCGTCCTCGGCGCTGGAGGTGACGAAGGCGACCTTGTCTTTGCCGTCGGCCTTGAAGACATCGATGCGGACGATGCTCTTGTCCGACCCCTGCAGGCTTTCAAGCACTTCCTTGATCTTGTGGGGATCCTTGAATTCGGGATCCCGCTCCATGATCTCCGTCTCGACCGCCAGCGCGGTCTGCAGCGCGAGGTTGCGCGTGTAATCCTCCATCGCGCGGCGGGAATCCCGCGTGATGCTGAAGGCCACCATGATCGTGAGCAGGCTGGTGACGACGCCGGTGAGGACGAAGAGCTTGGCGTGGACGCTATTCAGCCAACGGAGCGGATTGAAGTTCATGGCTGTTCGTCCTGGATGGCAGAGGCCAGCGCCTCGCGGATCGGCTGGAAGCATCCATCCATGGACAGTTGCTGTCCAAGTTTGCGGAAGCGGTCGTAATCGGCCCGGCGCGCTTCCGCCGTGATGCCGATGAGATCCAGGACGCCGATGGCGAGCATGGGGCGGCGGCGCTGGGCCAGGTTGTCGCGCAGCTTCCACAACAGGGCTTCGAGCGTCGAGAAATCGTGGTGATCGCCCAGGGCGGTCTGCATCTCCTTGAGCCGCGCCAATCCATCCGCCAGTGGGATGGGAAAGCCGTCCTCGAAGAGTTCCAGCGCATAGCGCAGGCATTTTAGGTGGATGCGGAAGGCGTGCAGGGCCGAGGCGTCCTCCCGCTCCAGGTGCGCTCCCAGGCCGTCTTCCACCGGTCGCAGCAGGGGATCGAGCTTCTCCAGGGCCTCGCGCGCGGGAAAGGCGTTCGAGGCGGCGGGCAGGATCGCATCGTCGATCAGGCCCGAAAGCTCGGCGATGGACAAGTGCTTCAGATCGTCCTCCAGTCCGCTCCGCGTCTTGCGATCCTTGCGGTCGATGTGCTCCTGCACGAACTCGATGACGGTCTCGTGGACGGGATTGGGGTCATCCTCCTTCATGCGCTCCAGGATGGCGAGATGCACATCCAGTTCCCGCGTCTCGCCCAGGGCATGAGTGAGCTGGCGCAGTCGCTTCGTGTGGCGGCGGAAATCCACGTAGTGCGCGGGATCCACCAGGTCCAGCACTGTCCGCACGCGGCGGGACGCGATACGCGCCTGGTGCAGCGCCTCGGGGTCCTCCGACCAGTTCTCGCGCGATGTGAACGCCAGCAGGCGCGCCAGGCGGGGCTCCAGGGCGCGGTGCAACAGGTGGGCGAGTTCCGGCGACGACATGTCGTTCATTGTAGGCATCCAACGATCAAGCGAGTTCACGGTAAAAGGCGAACTTTTGGCGTAAACTGCCAGTCAGAGGTCGTCATGGAATCCATCCGCATCAGGGGCGCGCGCCAACACAATCTGAAGAACCTGGACCTCGTGATTCCGCGCAATCAGCTCGTGGTGATCACGGGGCTATCAGGCAGCGGCAAGTCGAGCCTCGCCTTCGACACGCTCTACGCGGAAGGCCAGCGGCGCTACGTGGAGAGCCTGTCCGCATACGCGCGCATGTTCCTGGACCAGATGGAAAAGCCCGATGTGGACAGCATCGAGGGGCTTTCCCCCGCAATCGCCATCGAGCAGAAGACCACCGGGCGCAACCCGCGATCCACCGTGGCCACGGTCACCGAGATCTACGACTACCTGCGCCTGCTCTTCGCCCGCACGGGCAAGCCGGTGTGCCTGGAGTGCGGCCAGCCCATCGCCAGCCAGACGATCCAGGAGATGGCGGACCAGATCCTGGCGCGGCCCGAAGGCACGCGCATCCAGGTGCTCGCGCCCGTGGTGCGGGCCCGCAAGGGCGAATACAAGCGCATGCTCCAGGACCTGATGAAAAAGGGCTACATCCGCGCGCGGGTTAACGGCGAGATGCTGGATCTGACGGAAGGCCTGCCGGATCTCGACAAGCAGAAGAAGCACACGATCGAGATCGTCATCGACCGCCTGAAGGTCAGCGAGGGCATCAGCACGCGCCTGGCGGATAGTCTCGAGATCGCCTGCAACCTGGCCGAAGGCAGCGCCCTGGTGGATTTCGACGGTGACGAGCGGCTGTTCTCCAGCAAACTGGCTTGCAACAACGCCGGGTGTTCGCGCTTCGGCTTGGGCCTGCCGGACCTGGAGCCGCGCTCTTTCTCGTTCAACAGCCCCTTTGGCGCCTGTCCTGCCTGCGACGGCCTGGGGTTCAAGCGGCAGTTCGCTGAAGAGCTGATCATTCCCAATCCCGAGCTCTCGATCAACCAGGGTGCGATCCAGGCCAGCGGGTGGAAGAGCGTGAACCTGGACGGCTGGCGAGCCCAGATGATGGGACAGCTCGCCGAGAAGCTGAAGTTCGATCTGGACACGCCCTGGCGAAAACTCCCGGCGGACACCCGGAAGCTGATCCTGCACGGCAGCGGCCGCGCCATGCGTTTCCACTACGAGAAGGGGCGCAATACCTACGACTTCATGCACACGTTCGAAGGCGTCATCGGCAACCTGGAGCGCCGCTACAGCGAATCCGCCAGCGAGGAGATCCGTGCCGAGATGGAGGAGTCCATGCGCGTGACTCCGTGCGAGACCTGCAAGGGGTTGCGCCTGAAGCCCGAAATCTTGAGCGTGTTCGTGGCTGGGAAGCACATCGCGGACGTTTCCCAGTTGAGCGTGCGGGACGCCCGCGCATGGTTTGACAAGCTCTGTCTAGAAGGCCGGGATGCGGTCGTTGCGGACAAGGTATTGAAGGAGATCAAGGAGCGCCTGGGCTTTCTGGATGACGTTGGGTTGGGCTATCTGACGCTGGACCGCAGCGCTGCCACGCTATCGGGCGGAGAAGGCCAGCGGATCCGGCTCGCCACGCAGATCGGCAGCAAGCTGCAGGGCGTGCTCTATGTGCTGGATGAGCCCAGCATCGGCCTGCACCAGCGCGACAACCAGAAGCTGCTTCGCACCCTCATGGAGATGCGCGATCTGGGCAACACGGTGCTGGTGGTGGAGCACGATCTGGAGACCATCGAATGCGCTGATCATGTGCTGGACCTGGGGCCGGGCGCCGGCGAGCACGGCGGATGGCTGGTGGCTGAGGGCACGCCGCAGGAGATCGCCAAGAACCCCCAATCGGTGACCGGGGCCTTCCTGTCCGGGCGCGACGGCATCCCCGTGCCCAAGACGCGCCGCAAGGCCACGCGCGGGCACATTCAGGTGCTGGGTGCGAGCGAGAACAACCTGAAGGACGTGAACGCCTCGTTCCCCGTGGGCCTTCACACCTGCGTCACCGGCGTTTCAGGCAGCGGCAAGAGCAGCCTGGTGAACGAGATCCTCTACAAGGCGCTGGCCAACCAGCTGCATCGCAGCGCCCATCTGGTCGGCAAGCACAAGGCCATCAAGGGCCTGGATCTGGTCGATAACATCATCGACATCGACCAGGCGCCCATCGGGCGCACGCCGCGCAGCAACCCCGCCACCTACACGGGCCTGTTCACGCCCTTGCGCGAGCTGTTCGCGCAGCTCCCCGAAAGTAAGGCGCGGGGCTACACGTCAGGGCGCTTCAGCTTCAACGTGAAGGGCGGACGCTGCGAGAAGTGCGAGGGCGACGGCCTCATCAAGATCGAGATGCACTTCCTTCCCGATGTCTATGTGACGTGCGAGCAGTGCAAGGGCAAGCGCTATAACCGCGAGACGCTGGAGGTCCACTACAAGGGCAAGAGCATCTCCGACATTCTTTCGATGACCGTCGAAGAATCCCTGGCCATCTTCGCGCCCATCCCCAAGCTGGCCAACAAGCTGCAGACCCTGATGGACGTGGGCCTAGGCTACGTGCGCCTGGGACAGAGCGCGACGACGCTCTCGGGCGGAGAGGCCCAGCGCGTGAAGCTGGCCAAGGAGCTCAGCAAACGCTCCACGGGCCGCACCGTCTACATCCTGGACGAACCCACGACGGGCCTGCACCTGAAGGACATCCAGAAGCTGCTGGAAGTCATCGACCGCCTGGTGGAATCCGGCAACACCGTCATCGTCATCGAGCACAATCTGGATGTCATCAAGACCGCCGACTGGATCCTGGATCTTGGCCCCGAAGGCGGCGAGGCGGGCGGCCGCATCATCGCCGAAGGCACGCCCGAGCAGATCGCCAAAGCCAAGGGCAGCGTGACGGGAGAATTCCTGAAGCCCTATCTGAAATAGGGCATGAAAATGTCTGATCCTTCAATGGCATTGGGTCGAGAGGCGAACGGAGCCGGTCTGGTTTTGACCTTGCGTGATGGGTGTCACGGATGAATAGGCCCCCCGCATCGGCCTCGTCGCCAGCTTCATGCGGGGATAAGATCGCGGATGGCATGTGCCACGGAAAGGGTTTAACCCATGGGAAACGCAAAGTCTCGGGCACTGCGTTGGCTTTTGGCGGGGCTGTTTTTGGGAGGGTCGGCGGTGGCCGCAAACGATAGCGCCAAGGGGGTTCCCCCCTATCGAAACCCAGGCCTCAGCGCGGAAGCACGCGCCGCCGATCTGCTTTCGCGCATGACGCTGGAGGAGAAGGTCGGCCAGATCATGATCTGGGACGCCCGGGGCGACCTGGCCTTCGTCAGCGAAAAGCACGCGGGGTCTCTGCTGCACATCCTGGGCGATCGCATCAACCAGGCCCAGGACATCGCGGCCAAGAGCCGCCTGGGCATTCCTCTGCTGATTGGCGAGGACGCGATCCACGGCCACTCGTTCTGGAAGGGCGCTACCATCTTCCCCACGCAGCTGGCCCTGGCCGCCAGCTGGAATCCCGCGCTGATCGAGAAGGTCGGGCGCGTGACGGCCGAAGAAGTGGTGCCGACCGGCATCCACTGGACGTTCTCCCCCGTGCTCTGTCTGACGCGCGATCTGCGCTGGGGGCGCACCGGCGAGACCTTTGGCGAAGACCCCTACCTGATTGGCGAGTTCGCTGCCGCGATGATTCGCGGATACCAGGGCAAGGGCTTGAATGATCCCACGGCCATTCTCGCCACCGCCAAGCACTACGCCGGATATTCGGAAACTCAGGGCGGCCTGGACGCCACCGAAGCCGATATCTCGCGGCGCAAGCTCCGCAGCTACTTCCTGCCGCCCTTCGAGCGGGCCGCGCGCGCAGGTGCGATGACCTTCATGACGGGCTACCAGTCCATGGACGGCGTGCCTTCCACCATCAACCACTGGCTGCTGACGGAGGTGCTGAAGGACGAATGGGGCTTCCGCGGCGTGCTGGTGACGGATTGGGATAACGTGGGCCGTCTGGTCAACGAACAGAAGGTCGCCAAGACCTACGCGGATGCCGCCGCCATGGCGATCCGCGCGGGCAACGACATCATCATGACCACGCCCCAGTTCTACGAAGGCGCCCTGGAAGCCGTGCGCACGGGCCGCTTGTCGGAAAAGGAACTGGATGTTCCCGTCTCCCGGCTGCTGGCGCTGAAGTTCCGCATGGGTCTGTTCGAGAACCCTCGTCGCGCGGATCTGGCGAAGGCCAAGCAGGAAATCGCCCGTCCCGATCACCGGGCCGTCAATCTGCAGGCCGCGCGGGAGAGCCTGATCCTGCTTCAGAACAACGGCCTCCTGCCGCTGGATCCCACCAAGATCAAATCCATCGCCGTGGTGGGGCCGAACGCGGATGACGATCTGCAGCAGCTGGGCGATTGGAGCCTGGGCTCCTCCCAGCATCCCCCCGAAGCGGGCAAGCACCCGCGCGAGAAGACCACCACGGTGCTGGATGGCATTCGCGCGCTGGCGCCCAAGGGCACGCAGATCACCCATGTGCGCGGCTGTTCGATCACCGATGGGGATCTGAGCGGCATTCCCGCAGCCGTCGCCGCCGCGCAGAACGCCGACGTGGTGGTGGCGGTGGCGGGCGATCATCTGCAGTTCGTGGGCGAGGAACACTCCACGGCGACGCTGGAATTGCAGGGCGGCCAGATCGCGCTGCTGGATGCCCTCCAGAAGACGGGCAAGCCCGTGGTGCTGGTG
Organism: Holophaga sp.; assembly: GCA_035352715.1. Classification (GTDB taxonomy): domain Bacteria; phylum Acidobacteriota; class Holophagae; order Holophagales; family Holophagaceae; genus DAOPYE01. Next base: position 21,679 of record DAOPYE010000019.1, on the reverse strand, counting down.
CTGGTGAATTCCAAGCCTCTGGTGCTGCCTGCTTCCGCCAAACATTCCGCCGCGATCTTCGAATCCTTCAACCCCGGCATGGAAGGGGGCCGGGCGGTGGCCGAGGCCCTGTTCGGCCAGTTGAACCCTTCCGGCAAACTGACGATTTCCGTTCCGGTGCACGTGGGCCAGCAGCCCGTCTTCTACAACCGCGTGCGCGGCCAGCATGGCGATCGCTATGCGGATCTGACCCAGGAGCCGCTGTTCCCCTTCGGCTATGGCCTGAGCTACACCCAGTACCGCTATTCGAACCTGAAGCTGGACGCGGCCACCCTGAAGCAGGGTCAGCCCCTCACCGTGTCTGTGGATGTGGAGAACGTGGGCAAGCGGGAAGGCGATGAAGCGGTTCAGGTCTACGTCTCGGATCTGGTGACCTCGGCCACCTGGGTCGACAAGGCGCTCAAGGGCTTCGCGCGGGTCCACCTGGCCGCGGGAGAAAAGAAGACCGTTCAGGTGACCTTGCCCTGGGAATCCTTCCAGATGGTCAACGCCGATGGCAAGAGCGTGGTGGAATCCGGTGCGTTCGAGATCCGCGTCGGGCCGTCTTCCCGCGAGCGCGAGCTGTTGAAGGCCACCTTCCAGATCGACTGAGCCTGAATCCTGTTGTTCCGCCCCGGCGTGGTTATTCGCGCCGGGGTTTTTGCATGCATGGGTGCCCGGCTTCACATCCCAACGGACTTCCGCTCGGTTCTGGGCTCTCCCTATGGGATCATGGAGGGCTTGGAGGACCCATGACGCAGCAGCCGGTCACGTACGCCGCTTCCGGTGTGGACATCAATCGCCAGGACGATGCGCTGGCGCGCATCAAGCCGCTGGTGAAAGGCACGAAGACGCCGGGCGTACGCTCGGACATCGGCCTGTTCGGCGGTCTGTTCTCGGCCCAGTTCCAGGAAAAGCAGCCGGTGCTGGTGGCCTCCATGGATGGCGTGGGCACCAAGATGAAGGTGGCCCGTCTGGCGGGCAAGTGGGACACCGTGGGCGCGGATCTGGTGAACCACTGCATCAACGACATCCTGGTGCAGGGCGCGCGGCCGCTGTTCTTTCTGGATTACATCGCCGCCGAGCGCCTGGAGCCCGAGGTCATCGAGGCCATCGTCAAGGGCATGGCCGACGCCAGCAAGGCCGCCGGTTCGGCCCTGATTGGCGGCGAACTGGCCGAGATGCCCGGCGTCTACGCCAAGGGTGAGGTGGATGTCGCCGGCACCATCGTGGGATTGGTGGATGAGGGCGATCTGCTGCCACGCTTGGATGCCATGGCCGAGGGCGATGTGCTGATCGGCCTGCCCAGCTCGGGCCTGCACACCAACGGCTACTCCCTGGCCCGCAAGGTGTGCTTCGATGTCTGCGGACTCCAGGTGGACGATCCCTTCCCCGGCGCTGACTCGACGAAATGCGGCCAGACCGTGGGCGAGGCGCTGCTGGCGGTGCATCGCAGCTACTTGAGCCAGCTCATGCCCCTGGTGAAGGCGCATCGCGTCGTCGCCATGGCGCACATCACCGGCGGCGGCCTGACGGACAATCTGCCCCGCGTGCTGCCCAAGACCCTGGATGCCGAAATCGACACCGCCTCCTGGCAGGTGCCCGCGATCTTCCAGTTCCTCATCGAGAAATCCCAGATGCCCGTGGACGACGCCCGCCGCAGCTTCAACCTGGGCGTGGGCATGGTGCTGGTGGTCAAGCCCTCGGAGGTCGACGGCGTGCTGGCGGATCTGAAAGCCGCTGGCGAAGCCGCCTGGGTGCTGGGCCGCATGGTGGCGGGCGAGGGCAAGGTCACCTACCGCTAACTGCCCACGCATGGGTGGATGCCAAAAGGGCGCAGAGATCATCCCTCTGCGCCCTTTTGGTTGGTTGGTTTTCTTGGATTACAGCGTCGCCAGGCTAGCCAGGCGCAGTTCCTTCAACCAGGCCGCGACAGGGCGGATGCCCTTGGGGGCATCCAGGGCCTTCTGGTAGCGGCGCAGTCGTCCGTCGTGGGTGATGACGAAATCGCTCTCTTCCAGATACGTGGCCACCGGCAGCCGGGCCGAGGCCCATTCGCTGAGCTCGGAGGGGATGGGCTCCAGCACGAGGCTGAAGGGCACCTCGATCAGGATCTGACGCAGGATCTCGATCTCGTTGGCGCTGGAGAAGGCTTCGTCGTGCAGCAGGACGACGGATTTCACTGAACCGTTTTGGATGCGCTGGCGAAGGGCGTCCAGGTGTCCGAAGGCGAAGCCGCGTTCGGCGAATCCCCGGCGGTTGAAGATGCCATCGCTGCTGGTCTGCAGCTTGGGGAATTGGATCGGGAACATGCGATCGCCGCTGCCGAAGCGCAGGTTCTCGGTGCTGGCCAGCTCGCCCAGGCGCTGGGCGGCGTCGCATCCGAAGGTCCCCTGTCCGATGACGGCGGTGGGGCCGGATGCGTTCAGGGCCTCGGCGATGGCGTCCAGGGTGCTGGGCTGGCCGGATAGCATCGGCGTGGTCAGCCGCTGGGCGGGATCCAGGTTGTAGCGGTGGTAGGCGTGGCGTTCCTCGTCGAGGATGAAGGGCGCCTGTCCGCCCTGCTCGGCGCGGGGCCGGAAGCGCCAGACCCGGTTCTCGTCCACATCGGCCCAGAGAGGATGGGCCATGGCGCCCAGGCGGCTGAGGGTGGCGACGGGCTTGAGGAACCAGACGCGCTTGTTGAACCGGAAATCCCGGCTGGTCAGCGCGCCCACGGGGCACAGATCCACCACGTTGCCCGCCAGCGGGTTGCCGTCCATGGACTGGCCGGAATAGGTCGTGACCTCCAGCGAGGCACCGCGATTGACCATGGTGAGTTCTGACGTGCCCGAGACCTCGCGCGTGAACCGCACGCAGCGCGTGCAGTGGATGCAGCGGTTCTTGTCCAGCACGATCTTGGCGCCCAGATCCTCGTAGGCGTACCGTCGCTTGGGCTCGGCCATGCGGCTGTCGCCATCGCCGTGCTCGTAGCTGTAGTCCTGCAGCTTGCACTCGCCCGCCTGATCGCAGATGGGGCAGTCCAGCGGATGGTTCAGCAGCAAAAATTCCATGACGCCCGCGCGGGCGTCGGTCGCGGCGGGGCTGTGGGTGCGGACCACCATGCCTTCCGCGGCCATCGTGGTGCAGGATGCCGCGAGTTTGGGCACGCCTTCGATCTCCACTAGGCACATGCGGCAGGTCGCGACCGGCGTCAGCGCAGGGTGATAGCAGAAATGGGGAATCTCATAGCCCGCTTGCTTGCACGCGTCGAGCAGGAGCGTTCCCGGCTCGACCGTCACATCCTGGTCGTTGATCTTCAGTCTCGGCATGGCTTGTCCTGGGCGGCTCTGCTTGGGCAGTAGGATGCGCGAAAGGCCTTCGCCCTCGCAAGCCGAATCCATCCTTCGGAGAGGCCCTTCACGACTCGGGCGTCGCCACGAGGCAATTCCTGCAGAAATTCAGGAAGGAATTGAGCTCGGGGATATCGACCTTCACGCCGGATGGGACCACGTTGGGGATGACGATGCGGCGGCGCAGTTCGCCGATGGCTTCCATCGAAAAAACGAACCAGGCCAGACGGTCCGCTTCGGTGGAGAGGTTGATGGAGACGATGCGGGTCTCGAAGAAGAGCCGGGGGCGCATCTCAGCGTCCTGGACCACCTTCCACTCGGGGATATGCCCGAGTTTCACGAACTCTGCCTTCAGTTCTTCCAGCGTGTGCTGGACGGTGAACTGGACTTCCACCTGGATTTCCATGAAACGCTCCCGAACCGTCGTGCCTTGATCATAAGTGATCGGCGAAGATATGGACGAAATTGAATCCCATTGCCATTCCTGCCGAAAAACCTATCGCTTCCCGCGTTCGTTTTGCCATGAAAGAATGGAATTTTGCGAGGATGTCATGCCTACCGCGTTGATCTCGGTCTACGACAAAACCGGTCTCCTCCCCTTTGCAGAAGGGCTCAAGAGCCTGGGGTGGACCCTGCTCGCCACCGGCGGCACGCTGAAGGCGCTGCGCGAAGCCGGCCTGGAGGTGCAAGAGGTCGCGGACTACACCGGGGCGCCAGAATGCTTCGATGGCCGCGTGAAGACGCTGCATCCGCGCATTCACGGGGGATTGCTCTTCCGGCGCGAGCTGCCCAGCCATGTGGAGGACGCCAAGCGGCTGAACATCAACCCCATTGATCTGGTGGCCGTGAACCTCTATCCCTTCGAAGCCACCATCGCCAAGCCCGGCGTGACGTTCGAGGATTGCATCGAGCAGATCGACATCGGCGGCCCCAGCATGGTGCGCTCGGCTTCCAAGAATCACGCGTCGGTCACGATCCTGACCGACCCCTCGCAGTACGGCACCTTCCTGGAAAAGTACAAGGCCGGGACTTGGGGTGCGGAAGATCGCCGCGCCTGTGCGCTGGCCGCGTTCCAGCGCACCGCCGCGTACGACGCCGCCATCTCCACCTGGATGGCCGGGCAGGTGCAGGACAGCCCCGAGGAGCTGCCCGAGCGCCTGGGAATCGGCCTCGTGGCCAATGAGGCCCTGCGCTACGGCGAGAACCCCCATCAGTGCGCCGCCTTCTACAAACAGCCCGGCGCCAAGAGCGAAGGCGTTCCCGCATGCCAGCACATCCAGGGCAAGGAACTGTCCTTCAACAACATGCTGGATGTGGACACCGCCGCGCGCACGGTGTTCCAGTTTCCCGCCCCCGCCTGCGTGATCGTCAAGCACAACAACCCGTGCAGCGTGGGCCGTGGTCCGCACGTCATGGAAGCCTTCCTGCGCGCCCAGGCCGGGGACACCGTCGCCAACTTCGGCGGCATCGTCGCCTTCAACCGGCCCGTGGGCGCCGAGATCGCTCAGGCCATGGTCCAGAGCTTCTGGGAAGTGGTGATCGCGCCTGGCTTCTCGGCGGACGCATTGAAGATCTTCTCGCCCAAAAAGACGCTGCGCGTGCTGGAGTGCCCGCCCGCGTGGCCGATCTCGGCCAACGGCCTGGATATCCGCAGCATCGGCGGCGGCTTCCTCGTGCAGCGCCCCGATAGTGAATTCATGCCGACCGATCAGTGGCAGGTCAAGGCCAACGGCCAGGGCCCCAAGCCCGTGGTCGAAGACCTGTTGATGGCCCAGACCATCGCCAAGTCACTGAAGTCCAACGCCATCGTGCTGGTGAAGGATGGCGGCACCGTGGGCATCGCCGCTGGCCAGATGAGCCGCGTGGACGCGGTGGATCTCGCCTGCCGCAAAGCGGGCGATCGCGCGAAGGGTGCCGTGCTGGGCTCTGACGCGTTCTTCCCCTTCGCGGAGACGCTGGAGATGGCCGCGCGCTTCGGCGTCACCGCCATCGTGGAACCCGGCGGATCGCTGCGCGACAAGGAAGTGATCGCTGCGGCGCAGAAGCTGGGCGTGTGGCTGTTCTTCACGGGCATGCGCCACTTCAAGCACTAAGAGCACAAGGGCGGCGGCCACGGCCGGAAATGAAACGGGAAATCCGAGTACCTGCGGGTAAAATCAGAATTTGCGTCTCCGTTCTGGACGACCTTTCTGGATGGCCCTTGGCATGAAAACCTCTGAACTCCGTCAGCGTTTCCTGGACTATTTCGAACGGAATGGTCATCGCATCGTGGCTTCCAGCCCCGTGATCGGGCCTGCGGACGATCCGACCGTGATGTGGACGAACGCTGGCATGGTGCAGTTCAAGGATGTCTTCCTCGGCAAGGAGAAGCGGGATTACACCCGCGCGACCACCAGCCAGAAGTGCCTGCGCGCGGGCGGCAAACACAACGATCTGGATAACGTGGGCTTCACGGCGCGCCACCACACCTTCTTCGAAATGCTTGGAAACTTCAGCTTCGGCGACTACTTCAAGGCCGATGCCATCCGCTTCGCCTGGGAGTTCGTGACGGGCGACGTGGCCAAGGGCAACCTGGGCCTGGATCCCACGCGGCTCTGGGTGACGGTCTTCGAAGGCGCCGATGGCATTCCCGCCGATACGGAAGCAGAGGCGATGTGGCTGAAGGCGGGCGTGCCCGCGGATCGCATCCTGCGCTTTGGCAAGAAGGACAACTTCTGGCAGATGGGTGACACGGGCCCCTGCGGTCCCTGCTCCGAGATGCACTACTACCGGCCCAAGGATCTCGCGGGCAACAAGCCCGAGCTGGTGAACGGCGATGGCGACGACATCATGGAGATCTGGAACCTGGTCTTCATGCAGTACGAGCGCTCGGCGGACGGCACGCTGACGAGCCTGCCCAAGCCCAGCATCGACACGGGCATGGGGCTGGAGCGCGTGGCCAGCATCCTGCAGGGGCGCGAAACCAACTACGAGATCGATCTGTTCGAGCCCATCTTCGAAGGCATCTGGGCCATGGCCCATGTGCCCGCGAGCGAGCGCGGCGAAAGCACGAACCGTACGGCTGCCCAGGTGGTGGCGGATCACATTCGCGCAGCGACCTTCATGTGCTTTGACGGCGTGGTGCCCAGCAACGAGGGCCGCGGCTACGTCATGCGCAAGATCATCCGTCGCGCGTTGCGCTTTGGCCGCAAGTTGGGCATCGAGGGCCTCTTCTTTGCGGATCTGGTCCCTGCGGTCGTGAAGGCCATGGGCGACGCCTACCCCGAGTTGGCGCCAGAGCTGCCGCGCATCCAGAAGGTGCTGAAGCGCGAGGAACAGCAGTTCAGCCAGACCCTCAGCGCGGGCCTGAAGCAGCTCGAAGCCTGCGATATCGCGTCGGGCGCCCTGAAGGGCGAGGACATCTTCAAGCTCTACGACACCTATGGATTCCCCGTGGATCTGGTGGAGGATTGGGCCAGGGAGCGCGGCATCCAGGCGGATCTGGCGGGCTTCCAGAAGGAACTGAACGCGCAGCGCAGCCGCGCCCGCGCCTCCATGAAGAGTCACGATCTGCGCCTGGCGGGGGATCTGACGGTGCTGGCGGATCATCCCGCCACGGCCTTCACGGGTTATGGCGAGCTGGAGACCCACGCGCATGTGGTGGCGCTGTTCAACGCCGAATCCCGCAAGGTGAAGGAACTTACGGGCGAAGGCTTCGTGCTGCTGGATCGCACGCCGTTCTACGCCCAGAGCGGCGGCCAGGCCGGTGATACGGGCGTGCTGCGCTTCGAGGGCGGCGCCGCCGAGGTGCTGGACTGCAACGCGCCCGCGCCCAAGCGCCATCTGCACAAGGTCGCGGTGCAGGGCACGCTGCGTGAGAACGCGTCCGTGGTCGCCAGCGTGCGCGCGGATCGCCGCGCCCGCACCCGCGCGCACCACACGGCCACGCACCTGCTGCACGCCGCGCTGCGCGAAGTGCTGGGCACCCACGTCAAGCAGGCGGGCAGCTCGGTGGATGGAGATCGCCTGCGCTTCGACTTCAGCCATTTCGCGCCCATCGAGCCCGATCAGCTCGCGGAGATCGAGCGCATGGTGAACGTGGAGACACTGAATGCCACGCCCACCAGCGTGAAGGAGATGCCCATCGAGGAAGCGCTTCAGAGCGGCGCCATGGCGCTGTTCGGCGAGAAGTACGGCGAGACCGTGCGGGTGGTCAATGTGCCGGGTTTCAGCACCGAGCTGTGCGGCGGCACGCACGTGGCCAACACGGGCGAGATTGGCTGCGTGAAGATCGTCGGGGAAAGCGCCGTGGCCAGCGGCGTGCGCCGCATCGAGGCGGTGGCCGGACTCGCGGCCTTCGAGCGCCTGCAGGAGGACGAGGGCATCCTTCACGTCCTGTCGCGGCACGCCAATGCCAGCCGTGAGATGCTGCCCGGCATCCTGTCGGGCCGCGATGCCCGCATCGCCCAGCTGGAAAAGGAGTTGAAGGAAGCCAAGCTCAAGGCCGCGTCGGGTGGCGGCAGCGCCGAGATGGTGGAGGACGTGAACGGCCTCACCCTCGTCACCGCCCAGATCGAAGGACTCGACGCCAACGCCCTGCGCGAGATGATGGATCAGGTGCGCACGCGTCATCGCTGTGCGGTCATCGTCCTGGCCAGCACCGTGGAGGCGGGCAAGGCGGCCCTGCTGGTCTCCGTCGCGCCGGAGCTGCAGGGCAGGGCCAACGCCGGCGCCTTGCTGAAGGCCATCGCGCCGCACATCGATGGCCGCGGCGGCGGCAAGGCGGATCTGGCCCAGGGGGGCGGATCCAAGCCCGAAGGCATTCCGACTGCCCTGAGCGCCCTGCGCGCCCAGTTGGGCTAATCGGATTTTCCGCGCCACGCCCATGCTCCCCGTCCGCCGCCTCCTGCTCCGCGAGCAAGCCCTCACGTTCGGGGCGGTGATCGCCGTCCTGGCGGCGCTGACGTGGGTGGGCGTGGGCCGGGCCATCGATCACCAGGTCCAGGCGCGATCCCAGGAAAACCTGCTGCGGCTGAGCCGCGACGTACTCGCCTATCTGCACGAAGGCGAGCGACTGGGCGATACGACCGCGAACTACCTGCAACTGGGTCTGGTGTCCATGGACCGCCCCGTGGCCGCCGAGCAGTTGCTCCGGCCCCTGCTGGTGCAGTTCCCTTCCGTGTCCAGTCTGGCCGTGCTGGATTCGGATGGCCGCGGACTCTGGATCAAGCGGCGGAATGAGCATCTTTCTGCCTGGGTGTTGACGAAGGGCGAGCGCGGCGTGATCGCCCGTCCCCTGGTGGGTGGCTGGATCAGCGCCCTGCCGGAATCGGATGAGGTCCAGGACGCGCTTTCTCCGTCGTGGATCCAGTGCCTCCGGGAAGTGCCCACGCCACGGTGGATCGAGCAGGAGCATCGCTGCGGTCTGCACGAAGCCGCCTTCGTGGTGCCGATCAAGGAGCCCTCAACGGTCCATCCATCCGGCTCGTTCGTCGCCGTGAACATGACGTTGGAGCCTCTGGCGCGCAAGGTCTGGGACACGCGCCCCACGCCCGGTTCCCTCGCCTTGATCTGCGATGGGCAGCGGCGCGCCCTGCTGGTACCTATGGACCAGCCGCTCTCCCAGCGCGCCCGCCCGGGCGAGGCCGAGCTGAAGCCCATCGGCCCGGATCACCTGCCGCTCTTTGGCCATCTGTTGAACCAGTGGGAAGTGAAGGGCCATGCGCGCGACCTGTTTCGCCTGTGGCGCAACGGCCAGACCTATTCCGGACGGGTGCTGCGCCTGCCGGAACTCGATGGCCTGGATTGGCGCCTGTGCGTGGTGGTGCCGGACCGCGACTACATGGGGCCGCTCTACCGGCTGGCCTGGATCCTGTTCGCCACGGGCGGGGTCTTCCTGGGGCTGATCCTGTGGCGCATCCAGAAGTTCTCACGCCGCCTGGGCGATCCACTGGACGGGCTGGCCCATTCCGCGGCCGCCCTCGGCGAAGGGCGTCTGGCGGAACCCGTGGAGAGCAATCTGGCGGAGATCCGCGCCGTGGACGAGGCCCTGCGCAAGGCGGGCAAGGCGCTCAAGAACGAATCCGAGATGAAGCTGAAGCTGGAGCACAGCCAGCGCCTGGAAACCGTCGGAACGCTGGCCGGGGGCATCGCCCACGATGTGAACAACCAGCTTGCCGCAGTGCTGGGCCAGATCAGCCTGGCGGCGGAACTGCTGCCGGAGGATCACGGGGCGGCCTACCGCATCCATCGCGCCGAGCAGGCCGTGGAGCGCTGCTCACAGATGATCAAGTCGCTGCTCAGCTTCACCCATCGCGTGAAACCCGAACTGCGCGTGCTGGATCTCAACGATCTGGTCTCGCAGACCGCGTCGCTGCTGGAGCGGATCCTGGGAGGGCTCATCCGCATGGAGCTGATCCAGTCGCCCTGCCTGCCGCCCATCCTCGGCGAGCGAGTGCAGTTGGAGCAGGTCATTCTGAACCTGGCCGTGAACGCCCGGGACGCCATGCCCCAGGGCGGCAAGCTCACCCTGCGCACGCTGCCCGTGGGTGAGGATCAGGTCTGCCTCTCGGTGGAGGACACGGGCTTTGGCATCCCCAAGGAGAACCTGGATCGCGTCTTCGATCCGTTCTTCACCACCAAGGATGTGGGCAAGGGCACGGGCCTTGGGCTGGCGATGGTGTTCGGCATCGTGCAGTCTCACGACGCGCGCATCGAGATGGATAGCCAGGAAGGCGTGGGCACTCGCTTTCGCGTGTTCTTCAAGGCCCAGGGAGGTTGGGCGATCGAAGAGCAGGAAACCCTGATCATCGACCCTTCCGTGCATTCCTTCGCTGGACTGCGCATCCTGGTGGCCGACGACGAACCCAATCTGCGCGAGCTCATCGCGGAAGCCTTCGAGCAGCGCGGCGCCCAGGTGGAAATGGCCGTGGATGGTGATATGGCGTGGAAGAAGTTCAAGCGCCAGGCCGAACAGCAGCCGTTCGATCTGGTCGTGAGCGATCAACGCATGCCCGAATGCACCGGCCTGGAACTGCTCGCCCGCATCCGCGAAAGCGGCGCGAAGACGCCCATGATCCTGGCCAGCGGCTTCGGACTGGAAGGACTGGACGGCGAGCTGGCCCGCGATCCGAACCTCCGCTTCCTGTCCAAGCCCTGCATGATCCGCGACTTCTTTAATGTCGCCAAGGAATTGCTGAATCTCGATCCTGCCTGAAGCTCGGGGCTGTCATTTCCGGGTGGATGTGATCAGATGAAGGTGGAGGTCCCCATGGCACGCATCGCTCATCTGAACGCCTCGGCTGCGCTCCTGCCCGCGCTCTTCTCTGCGGCTCTGCCGCTGTCCGCTCAGGCCTGGGATATCCGGGCCGAGGTACCCTTCGCCAAGGGCCAATCCCTGCCTCAGACCCTGATTCTGGGCACCACCCAGGCGGTCGCCGGGGATCTGGACACGGGCCACGGCGCGATCTTCAGCGTGAATCACCGCATCATCCGCGTCGGTCCCGTCCTGAAGCTGGAATGGGGCGCGGAATTCGCCCAGCTTCAGGCCAGCGGCGATCTTCAGCGCGGATCGGCCACCCTGGGCAGCAGCCTCAAGCAGACGGGCGTGGGTCTGGGTATCAACGCCCAGTTCTGGGTGCCCTTCACGGGGGTCGCGGGCGAGATGGGGCTGATCCAGCGCTTTCAACATTACAAATATGAAGGCGACAACGCATCCCAGAGCAAGGACATCTCCCGCACCTGGCTGCGCGTGGGCGCCCGCTGGCGCCTGCCATTTCCCGTGGCCTCGCCCTACATCGCCGCGAGCTACCAGCAGCCCTTGTCCAAGGATCGCCCCGTCCATGTCAATAGCGTCTCGGATGTCGCCTCGTACCTGAATACCCAGGGCAGCGGCCAGGAGTTCGAGCGCCTGTGGACGTTCGGCGTGGGGCTGGAGTTCTGATCGTCTTCCGATCGCTGAGAGTGCGAGCTTAGAACACCTTCAGGAACATGACGTAGCCGCGCAGGCTGCGGTTGCCGGGGATATCAGACTGCAGGCCGCCCTGCAGGTCCACGCGGACGGTGGTGAACCACCAGAAGCCGGGCAGATCGCCGGAGAGCGTGAGCCCGGTGAAGCCGTAGCACTTGGCGTCATCCACGGCGCGCATGCGCGAATGATTCAGGCTCATGGACAAGCGCAACAGGGGCGTGGGCGGCAGGGTGACGCCGATCTGGGCGAAGTCCAGGCGATCGGCGACGGGCAGGGCCAACATGCCGATCGCGTGGGCCTCGTCGCTCAGTTCCAGGAAACGATCCACGCCCTTGGCGGCTTCGTGTCCCAGTTCGCCATGAATTTGCCAGCGACTGTCGAATTGTTTGTCGTAGCCGGCCACGCCCCCCCAGATGGACGAGCGGCCGCCATTGGCGATGGCCTGGAGCGTGTCCGAGGTGCCATAGATACCGTCGGGGCGATGGTTCTCGCCGTAGAAGCCGCGCAGATTGAAGCCGCGCCACTGCCAGCCCAGCGAGCCCTGCCAGCCGTTCTGCACGCCCGATGGGGGCAGCGCGAAGCCTTCGGTCTTGTGGTCCTTGTCCTGGGTGTTCCGGTAGTGGTCGTACCCGAAGGTGCCAGAGGCCTCCAGGCGAAAGCCCGCGCCCAGATCACGGCCCAGGGCCACGCGTCCGCTGCCGCCGCTCCAGTCCACGGCCTCGCGGTCCACCAGGCACCCGTTCCGCACCACGCGCTGGGCGGAGGGCATCAGCATGACCGAAGCGTTGGAGGACAGATCCACGCCGAAGCCGATATTGGGGATGCTCACGCTGCCGTGGTTGAAGACGCCCGCCGTGAGGCCGCTCACCTGGATATTGCGGTCCAGCGCGTTGTAGTTGAAGTAGGCCAGGCCCGCGAAAGGAATGGCTGGAATAGTCATGCGCGGATCCACGAACAGCCCGCCGCCCAGGCCGCTGCCGCTGCTTTTGGGGCGTGTCTCGACCTGGCGGGTGCCATCGCTTTGCCGCGTGTAGTAGCGCGCGCCATCCACCGTCTGCTTCAGCATCGTGGCGTTGGAGCTGCGCGCGGCCGCGCGCCGGTCCAGGAAATCGGGCTCGTTGATGCGGAAATCGCGGTAGCGGATCACGCGGCGCACCTGGGCCACGCCTCGGGCGGTGACCCAGCGCTCGAAGGTCTCGATCTTCATCACGCGCCAGAGTCCGGCAGCGGGCTCGCCGTAGACGAGGGTGCGCTGCTCGCTTTTCACGATGCCCGGCAGGCCGCTGCGGGCGCTGCGTTCCTCCAGGATCCTCCCCGTGGCCTCATCCACCTTCAATTGGCCCTGGAAGAGCAGGGCGTCCGCGGCCACGGGCTCGAAGCGGATCCAGCGCTGCCCCGGCGCCGCAGGCCCACCGTCCAGGTAGCGGTAGCGCTCGGTGAGCCCCAGCGCGACGGGCGCGGCCAGGCTGGTGCGGCTCTCCACGATGGGCAGCTGGACTTCGCCCTTGATGTTGGCCTTTACGCCGTTGAAGCGCACCTGCTCCTGCAGCTCTTCTTCCGGCTCGCCCAGGCGGTCGAAGGACCGGAACGTGAAGCCCAGGTCCGTGCCTTGCCCGCGCTCGGATTGCACGTGCAGATCCACGTCCATGGTGGATTCCACCGATTCCAGCGCGCTGCGGTCCCGCAGCTGGCGGGCGCGCATCTTCGCCAGTAGCGCGTGGGCGTCATACGCCTTGTGCGCGGTGACGGCCACCTCGTGGCGTTCCTTGGGAAGTTCAGCGGGGTTCCATCCCGCCGGATGCACGGCATAGCGCCATCGAAGTGCCGGGCGCGCGTCCATGGGATCGCGCAGCGTCAGATCCCCCAACCCACCTTCCACGTCGGTGTACCCGTCGGGAATGCGCTTTGCCAGCGCGGCGGACGCGCCACCCTCGGGTACGACCAGATGGCCGCCGTCGCCCATGAGCAGGGAGGCCAGAGGTCCCGGGTCCACGGGAAGCCATAGGGTCCAGGCCCTGCCCGGCAGCTGTGTCTGGGCGCTGAGCAGCAGATCCCGCCACCGCGAGCTATCCGGCCCCAGATCCTCTGGCGTCAGGATGCCGCCCTGCAGTGCGCCCCAGGCGGCCTCGTTCCAGAAGGCGGGGGCGCCCTTCTGGTAGGCCAAGTAGAGCCGCTGTTCCGGGTTCTGGGCCTTCAGGGCCTGGCTGGCGGCCAGCAGCAGGGGCAGGCGATGTTCATCCGCAGGCAGCTTGAGCATCAGTTCGCTGACCTGCCGATGGGCCGCGATGCGCGGCAGCCACGCGCGGCGGGCGGCCTCCACTTGGGCGGGGTCGCGGGGATCCTTGGGCAGCAGGATATCGACGGGTTCCTGCGACAGATCCAGCAACCCCGGCAGGGGGGCGCCAACGCGCAAGGGGCATTCAGCAGGCTCGGCCGCATGCAGGGCGAACAGGGCGGGCACGAGCGTCCACAGGGCGGCGCGGGATGAAACAAGGCGCATCACGACTCCAAGTCTTCTTTAGATGATCTCCCATTTGGAGATGTTCCGGGGAGGCCTTGAGGCTTGGTGCGCAGCGAGCCTCGGACTTTCTGGCGATACATCAGCCCTGCGCTTCCGTATCCGGTTGGGCTTCCGCGTCAGGTTGGGATGAGCGCCGAGGCTCTGGCCGGAATTGCACGTAGCAGTGGACGATGGGATCTTCAGATGCGCAGGCGAACACGAACCCCGCCTTGAGCAGGGTGCGGACGGAGCCGGTGTTGGATGGGTGCGTCTGGGCGATGACCCGAAGGACGGCTGGATCTGCGAAGGCTCGCGAGGCCAGGGCTTGCGCCAACGCCGTCGCGAAGCCCTGGCGCTGGCAATCGGGCAGGATCGAATAGCCGATCTCGACGGTGCCATCCTCGGTGGGAGGTCCGAAATAGCCGCCCACGCCCACCAGGCGATCCTGGCCGCCGGGCGCCGGGTGTTCGAGGGCGTACCAGACGTACCACGGCGCGTGGTCCGGGTGTTCCATCAGGCGATCGCGGAAGAACCGGATGGCATCCGAATCGTACTCGCCCGGAGGCCATCCGACGGGTGTTTCGGTGCCCAGCATCGAGGCCAGGCGCGCGGGTGATGCGAGTTCTGCTTCGAAGTGCTCGCGGGTGGCGTTGACCAGGCGCAGGCGGCCCATGACCCCTTCGAGCGTCGGGTTCAAAGCATCAATTCCCAGAATCCCACATCCACCCATGCGCCGAACTTCCATCCGGCCTCCCGCATGTGGCCCACTTTCTGGAATCCCAGCTTTTCGTGAAGGGCGACGCTGGGATCGTTGGGCAGGCCCAGGCATCCCAGTGCGGAGTGGTATCCGTACCGGCGCAATTCGTCGATGAGGGCCTGGTACAGCCGGGTTCCGATGCCGCTGCGCAGGCGGGCCTGATCCAGATAGATGGTGGTCTCGGTCGCGAAACGATAGGCGTGGCGCGAGCGCCAGGTGGATCCGTAGGCATAGCCGATCACGCGGCCATCCTCCTCCCACACGATCCAGGGATAGGCCTTCGTGACCTTCTCGATGCGGGAAGCCATCTCAGATGGCGTGACGGGCTCTTCCTCGAAGGTGATGATCGTGTCGCGGACGTAGGGGTTGTAGATCTCGGCGATGGCGGCGGCGTCGCTGGCCGTGGCGGATCGGATCAGGGAACTGGGCATATCAGCGGGCCTTGCGCACCTTCGCGCCGCAGCAGCGTTCCGGCTTCCCGGTCTCCGGGGTCTGCTCGCGATCGCCCTCCCACAGGTATTCCGTGAGCGTGCGCAGGGTGGCGAAATGGGCCCGGTAGCGCAGGGTGGTGCCATCGCGCTCCACCTCGAGCAGACCCGCTTGGTTCAGGCAGGCCAGGTGATGGCTGAGCGTAGAGGCTGGGATCCCCAGGCGTTCCTGGATGCGACCCGCAGGCGTTCCAGCCTCGGATCCCTGGACCACCAGACGGAGGATGGCGAGCCGGACGGAGTGGCTGAGAGCCTTGAAACGATCCGCATTGAGTTCCAGTTGTGTGGCCATGGAAGCCTCCGGAAGTGATTCTAGTTTTTTCGAAAGATAAAACAATGCCGATCGCTGTGATTTTTGAAGGATTTCCCGGACGCCTTGCGGATGATCGGTTTGTTAGAGTGGATGGTTGTCTTCGAGGCCTGCATGACCGATTCGCCGATCGCCGATTTCCCGACCGCCCCTGCATCGACCCCGGACGCTTCGATCGTCCTGGAACTACGGATCGACTGGAGCGAGGTCGATCCCTTCGGGCACGTCAATAACCTGGCGATCATGAAATACGTCCAGGCCGCGCGGATCAAGTTCCTGGAGACCATCGGCATGATGCAGCACCACGCGGAAACCCGCGTCGGTCCCACGCTGGTGGCCAGCCATTGCCAGTTCAAGAAGCAGCTCTTCTATCCCGGCCAGGTGATCGTCGTCGCCCGCACCGAGGCCCTGGGCAGCACCAGCTTCCAGATCAAGCACACGGTCATGGATGCGAGCCAGTCCATCGTTGCCGAGGCCATCGACGTGCTGGTGCTGCTCGATTTCAACGCGAACGCCAAGCGCGTCATCCCCGATGTCTTTCGGGAGCGCATCCTCTCCCATCGATAGAGCTTGGATTCGGGCGCTGGTGTTGGGCTAGGCCTGATTGTGATGCGATGATGGGGCACTCACTGGAGGCCTCATGAAGCGCCGTTTCCTCAATACCTATATCCTCGCGATGGGGCTTGGCGCCTCTGTCCTGGCGTTCAGCCAGCCCGGGCCTATGCCCGGGGCTGCGGGCAAGAAGCCGAGGCGTTTCGGTCCCCTGCCGTTCGCGAAGCACGTCGCGCCCCATGATATGAGCACCAGTCAGCTCCTCGACGTGGCCGGCAGCCCTGATGTCAGTGCCCTTCCCTCGGACGTGAAGCTCACGACGTACAAGGACATCGTCTACTCCAAGGTCAAGACCATCGACGGCGATCCGCTCGATCTGAAGATGGATGTCTTCGCTCCCGAGCAGGCGAAGAAGCTGCCGCTCGTCGTCTTCGTCACCGGCGGGGGATTCATGATGTCCCCGAAGGGCAGCAACGCCGGAGCGCGAGCCTACTTGGCCAAGGCGGGCTATGTGGTGGCGAGCATCGAATACCGGGTCGTGCCCCAGGGCCTGTACAGCGACGCTGTGGGCGATGTGAAGTCGGCCATCCGCTTCCTTCGGGCGAATGCCGATCGTTACGGGATCGACACGTCCAAGGTTGCCGTCTGGGGCGATTCCGCGGGCGGCTACATGACGGCCATGGTCGGAACGACCAACGGCGTGAAGAAGTTCGAGGTCGGCGACAACCTGGACCAGAGCAGCGCGGTGCTGGCGGGCGTGGATTTCTACGGCCTTTCGGATCTGACCCGCATCGCGATGGATTATGACCAGGCCGCCCAGGACGGGCACAACACGCCCAACATCAGCGAAGCCATGTATGTCAACGGCCCGGACAGCGGCAAGTCGATCCGCGATGATCTCCAGGCGGCCGCCCAGGCCAATCCCCTGACCTACGTCGACAAGAGCGATCCCGCGCTGCTGTTCATCCATGGCAGCGAGGACGCGCTCGTTTCGCCCAGCCAGACCCTGCTTGTGCACAACGCGCTGCGCGCGGCGGGCGTTCCTTCCACGCGCTACGTCATCAAGGGGGCCAATCACGGAGGCCCTCAGTGGAGCACCAAGATGGTGATGGATATCGTGGTGTCCTACTTCGACAAGATGCTGAAGAAGTAGCTCCTTCGCTTTTCACCAAAGCAAAAGGCCGACCCGAGGGTCGGCCTTTTTGTCGTTCGATGGGAATCGAACTACTTGCTCATCACGCGGACCATGTCCAACACCTTGTTGGAGTAGCCCCACTCGTTGTCATACCAGGACACGAGCTTGACGAAGGTGCCGTCGAGGGCGAGGCCGGCTTCGGCGTCGAAGACGGAGGTGTTGGCTTCACCGCGGAAATCGGTGGAGACGACCTTGTCCTCGGTGTAGGCCAGGACACCCTTCATGGCGCCGTTGGCGGCGGTCTTCACGGCGGCCTTGATCTCGTCGTAGGTGGCTTCCTTGTTCAGCTCGACGGTCAGATCGACCACGGAGACATCGGAGGTGGGGACGCGGAAGGCCATGCCCGTCAGCTTCTTGTTCAGCTCGGGGATCACCTTGCCCACGGCCTTCGCAGCGCCGGTGGAGGAGGGGATGATGTTCTCCAGGATGCCGCGGCCACCGCGCCAATCCTTCTTGGAGGGGCCGTCAACGGTCTTCTGGGTCGCCGTGGCGGCGTGAACCGTCGTCATCAGGCCGCGCTTGATGCCGAAGGCGTCGTTGATCACCTTGGCCAGGGGGGCCAGGCAGTTCGTGGTGCAGGAGGCGTTGGAGATGATCGTCTGGCCAGCGTAGCTCTTGTCGTTCACGCCGAAGACGAACATGGGGGTGTCGTCCTTGGAAGGAGCGGACATGATGACCTTCTTGGCGCCAGCCTTGATGTGGGCTTCAGCCGTTTCCTTGGTCAGGAACAGGCCGGTGGACTCGACGACGACGTCGGCGCCCACTTCGTTCCACTTCAGGTTCGCGGCGTCCTTCTCGGCGGTCAGGCGGATCTTCTTGCCGTTGACGACCAGGTTGGTGCCTTCGACGGAGACTTCGCCCTGGAAGCGGCCGTGCACGGAGTCGTACTTCAGCATGTAGGCGAGGTAGTCGGGATCGAGCAGATCGTTGATGCCGACGATCTCGATGTCCGAGAAGTTCTTGACGGCGGCGCGGAATACCATCCGACCGATGCGGCCGAATCCGTTGATGCCAACCTTGATGGCCATGTATGCCTCCAGTTGAGGGTTGTGATGGATTGGTTGAGGAAGTTCCGGTGCTAAACGTGCCCGGAACTGACGAATGCTCAATTCCTACCTTACGTTAGGCGGAAAGGAGCGTCAACGGTAACGGGGGCTTATGTGGCTTAACAAAACCAGACTTCCGGCGGAATCGGATGGCTTAGGAAGAAGGTCATGGCCTCCGAAAATCCGTAGGCGCCCACCATGCCGAAAGCCAGCAGATCGCCGGGTTCCAGCTTGGGCAGTTGCACATCGCCCAGGCGGTCCAGGCTGGTGCACAGGGGGCCGGCCAGCGTGGCGGCCCGCTCGGGGCCGGTCTTTCCGAGGGCCTTCACGGGGAAGGGCTGCTCCGTGAGCAGGGGGCGCAGCAGGTGATTGATGCCGCCCTCCAGGATGACGAAGCGCGTGCCGCGGCTCTCCTTCACGCGGGTGACCCGGGCCAGGTAGACGCCGCAGGGGGCCGCGAGAAAGCGTCCGGGTTCGAGGATCAGTTCGCCCTGGAACCACGTGTTCGCCTCCAGGAGCTGCCGCAGCCCTTGGCCGAAGCCCACGATATCCAGGGGCCATTCGTTCATGGCGTAGGGCACACCCAGGCCGCCGCCGAGATCGATCTGCTCCAGGGTCAGGCGGTGCGTCTCCGCGATGCGCTTCGCCAGTTCCATCACGTAGCCGTGGGTGGCCAGCAGCTTCTTGGCGTCGCGCTGGTTGCTGGCCGCAAACACATGCAGCCCGCGGATACGGACGTGGTTCAAGTCCTTCGCCCGCTCGAACAGGGCGGGCAGATCCTCCTCGTCCACGCCGAAGGCCGAAGGCCCGGTACCGCCGATGATGCGGTTCTGTTCCGCCGCGCCGGCCTTGGGATGCACCCGCAGATTGACGGCGATCTCTTCGGTTGCCAGCTCGTCCAGGCGCGCCAGATCCTCCCAGCCCTCGGCCTGGACGCGCACGCCCATGGAGAGCGCCAGGGCCAATTCCTCGGCGCGCTTGCCGGGCCCGGCGAAGAAGATGCGGTTGGGACCCAGATCCAGTTCCGCCACCTTGCGCAGTTCCCCGATGGAGGCGCAGTCGAAGCTGGTGCCCAGGCTGGCGAACCGCTTGAGCAGTTCGGGATGGGCGTTGGCCTTCACGGCATAGGCGACGCGGACCCGCTGGGGCAGCGCGGCCCGGAGCGCGCGGTAGCCCGCCTCGGCTACGGCACCGCTGTAGGCGAACATGGGCGTGCCATGCGCCTGGGCCAGGTTTGTGCACGTCGCATCATCAAAGGCCCAGAGATTCATGCTTCCTCCTTGGCCCAGATGTTTGCTACGGCCAGAACCTCAAAATTACCGCAGGGGAAGGTCATTCCCAAACGCTTGCGATGTATTTCAGTCCGACCACACGCGGAATTTTGGCGCGGGGAGTTGGTCCACCCGGTTTTTCATCTGTTCAGGATTCAGCTTGCGGATATATCTGGGCACCGTGATCCAGACCTTGTTGAAGCGGAAGGCCTTCAACTCCTGAATGGCTTCCTCGGCGCTCCAGCCCTGCATAACCATGCGGTAGGCAGCAGCATTGACGCCGGTGCGATCGCGGCCCTGGGCGCAGTGGATGAAGACCGGGTGATTGGCAGGATTCTGGATCACCTTGAGGAATTGAACGATGTCCTCATCCTCGGGATGCCCCGCGTGAGAATCGATGCGCAGATACTTCAGGCGGGTGCCCTGCAGGAGCTCCAAGTCATCGTGCTGGCTTCGAAAGCTCACGACGGTGCGCAGGCCCATCTTCTCCAGTGCCTTGAATCCTTCCGCCGTGGGCTGGGCGCCGCGCCAAAGAGCGTCGGAGATCTTCGCGAAATTGATTACGCCCGGCACACAGTCATCGCAAGGAATCGCTGCCGCATGGACGGGTTCCGCCTGCGTTCCCGACGGAACCGCAGACATCAGCAGGTTCGTGCAGAAGATCACGGGGAGAAGGCGTGGAATCATCATGGTGATGCCTATTATGAGGGCTTCGGAGGTTTCCTTGAGTCCCCGTATCCTCATCGTTCATACCGGCGGGACCCTGGGCATGACCCCTTCGGGTGAACCCTTGACGCTGAGCCCCGGCGCAAATCTCTCGCATTTGATGGAGTCGATGCCGGAGTTGGAACGGCTGGCGGAATTGCGCCTGTATGTTGCCTGCAACCGCGATTCCTCGACGCTGGAGCCCGAACACATTCTGGATCTGGCCCGCATCATCCGTGAGGAGGGCAGGGATAGTGATGGCGTCGTGCTCATCCACGGCACCGACACCATGGCCTGCACGGCGAGCCTTCTGGGGTTACTGCTGGCGGATCTGGGCAAGCCCGTGGTGATCACGGGTTCCCAGCGTCCCCTGGCCTACGTGCGCAGCGATGCCCGCAGCAACATCGTGGATGCGGTGACGCTGGCGGCTCGGGGCGTGGCCGAGGTGGGCATCTGCTTCGGCGAATTGTGGCTGCGCGGCGTCGCGGCCGAGAAACTTAGCGTGCATCGCTACCAGGCCTTCGAAAGCCCCAATCTGCCGCCGCTGGCTGAGTTGGGGTTGTACGTTCAGATGCATCCCCACGCGGGGATCTTCGAGCGCAGGGTGCCGCCGGGCCTCGGTTCGCGTCTGGAGACGGCTATCTCGATGCTCTCGCCCTTTCCGGGCATGGATTGGCACCTGCCGGATTCCGGCACGCGGGCCGTGGTCATCCAGGCCTTCGGGGCGGGCAATCTGCCCATGGGGCGATCCGATCTGCGCGCGATGCTGGCCCACTGCCGGGAACGGGAGATGCCCGTCGTGATCGCCAGCCAGTGCCCCTCGGGCGGCGTGGATCTGGGCGCCTACGAACTGGGGCGCGAGGCGGCGGAACTGGGCGCCATCAGCGGCGGTCGGCAGACCCGATGGACGATCCTCGCCAAGCTGGGATTGCTGCTGGGCGCGGATCGCGGGCTGCCGGAGATCCGCCAGGCCTTCGCCACGTCATGGGCGGGAGAGCCTTTGTAAAAATGATAGATCCGTCTTCCTGCTGGCAAGTGGCGGGTTGATCCGTTTGAATGGGAATGAACTAAGGTCGCACATGGGATGGTCCTTCATGGGCAATGAGCAGATGAAATCATTATCAAAGGTGGTTCCACTGCGCTGGCTCGTTCTGGGCATCCTGCTGGCGCTGTTCGGGGCGATCCCCGCGCACGCGCAGTCCGTAAGCCCGCTGGAGGGATGGCTGATGCAGATCGGCGATCCCATGGCCGAATCGGGTCCGTGGGTGCCCATCACTTCCTTTGCCGAAGCGCGGCCTCCGAAGGAGGGCATCGGGAACGGCATTTCGTGGTTCCGCCGCGAGATCCAGCTTTCGGATCAGCCCATGGCGCTGATTCTCCACGCGCGCTGGCGGGCGGTCGAGGTCTACCTGGATGGGCGCTGCATCTGTCGCGAGGGGCGCATCGGGACCTTGACGACCTTTGGCCCCTGGGATCGCCGGGTCGTGCTTCCCCTGCCGGTTGCGCCGGGAAAGCATCGGCTGGATCTCCGGGTCCAGGTGGGAACCGATGGCCAGC
>DAOPYE010000018.1:0-36890 GCA_035352715.1 Holophaga sp. | reverse complement strand
CGAAGGCTGAGACCGGGTGAGCCCCGTCAGCCCCGCCAAAACGAAAAAGGGAGCCTAATCGGCTCCCTTTTTTTTGCACGCCACGTCAGAGCAAGGCTCGAAGTCGAGATCGAGACCGAAGGCCGAGTCCGGATGAGCCCTCGGCTCCCTCAAGCCGAGCTCGGGATTCAAAAGGCTTGCGATCAGGAGTCTTCTCGCGCCTGGTTCTGCCGGATTTCACCTATTCTGCTCTGATGGCCGATCCAGATGGATCGCTGCATCCATCGCTTTCGTCGGAATGAATCTATAGGGAGTTGTCGTATGACCATTGGAATTCGGAACATCCCTCAACCCTTGCCTGATCTCATGGATCCTGCTGGCATCATCGACACCTTCGCGCACCGAATGATGTACACGATCTCCAAGGATCAATACACCGCCAATGACTACGACGTGTACCGTGCCCTGGCCTACACGGTGCGGGATCAGCTCATGGAGCGGTGGTTCAAGACGCAGAACACCTACTATCACCAGGATGTTAAGCGGGTCTACTACCTGTCCCTCGAGTTCCTGATGGGGCGCGCGCTGGGGAACAACTTGCTGAATCTGGGCGCTCGGGAGCCCTATCGCAAGGCCATGGACGAGATCGGCTTCAATCTGGAGGATCTCTTCATCGAGGAATGGGACGCGGGCCTGGGCAACGGCGGTCTGGGGCGTCTGGCCGCCTGCATCCTGGATGCAGCTGCGACGCTGGAGATCCCGTTCTACGGCTACGGCATCCGGTACGAGTACGGCATCTTCATGCAAAAGATCATCAATCACTGCCAGGTTGAGTTTCCCGATGGCTGGCTGCGTTACGGCAACCCCTGGGAGATCAAGCGGCCGGATGCCATCTTCCCTGTGCGCTTCTACGGGCGCACTCACGGGTATACCGATGAAAACGGGAAGTATCGCGTGGAATGGGTGGATGCCCAGGAAGTCTGGGCCATGGCCACGGATACGCCGGTGGCGGGCTACCGGAACGGCACGGTCAACACGTTGAGGTTGTGGACCGCCAAGTCCAGCCGGGCGTTCGACCTGGCGCAGTTCAACTCCGGCCAGTACGTGCGCGCCGTCGAGGACAAGACCCTCTCCGAGAACATCTCCAAGGTGCTCTACCCTGCGGACGATCAGAGCGCGGGCAAGGAGCTTCGCCTGAAGCAGCAGTACTTCTTCGTCTCCGCTACGCTGCAGGATGTGATCCGGCGCTTCAAGAAGCGCATCCACTGGACCTGGGAAGAGCTGCCTGACAAGGTGGCCATCCAGCTCAACGATACGCATCCATCCCTGGCTGTCCCTGAAATGATGCGGGTGCTGGTGGATCAGGAAGGCTTGGAGTGGGACTTCGCGTGGGAGCTGACCCAGCAGGTGTGCGCCTACACCAATCACACGATCCTGCCCGAGGCGCTGGAAGTCTGGCCCATGGATCTCTGGCGTCGCCTTCTGCCTCGGCATGTGGAGATCGTCGAGGAGATCGACCGGCGCTTCCGCCTCATCGTACGCAAGCGCTATCCCTTTGATGACGCCAAGCTGCAGCGACTGGCCATCGTGGATAACGGGCATAGTGTGCGCATGGCGAACCTCGCCATCGTGGGGAGTCACTCGGTGAACGGCGTGGCCCAGCTCCACACGGACATTCTGAAAGCTTCGACGTTCACCGAAATGAACGAGCTGTTCCCGGGCCGCATCAACAACAAGACCAACGGCATCACGCCGCGCCGCTGGCTCTTCTACTGCAATCCGGCCCTCACGTCGCTGATCTCCGAGGCCATCGGAGAGGGCTGGAAGAAGAATCTCGACGATCTGCGCCAGCTCACCCAGTTCGCCGATGACGCCGCCTTCCAGCAGAAGTGGCAGAACGTGAAGCAGACCAACAAAGAGGCGTTGGCCGCCTGGGGCATCGGCAGCGGGGATTTCAAGCTGGATCCCGAATTCATGTTCGATGTGCAGGTCAAGCGCATCCACGAATACAAGCGGCAACTCCTGAATCTGCTGCATGTGGTGACGCTGTGGAATCGCTTGCGGGATGGCATCGATATCGGCGCGCCCAGGGCCGTGATGCTCGCGGGGAAGGCCGCGCCCGCCTACTGGGTGGCCAAGCAGATCATCCGTCTCGCCAATGTCCTGTCGGAAGCCATCGCGCACGATCCCGCCACCAAGGGCAAGCTCAGCATCTCGTTCTTGCCAAACTACCGCGTGACGCTGGCGGAAGTGGTGTTCCCCGCCTGCGAACTATCCGAACAGATCTCGACGGCAGGCACCGAGGCTTCGGGCACAGGCAACATGAAGGCCGCCCTCAACGGCGCGCTCACCATCGGCACGCTGGATGGCGCCAACATCGAGATCAAGGACGAGGTGGGCGATCCCAATATCTTCATCTGTGGCCATACCGCCGAGGGCATCATGCAGCTGCGTGACGCCGGCTATCAGCCCCGCGAATGGGTGATGAAGAACGTCGAACTCGCGCGCGCCATCGAGACCATCGCCCAGCTGGATAACGGCAGCTTCGCCCCTATCGCCCAGCTCCTGCTGGAGGGCGATCACTACTTCCACTGCGCTGACTACGCCTCCTACCTTGAAGCCCAGGAGCGCGTTTCGAAGACCTACGCGGACCCCGCAATGTGGACGCGCATGTCCATCCTCAACGTCGCTGGCATGGGCAAGTTCTCCATCGACCGAACGGTTCGGGAATACGCTCAGGAAATCTGGCACGCCAAGGCCGTGTCGGTGCCGATTCCTCAGATCCCTCGCCACGCCTGATTGTCTGAGCTTGGGCCCTGCCGGATCCTGTCTGGGGATGGTGGGGCCCAGGCGCGTCCGGTGGGAGGTTTTAGCCCATCCCAGGAGTTTCCATGGACCGGTCCATCGCCGCCCGAAACCTGATGCAAAGAAGCGATCTCGTCTGCGTTTCGACGATCCATCCGGACGGATTTCCCGAAGCGCGCATGCTGTTCAAC
This sequence comes from Holophaga sp., assembly GCA_035352715.1. Classification (GTDB taxonomy): domain Bacteria; phylum Acidobacteriota; class Holophagae; order Holophagales; family Holophagaceae; genus DAOPYE01. The sequence goes on along the minus strand of DAOPYE010000018.1, from coordinate 33,915 downwards.
CTCGTCAAGCTGCGGGCGGCGGCCGTGGAAAGCGGTCCCGCCAAGCTGCCGCCCTTCGGGAACTGGCTGGGCACCAACACCTCCAGTCGCAAGGTGGCCCAGTTGCACCATGATCCGCGCCTCTGCCTCTACTATTCGGATGCCGCCACCTTCGAGGGGCTGTGTCTCCAGGGGACGGTGGAGGACGTCCGCGATCCCGCCATCCGGCAAGCGATCTGGACGGACGCCTGGGAGATGTACTATCCCGGCGGACGCGAGGGCGGCGACTTCACTCTGCTGCGCTTCCAGCCATTGAAAGGCCGTTACTATCAAGGGCTTCAGGTCACGGATCTGGATCTGGGCGCCTGAGGGCGGCCGGAAATCGTTCTCGCGGGAAGGCGCTTGGCTAGAGACAAGCCTCCGATTCGCTTGTCGCGCGCAATTTTGCGAAAATGGGGCTCCGGCCTCGCCGAAAAGGTGCCCATGAAACTTCCCCTCGTTGCCATTTGCGGACGCCCCAATGTGGGCAAGTCCACGCTTTTCAACCGCCTCACGCGCACCCGCGCGGCGCTGGTCCACGATCTGCCGGGCATGACCCGGGATCGCAGCTATGGCCGCGTCACCTGTCTGGGCGAGGATGGCGATCCCGAGGAAGTCTTCGATCTGGTGGATACGGGCGGACTGGACTTCGAGGGCGATGATGTCATCACCGCGGGCATCACGCGGCTTTCGCAGGCGGCCATGGGCGAAGCGCACGTGCTCGTGCTCATGGTGGACGCCCACGACGGCTGGAATCCCGTGGATGCGGAGATCGCCTCGCGCATTCGCCAGAGTGGCAAGCCCTCGATCCTGGTGGTGAACAAGATCGACGGCGTGAAGGGCGGCAGCCCGGATGGTGCGTTCTACGAGCTGGGCTTTGACGAGGTCATGGTCATCAGTGCGGCCCACGGCAGCAACGTGGCGGATCTGGTCGACGCGGTCCGTGCCCGGTTGCCCTTCCATCGCACCCCCGAAGAGGCGGAGATCCACGATCTCTCCGAGGAGCTGCGCTTCGCGATCATCGGTCGCCCCAACGTGGGCAAGAGCTCGCTGACCAATAAGCTGCTGGGCTACGAGCGCAGCCTGGTGAGCGACGTGGCGGGCACAACGCGCGACACCGTGGATACGGTGTTCACCGTGGATGATCGCCCCTACCGCCTGATCGATACGGCGGGCATCCGGCGCAAGGGCAAGACGACCGAGGGCGCGGAGATCTTGTCGATCCTCAAGGCCAAGCAGGCCATGGCCCGCGCCGACGTGAGCCTGCTGCTCATCGACGCAGTGGAAGGCGTCACGCACCAGGACGCGGTGATCGCGGGCTACGCGCAGGAGGCTGGCGCCGCCGTGATCCTCGTGATCAACAAGTGGGACAAGATAGAGAAGGACACGTTCACATCGCTGGCCTTCGAAGAGAAGATCCGTCACGAGCTGGGATTCCTCAAACACGCGCCCATGATCTTCATCTCGGCGCTCACTGGACAGCGAGTGTCCAAAATCTTCGCCATGCTGGATGAAGTCGCCGCGGCCCACGCCCGGCGCATCCCCACGGGCAAGCTCAACCAGTTCATGCGCGACGCGGTGGCGGCCATGTCGCCCCACGCGGTGGACGGCAAGCTGCCCAAGCTCTACTTCATGACCCAGGTGGGCGTGCGGCCTCCCAGCTTCGTCATCAAGACGAACACGGATCGCGGCCTGCACTTCAGCTATGTGCGCTACCTGGAGAACCGCCTGCGCGAGACCTTCGGCTTCACGGGCACTCCCATTCGGCTCAGCATCCAGAAGAAGGGCAAGGATGAGGATGGTCCGACCAAGGAGACCGCCAAGGTGCGGCGCATCCTCGATCCTGGCGAGGGCTTGAAACCCGGCCGAAAGAAGCTCTCGGAAGAGCCTCTCACGGACCAGGATCGCGCGGAGATCGCGCGCAAACGCGCCGCCAAGCGCGCCGCCCCCGCGCACCGCAAGCCGATCAGCAGCGGAAAGCCCAAGTCCGGCGGGAAGCCGCGCCGGAAACCCGCCGCCCGGTCTCGCAAGTTGAAGTAATCATCGGGAGATCCCCCGGGGCCCCTCGACTGCGCTATATTCTGGACATTGGAATTCCTTGGAGGGTGTGTGGCCAAACTCGATCTCGTCATGTTCGAGGAGGAGTACAAACAGCTCCAGGAAATCATCGGCCGCCTCCAGGTCGAATCCTCCAGCAAGGTTGTCTTCCTGGTGGACAAGAACGGGCAGCAGATTGCCGCGGCCGGCGATGTGCGCAGCATCGACGCCACCAGCCTGGCCTCGCTCACGGCCGGCAACGTGGCGGCCACGGATGGTCTGGCCAAGCTCATCGGCGAAAAGGAGTTCAGCCTGCTCTTCCACGAGGGCGAGAAGGACAACCTGCACATCTCCATCGTCGGCAAGCGCGGCATCCTGGTGGTGATCTTCGACCAGAGCTCCAGCCTTGCGCTGGTGCGCCTGCGGGTGAAGAAGGCCAGCCGCGAGCTGCAGGAGATCTTCGATACCGTGGAGCAGCGCGCGCAGACGCGGTCGGACGAATCCACCAAGTTCGAAAGCCCCTTCTCCGAGATCACGGACGAGGACATCGACAAGCTCTTTGGCGATTGATGGGGGCCTGCTCATGACCTTCATCAACTACGCGTCGCGCGAGATCAACTGCAAGATCGTCTACTACGGCCCCGGTTTGTGCGGCAAGACGACCAATATCCAGTGGATTCATGAACAGGCTTCCCCTGATAAGCGGGGCAAGCTGGTGAGCCTCGCTACGGAGACCGATCGCACGCTCTTCTTCGACTTCCTGCCGCTGGATATGGGCACGGTGAAGGGCTTCAAGGTGCGCTTTCACCTCTACACGGTGCCCGGCCAGGTCTTCTACGACGCCAGCCGCAAGCTGATCCTGCGCGGTTGTGATGGTGTGATCTTCGTGGCCGACAGCCAGCGTGCCCGCCTGGAAGCCAATATCGAATCCATCGCGAACCTCGCCACCAATCTGAAGGACAACGGCTTCGATATCCGCACGATTCCCTACGTACTGCAGCTCAACAAGCGCGATATGCCCAGCGCGGCGTCCGTGCCCGAGATGGAAGGCCTGCTGCGTTTCCGCAACGAGCCCATGATCGAAGCCGTCGCGAACCAGGGCACCGGCGTCATCGAAACACTGAAAGCCTGCGCCCGCCAGATCCTGATGGAACTGCAGAAGGGCTGAGTCATCGGCCTATTTCTGGAGGTCCTATGCCCACTCCGTCCAACGCCGAGGCCTTTCATCAGATCGTCGAATCCCGGCGCAGCATCCGCGAGTTCCTGCCGGACCCGGTGCCGCAGGAGGTGCTGGATCGCTGTCTGGATGCCGCGCTGCGGGCGCCCAGTTCCAGCAATCTTCAGCACTGGGAGTTCGTGATCATTCGCGATCCGGAGGTGCGGGCCAAGGCCAACGCCATCTGCCACCATCAGCGGGGGCCCGAAACCGCGCCGCTGCTGGTGGCGGTGGTGGCGCATCGGGATACCTGGAAGCGCCACGCTGCCTTCATTCTGAAAACCCTCCAGGAGCGCGGCATCCTGCGCAAGAGCCAGGTGAAGTACTGGGGCAAACTGATGCCCATCTTCTATCGCACCGGGCCCTTTGGCCTTCTGGGGGCTGTGAAGGGCATCGCCAGCCGCGTTTGGTCGCTGTTTACGCCCGCCCATAACCTTCTCACGCGGGCGGATGCGCGTATCGTGGCGCACAAGTCCACGGCGCTGGCGGCGGCCACCTTCATGCTCGCGCTGCGAGCCGAAGGTTTTGATTCGTGCCCGATCGAGGGCTTCGATCCCTGGCGCGCCAAGCGCCTGCTGAAGCTCTCGCGCGGCGCGGAGGTCAGCATGTTCCTGGCCATCGGCAAACGGGCTGAGAACGCCGTCTGGTGGGATCGAATCCTGATGCCGAAAGACTGGGTGGTGCGCGAGATCTGAGGGCTGGAATCAAGGATTGATAGGGGAAGGCCGATGCAAAGGGTGCAACTCTAAAGGCTTTTCCATGTCAGATGATGTCTTTCCCACGGGTGAAACCTACTTCGCTCCTGCCGAGCGCGCGGAGCTGGAGGAGATCCGCCGTGAGGCGCAGCTTTGCCTGGATCAACCGATCGTGAAGACCCTGCTGGAGGCCATCTCGGGATACGCACTCATCCTCAACGCCCAGCGGCAGCTGGTGGCCGGAAACCTGGATCTGTTCGAGTGCGTGGGCTGCGCCAATCCGGAAAGTCTCTACGGGCTCCGGCCCGGAGAAATTCTGAATTGCGTTCATGCGACGGAGGGCCCCGGGGGCTGCGGAACCTCCAAGGCTTGTCGCCAATGCGGTGCTTTGTTGACCCTGCTCACAAGCCAGATCCAGAAGGCCCCGGCCATGGGGCAATGCCAGCTCACCCTGCGCCATGAGGGGCGGCTGGTGGGCGCCGAATTCAAGGTCCGCAGCACGCCGCTGCAAATACATGGCGAAGAATTGACCGCCTTCCTCCTTCAGGATCTCAGCGCCCAGATGCGCAGGGATGCCCTGGAGCGGGTTCTGGACGAGGAGCTGCAGCCCCTGCTGAATGAAATCCAGAAGGGGGCCGCCGAAGATCCGATGGCGCGTTCGCGAACGACCCGCGAACTCCTAGGGTTGAACCAAAAGCTCGCGGAAGCCGTGATGGCCCAGCGGATTCTCGCCCGGGCCGAGGATGGATCGCTGCGTCCCGAATTCCGGGAGACGAGCATCAGCGAACTGCTGGACGAACTGCGCGCCCGGTTCCTGGATGAGGCCGTGGCCGTGGGGCGGACGCTGGAAATCCAGACCGGGGCCAAGGGACGGGTATGGACTGATCCCGTATTGTTCCTGCGGGTGCTATGCGAACTGGTGGAGAACGCTTTCGAAGCCATTCCCGTGGGCGGTCGGGTGATCGTGAGCCACGGCCGGACGGCGGAAGGGTGGATCTTCACCGTGCAGAATCCGGGGGCGCTCTCCGAGCGGGTGACGGTCGGCATCTTCCAGCGCGCGTTCAGCACCAAGGCCAGCCGAGGCCGTGGGCTGGGCACCTACTTGGCGCGCATGCTGGCGGATGATTTCCTGGGTGGGCATCTGAGCTTCGCCAGCGATGCTGCGCGGGGAACCCGGTTCACCTTCACGGTTCCGGATCGGGGCGTGGCCACGCAGCCCGCCGAGCCCGCTTCCGCTTCCGCCTCGCTTCCCGCAGAAGAGGTCGGGACGAGTGCCCCCCCCGAGGCGGCCCTGGTCCTGGTGATCGACGATTCCCGCACCTCGCGGGCCATCCTGAAGGCAACGCTATCCCAGGAGCACCGCGTCATCACGGCGGCGAGTGGGGAAGAGGGCCTGGAGATGGCCATCGAGCACCAGCCCGACTTGATCCTGCTGGATCTCGTGATGCCGGGACTGGACGGCTTCGCGGTCTGCGCCCGCATCAAGAGCGATCCGCGCATCGAGGAAACGCCCGTGCTCTTCCTGAGCGCCCTGGGCGGCGAGGCGGACGAGACGCTCGCCCTGGAATCCGGCGCCATCGATTTCATCACCAAGCCCATCAGCCCCGTGATCGTCGCTGCGCGGGTGCGGAACCACCTGGAGCTGAAGCGGTCGCGCGATGTGTTGCGGAATCTGGCTCAGCGGGATGGCCTGACGGGCATCGCCAATCGTCGCCATTTCGATCAGCAGATGGCCTCGGAGTGGCAGCGAACCCATCGGCGTGGACTCCCGATCGCCGTGGTCATGGGCGACGTGGATTTCTTCAAACGCTACAACGATGCCTATGGACATGCCGCGGGCGACGAATGCCTGAAAGCCGTCGCGGCCTGTTTCAAGGGAGCGATGCAGCGCCCCGGTGATCTGGCCGCCCGGTACGGCGGCGAGGAATTCGTGTGCCTGCTGCCTGAAACGGATCTCCCAGGCGCCCTGGAGGTGGCCGTGCGCATCCAGGAATGCGTCCTGGCGTCGCAGATCCCCCACGCCCATTCGAGCGCGGCCCCGGTGGTCACCGTGAGCCTGGGCGTGGCCTCGACCCGCCCCATCGAAGGCGGCAGCGCCGCAGAACTGCTAGTGGCAGCGGATCTGAAGCTGTACCAGGCGAAAGAGCGTGGCCGGAACCAGGTGCAGGGGTAGGGCCGGGGGATTCGGCGCCAATTGAAATCCAACCTTTTGGCCTGTGGACTGCAGGGCCGAGCTACCTTCAAATACAAAAAGGGGGAGGCGTTGGCCTCCCCCTTTTGCGAGAAAAGAACCCTATTTCAGGATTACCGCAGCTTCGGTCGGTTCGACCTTCTCTTTTTCGGCCTTCTCTTTCGGGGTGGCCATGCCGGAGTGGTAGTCGAACAGGTACTCGGCCAGGAAGACAGCCATGACGTCCACGTGATCTTTGAAGAAGGCGAAGCCATGATCCGTGCCTTCGAAGACCCGGTTGTGGACGCCGGGGACCGGCTTCAGGGCCGCCAGGGCGTCGATCACGTATTTCTCGCCATCGCTGCCGAAGGCCATGGTGGCCGCGTGTGCACGGGTGGCCGCCTTGGCGAGACCTTCGGGGTTGCCGCCGGGGCTGAGGGCGAGGATAGCGACGGGGTGGATCTTGGGGGCGGCCAGCAGCACCGAATTCGCGCCCACGCTGGCGCCGGCGAGGGCCACGCGATGGGGGCGGATGCCTGGCTGCTTGCGGACCCAGGCCGCGGCCAGGGCCAGATCATCGGGGATGCGGTCGAATCCCACCGTCTTGGCGGATTCCTCGAAGTTCTCCGTGACGGCCACGGTGGCGTCGCCCTTTTGCGTGCTCTTGCCGTGCCCGCGTAGATCCAGCGCCAGGGTGGCGATGCCCTTGGCCTGCAGTTTTTCCGCCAAGGGGGCCCAACCGTCGCGATCCGAGCGGAACTGGTGCGCAAGGATCACCACGGGGAGCTTTTTGCGCTTTGTCTTCGCGCTGGTCTCAGGCAGCGTGAGCGTGCCCTGCAGCTTGAAACCGTCGGGCGTCGTGATTGCCATATCGCGGGTCACCGGGGCCGCGCAGAGGATGGCGGGGAGAGTCAACAGCAAAGCGGTTCGACGCATGGGGACTCCTTGATGGCTGAAAAAGACGACCACCGCGCCATGCGGAATCATTTCTTTTTCTTTTTGCCTTTGTCTGCTTTGAAAACTTTAGCAAGAAAACCGCTCTCATGGGCTGTCGCGCCTTCGGGCATGAAGGATTCGGCCAGCTGGCGGACCAGCTCTTCCTGCTCATTGCTGAGCTTTTGCGGAATAGCGACGCGCAGGTGCAGGTAGAGATCACCCCGGCCCGAGGCGTTGAGGCGCGGCACGCCGGCATTGGGTACCTTCACCACCTTGTCGGCGGGGGTTCCGGCGGAGAGCTTCACCTTGTCGGTGCCGTACAGGGTTTCCACGGGATATTCGCCGCCCAGCACCAGCAGGGGCCAGGGCACCTCCAGGCGGCGGTGCAGGTCGATGCCCTCGCGCTCGTAGATGGGGTCGTCCTGGATATCGAAGACGATGTAGAGATCGCCCTTGCCGCCGCGTCCGCTTTCGCCCTCGCCGCTCAGGCGCAGCCGCTGGCCGCGATCGATGCCTGCGGGAATCTTGAACTTCACCTTGGTGCGCCGTTGCACGCGGCCCTCGCCACGACAGGCGCTGCAGGGGCTGGGAATGAACTTGCCGCGCCCTTCGCATCGGGGGCAGTTCACCAGCATCTGGAGAAAGCCCTGGCGCATGGCCACCTGGCCCTGGCCGTTGCACTGCGGGCAGGTCTGGGGCCGGGTGCCGGACGCGCATCCGTCGCCATGGCACGTTTCGCAGGCCTCCAAGCGCGGGATCTCGATTTCGTGCGAATCCTTGCCGAAGACGGCGTCCCGGAAAGGCAGGCGCAGCGTGTATTGCAGATCCGATCCCCGTTCGCTCTGGCTGCGTCGTCCGCCGCCCATCCCGAACAGATCGCCGAAGATGCCCCCGCCGCCAAAAAAGCCGCCGAAGATATCCTGGAAATCGGCGAAGGCGTTGGGATCGAACTGGAATCCGCCGCCGCCCTGGGAGCCACCGACGCCCGCGTGTCCGAACTGATCGTAGTTCCTGCGCTTGTCAGCGTCCGACAGGATGGCGTAGGCCTCGGCGGCTTCCTTGAACTTCTCCTCGGCTTCCTTATTGCCCGGATTGCGGTCCGGGTGGAATTCCATGGCCAGCTTGCGGTAGGCCTTCTTGATTTCGTCCACCTGGGCGTCGCGCCCTACACCCAGGATTTCGTAATAGTCGCGCTTCTCACTCATGGCTATAGGTTATCAGGCTCGGCGCTGTTGCTCGGAGCCAAGCTGCGCCAGGCCCTTCTATGCCAGTCCCTTGGGCTCCGCGTCGGGATCGCCATCCAGCGAGTTCATCATTGCTTCGCTGGCGGCCAGTACGGCGGTGGTGAGCATCTTCTGGACATCCAGCAGCTTAGTTTCGCAGGCCTTCACAGCGGCGATGTCTTTGGCGGCCACGGCCTGGCGCGCGGTGTTCAGGGTTTCGCGCACGAGAGCCTGTTCACTCTCTGCCATGAACTTGCCGCATTCCGTGAAGCTCTTGTCGCAGGAGAACAGCAGTCCTTCGGCAGAAGCGATGTACTTCAGCTCGTCCCGGCGCTGCAGATCCGCTTCCGCGTTGCTCGTGGCCTCGCGGATCATGCCCTGGATCTCCAGTTCCGAAAGCCCGGAGCTGGGACGGATGCTCATGATCTGCTCTAGGCCGGTCATCAGATCCTTGGCGCTGACCTTCACGATGCCGTTGGAGTCGATATCGAAGGAGACTTCGATCTGCGGCACGCCCTTGGGCAGCGGTGGCAGGTTGATGAGGTCGAAGCGGCCCAGGCTGCGGTTGAACTCGCACAGCTCACGCTCGCCCTGGAGAACATGGACCTCGACACGCGCCTGGTTGTCCGTGACGGTGGTGAAGACCCGGCTGTCCCGGCACGGGATCGTGGCGTTGCGATGGATGATCTTCACGAATCCGCCGCCCTGGGTTTCGATGCCCAGGGAAAGGGGCGTCACATCTAGCAGGACCAGATCCTTCACTTCGCCCGTGAGGACGGCGCCCTGGATGCAAGCGCCCGCCGCCACGACCTCGTCGGGGTTGATATCCCGGCAGGGCTCGCGGTGGAAGATGTCCTTCACATACTGCTGAACCAGGGGCATGCGCGTCTGGCCGCCGACGAGGATCACCGCATCCACATCCGAAGGCTGCTTGCGGGCTTCGGCCAGGGCGTCCTTGATGGGGATGAGCGTGCGTTCGACAAGGCCGCGGACCATCTGCTCCAGATCCTCGCGGGAGAGCGAGGCCTCCAGGTGCTGCGGTCCCGTGGGACCCTGGGCGATGAAGGGCAGGCGGATCTCCACGCGGTCGAGCGTGGACAGCTCGCACTTGGCCTTCTCGGAGGCTTCCTTCAGGCGCTGAAGCGCCATGCGGTCCTTGGTCAGATCGATCTGCGTCTGCTCGCGGAAGTGCTCCATCAGCCATTGGAGGATGGCCTGATCGAAGTCTTCGCCGCCCAGAAAGGTGTCGCCGCAGGTGGCCAGCACCTCGAAGACGCCATCGTTCATGTCCATCAGCGTGAAATCGAAGGTGCCGCCGCCGAAGTCATAGATCCCGAGGGTCTGCTTTACCCCTTTCTTGTCCAGGCCATAGGCCAAGGCGGCCGCGGTGGGCTCGTTGATGATGCGAACCACGTTGAGGCCAGCGATGCGGCCCGCGTCCTTGGTGGCTTGGCGCTGGGCGTCATCGAAGTAGGCGGGCACCGTGATGACGGCGTCGTTGACCTCCTCGTGCAGGAACGCCTCGGCGGCCTGCTTGAGGCTGCGCAGCACGATGGCGCTGATCTCGGGCGGCGCGTAGTCGCGGTCGCCGATACCCAGCCAGGCGTCCGCGTTGGGAGCCTTGACCACATGGAAGGGCAGGCGATCCAGGGCTTCCTGGACGCGGGGCGAATCGAATTTCTGGCCGATGAGGCGCTTGACGGCGAACAGGGTGCGCTGAGGGTTGGTGACCGCCTGGCGCTTGGCGATGTGTCCGACCAGCACATCGCCCTTGTCCGTGAAGGCCACGACCGAGGGCGTGGTGCGACTGCCTTCGCGGTTGGGGATGACGCGGCGCTCACCCCCTTCCATCACACAGGCGCAGCTGTTGGTGGTTCCGAGGTCGATGCCGATCAGCTTCCCGGCCATGACGTGCTCCAGTGGTTATTTAAACGAGATGATATCGGTTTGGATGTCCTGCGGGATGGGTCTTGCGGGTTATTCGACGCGATTGACCACCACGCGCGCGGGGCGGAGCAGCTGGCCTCGGAGGGTGAAGCCCTTTTCGAAGATGTCGGCGATGGCGCCATCGGCCAGGGTGGGGTTCACCAGGGTCGTGAGCGCTTCCGCGTGTTGGGCGTCGAAGGGATCGCCAATTTCTATAGGGATGGCCTCCACGTCCATGCGGTGAAGGGCGTCGACAAACTGTTTGCGGATCAATTCGACGCCAGCCCGGAAATCTTCCACGGATTGATAGTTCGAGGCGAGTCCCCGGTCGAAGTTGTCGAGCACGGGCAGGAATTCCCGAAGCAGCTTTTGCTCCGCCTGGTCCACGGCCATCTGGATTTCCCGTGCGGTGCGATTTCGGTAGTTCGAGAAATCGGCGAGCAGCCGGTGATGCTTGTCCTGGTGCTCGGTCTCGTGTTTCTCCAGCTCCTGGATGCGTTCCAGGGCCTCCTTGAGCGTGGCTTCCAACTCGGCGTTCAGGTAGTCCGACACTTCCTCGCTGTTGGGCGAGGTCGTTCCGTCGATGGATTCGCCAGGCAATGCGTCATCCAGCGCTTCGACCTCCGGGGAGTACTCGGGCAGTTCGTCGGCGGCGGCGTCGGCGACGGCCTGGAGGTCATCCAGGCCGTCCAGGCCGTCCAGCGTCAGATCCACTGTCATATCGCTGGCGTGCGGCTGGTCCGCATCGATGGCGGACGGGTCTTGGGGCTTCAGCGGATCGATGGTCATGGGGATCGATTGTACGGCAGCCGTCGCCTCTCCGCACGGATCGTCCTTCAAAAGTGAAAAATGGGTCAGGCGGATTTCGGGGCGCGCCGCTGAACCTCTCCGGACCACCATGCGAGACCGCCCACCACCTTCTGGTAGTCGAGGCGCAGCGGCCCCACCAGGGCGAAGGTCACGCTGCCATTGAAGGGCAGGGACACGGTGCGCATCGCCGTCGCCAGGGGCATAGCGGCCAGGAAGGGATTCTCGGAGCCCAGCAGGAGCTTTACTTCCTCGGCGGCGGAATGCGCGAAGGCGTTCAGCAGCCGGGCCAGGCGCTCGTGCTCCTCGAACGCCTGGACCAGTTCGCGGAAGGTCTTGGAATCCTCGAATTCGGGTTCCCGTCCCAGTCCGCCGAGACCCGAGACCACGATGCCCGGCTCGGGCCGGTTTCCGGGGCGCTCCAGGCGCGTGGCCAGCGTCATCAGGCGCTCCGCGATCACGCGGGCGGCATCGGCATGGTTCTGCAGCGTCTCCAGCAGGCGGCCCTGAAGCTCTTCCAGCGTGCATCCGACGAAGTGCAGGGTGGCGAAGTTGCTCAGTTCTGCAAGGGTGCTCGCATCGAAGTGCCAGGGGTTGTCCATGGCCTGGTGTTCGACCTCGCCGCCGGTGCCCACCCAGATGGCCACCAGCCGACGGCCGTCCAGAGGGACGAAATCCAGGCGCACCAAGCGGCTGCCGCCGAGATGGACGGGCAGGGCCACGCAGATGCCGCCCATGACTTCCGAAAGCACCCGTGAGGCATGGCGCAGCCAAACATCCGGGCCTTCCTCCAAGCCCTGAAAGCTGGTGGCGAGCTGCGCGCCCAGATCCGAACCCAGTCCGGCCTTGGTGGGCCGCACCCAGCGATCCACGTAGTAGCGGTACGCCCGCTCTGTGGGAACCCGGCCGGCGCTGGTGTGGGGCTGGGCCACCAGGGCGTCATCTTCCAGGTCCATGAGGACGTTTCGGATGGTGGCCGAGGACACGGGCTGGGGGAATCTCTGCGAGATGAGCCGCGATCCCACGGGCTCGCCTTCCAGCAGGTAGGCCTCGATCAAGGTCCGAAGGACCGATTCGCTGCGTGGATTCAGGAGGGGATGCGTCATGGTTGACCCGATGTATTACTATACGTCACCAACCTCAACCTTCTGGAGCGTCCATGAAAACGATCCGATCCTTTGCGCGTCTGTCCATGGTGGCAGCCCTGCTGGCGGCAGGACTGGCCTGCGAACGGAAACTGAGCCCCGAGGCCCAAGCGGCCCAGGATGCCGCCAAGGCCTCCGATGCCAAGGTCGCTGCCCTGGAGCAGTTGCTGGCCGAGGTGAAAGCTGGCAAGGCGGGCGCTAGTGGCGATCAGGCCACGGCCGAGCATCTCACCAAGTCGGAGCAGAAAGCTCTGGAACGCCAGCTGGCCGACGCCAAACGGCAGGCGGGCGAGAAACACAAGAACGCGCTGGATCTGGCCAAGGCTCCGGTGGTCAAGGACGCTCCGAAGCCCGTGATCGTGGATGTGCCCGCGGGCACGAAGCTGGAGGTCCGGCTGGCCAAGGATCTCAGCACCGCCACGGTGCAGGCCGGGGACGTCTGGGAAGGCGTGCTGGCTGATCCGGTCGTGGTGGATGGGCGCACCGTATGGGCCGCGGGCACGTCGGTGCGCGGCGTCGTCAGCCAGAGCGCGCCCGCTGGTCGCCTTTCGGGTGGCCAGGGGGGCCTGGGCATCAAGCTGACGTTCGTCGGCCGCGATGACGTGGACACCGGCACCTATGTGGTGGTGGGCGACAAGCGCGGGGCGCGCAACGCCAAGTTCATCGGCGGTGGCGCGGCCCTGGGCGCTCTGGTGGGCATTCTGTCCGATAGCAAGAACAAGAACGACCACGCCCTGGGTGGTGCCGCCATTGGCGCCGCAGCCGGTACGGCGGTCGCCGCCGGCAGTGCGGACACCAACATCACCCTGCCCGCGTCCAAGCCCGTGACCTTCTCGCTGAGCGCCCCGGAGCGCCTGACCTTCAAGCCCTGATCCAAGTCGTTATTCCGATTGGGTCGCATCGAGCCCGACGCAAGCCTTCGCCTGCGTCGGGCTCGATCGTTCATCCAGGCCTGGGCGATGAAGCCTTATGCCTGCCCTCCCGGCAGGAAGGGGGCCATGGTCTCCCGCAATCCTAGGCGGGCGCGGTGCAGGCGCTGGCGCACCAGGCCGCGGCTGATGCCCAGGACCTTGGCCACCTCCTCGGTGTCCATGCCCTCGATATCGCGCATCACGAATACGGCGCGTTGTTCTTCCGATAGGCGCTGCAGGCCTTCTCGAACCTTCTGGCGGACCTGGGCCTCCTCCACGCGCTCGATGGCGCTGGGCTCCCGCGAGGTGGGGCTCTCCAGCAGGTTCTCACGGCCGCTGATGTGGCCGTCCTCCGAGGAGCGGGGCATGAAGTCCTCGATGGCGTCCTCCCGGCGACGGATGCGGGAGCGGCGCAGCATCAAGGCCTCGTTGAGGCAGATGCGATAGGCCCAGGTGGAGAACTTGCTCTTGCCCAGGAACCGGTGTAGTTCCGTATGGATGCTGAGCAGGGCTTCCTGAAGGGCGTCCTGGGTGTCCAGGGGATCCTGCAGGATCCGGTGGATGCCGGCGGTGAAGAGCCCCATGTAGGGTTTTACCAACTCGGAAAAAGCCTCTCCGTCCCCCTTGAGGGCTTGGGCGATGAGTTGGGTTTCGGATTCCTGGTCCATAGCGGCCTTATAGACTACCTTGCCCGCCCTCGGGCGTGTGCATCGTTAGCGCACGTTCATCCTTCTCGGCAGGCGGATGGTGAAGCTTGTGCCCAGGCCGGGTCCCAGGCTGGAAGCGCGGATATCGCCCCGGTGGCGCTGGATGATCTCCTTGCAGAGAAAGAGCCCTAGGCCCGTTCCCGGCACGCCCCGCGTCATCTCGTTCCCCACCCGGAAGAACCGCTGGAAGAGCTTGGGGAGATCCCGGGGCTGGATGCCGTTGCCCCGGTCGGAGACGACGAGAATGGCGTCCTCCTGGTTTCCATCCAGGGTCACGGTGGTGAATCGGGGCTCCGGCGCGTATTTGAAGGCGTTGGAAAGCAGGTTCTCGAGGACCGTTCCCAGGCGCTTGGGATCGCCGTTGATCCAGATCCCTTCCGCAGCCTCGATGTGTAATCCCAGCTGACCGGGACCCAGGCGCGCGTCCATGTGGTCGCAGACGCTGTGCAGCCAGGGAGCCAGCTCCATGGGCTCCAGGGAGATATCCAGCTGGCCGGCATCTGCCCGGGCCACTTCCAGCAGATTCGCCACCAGATCCGTCAGTCTGAGCAGGTCCCCGTCCATCAAATAGTGGATGCGGGCCAGGCGCTCGGGCTCCAGCTTGCGCATGAAGATCGTCTCCATCCACACCCGAAGGCTGGCGATGGGCGTCTTCAGTTCGTGGGTCACCGAGGCGATGAAGTTCCGCTGGCGGAGCTTCAGTTCCAGCTCAGCGTTCAGCTTTCGGTAGATGTAGACCATGCCCATCAGCACCACGCACGCCAGCAGCGCACCCTGTCCGCCCGTGCGCCAGAGGGCCAGGGTCCGCTCGCGGTCCATGGCGGCCAGCACATCCTTGCGCAGGGTCAGATAGGCGGTGTTATCCACCAGGATGAGGTCGTCTTCCTCAACGGGGGCAGCCACGACCGCGACGTAGGGAAATCGGTTCTCGATGGCCTGCTTGCGGTAGTAGAGCGGCGTGTACTGCTGGATGATGCGCCCTTCGACCGTGCCGGGCGTATCGTCGGTCGAATCGTGGTGGATCTTGATCTGGAGCACCTCCATGGTGTCCATCTGCCAGGCCTCGGCGCGCCCGGCGCGCATGCGGTCGATCTTCGCCTGTTGCATCCGGCGGGACTCCCGCACCTGGAGACTGATCCACCAGCCCATCTGCGAGAGCAGCAGGATCGCCATGCTCCAGAAGATGAGCCGTTCTGTTGGAGGTGCCTTGAGTCGCCCGTTGCTCATGGAAATTCCAGTGTCTCACGTTGGACTTCCGTTGCGGGTGAGGTCATGCTTTCCAGAACTCATGAGCCTTCCGCCCTCTTCCAATAATCCATATAAGCCGGGTTCCAGCCCCTATAAGCCCGGTGCGGCCCCGGCGTCCGGCAGCGCGTCCCGCTCGCAGGGCGATGAGATCCTGGCGGAACTGGTTCAGAGTCAACGGCATATCTCGCAGCTGAACCAGGAGTTGACGGATATGCGCACCAAGCTGGGGCGGCGCACGCACCAGATGGCGGTGCTTCAGCACGTGGCGGAGATCCTGGCCGCCACGCCCAAGGTCGCCCAGGTCGCCAGCGTGCTTCAGGACGTGTTCATCCAGGAATTCAATGCCCACACCTGCGTGGTGTGGATCCTGGAGGACGCCGGAGGCGGCTACCAGCCCAGGGCTGGCTATGGCCTGCCCCGCAGTGTCTGGAACCAGCTGCGCCTGCCCGCGCCTAATCCCTTTCCTGATGCGCCGATCGTCCTCTTTCAGCATCAATGGTTAGATTCCGCCCCGCTGACGGGGCAATTGGAGGCGTTGCGCAGCGGGCCGGACGCCTCGTTGTTCTTTGTCCCCTTCGAACATCAGCTGCTGCTCATGGGATTCGCCGTCATGTCGCTGGATACGGGGCGGCATCTGGAAGAAGACCTGGAGACGCTGACGGTGCTTCAGCGCCAGGTGGCCGTCTCCATCTACAACGCTTGGTTGTTCCGAGATCTGGGCGAACAGCGCGACACCTTGAAGCGTCAGGCGGCCGAACTGGAAAAGGCCAACGTGGCCTTGCGCGAGGCGGACCGCTTCAAGAGCGAATTCCTGGCCCTCACCAGCCACGAGCTGCGCACGCCGCTCACGGGAATCCTGGGCTTCACGCGGCTGGTCATGGACGGGCTGTACGATGACGAGGACGAGATGCGGCGGATGCTGGGCGATAGCTATGCGTCGGGCAAGCATCTGCTGGATCTGCTCAACGACATCCTGGATCTCGCCAAGATCGAGGCGGGGCGCATGCAGATCCATCTTGATCCCTGCTCGCTCCAATCCATCGTCGAGGAGATCAAGCCCATCGCCGAGGCCTATCCGCGCAAGCCCGAGGTGGCGCTGATTTGGCCAGAGGAACTGGAATCCATGCCCGACGTGCTGGTGGATGCGGGGCGCTTGCGCCAGATCCTTTTGAATGTCCTGTCCAATGCATTGAAGTTCACCCGCGAGGGCAGTGTGCGCCTAGTGGTCGAGCGGGGCATCGGGCAGATCAGCCTGCAGGTGGTCGATACGGGCATCGGCGTCACACCCGAGGCCCAGGCGCGGCTGTTCCAGAAGTTCGTACAGGCCGAAGGCGGCCATTCCCGCGAATATGGTGGCACCGGTCTGGGACTCGTCATCTGCAAGAACCTGATCGAGATGATGGGCGGCACCATCAGCCTGTTCAGCGAAGGCGCGGGCCTGGGCACCACGATGACCGTCACGGTGCAGATCGCTTGAACGTGTGAGAATGGAGCTCCGCAAGGAGTTTCCATGTCCTACGTCCGCCGATCCGAGTTCCTTCCGTTCACCCGTCCCATGGTGGGCGAAGAAGAGATCGCCGAGATCATCGATTCCATCCACTCCGGCTGGATCACCACGGGACCCAAGGCGGCGAAATTCGAGGAAGAGCTGGCGCGGTACAACGGCGTGGCGCACTGCCTGGCCATGAATAGCGCCACCACCGCGCAAGAGATCACCATGCAGGTGCTGGGCATCCAGGAGGGCGACGAGGTCATCACCACGTCCATGACCTGGTGCAGCACGCTCAACACCATCGTGCTGCAGAGCGGCGTGCCGGTGCTGGTCGATATCGATCCGAAGACCCTGAACATCGACCCTGCGAAGATCGAGGCCGCCATCACGCCGCGCACCAAGGGCATCATTCCTGTGCATCTCACGGGCTTGCCCGTGGATATGGATCCCATCTGGGAAGTCGCCAAGAAGCATGGCCTCTGGGTGATCGAGGATGCGGCCCAGGCCATGGGCGCCCACTACAAGGGCCGGAAGATCGGCAGCGATCCGCGCTCGATCATGAGCGTCTACAGCTTCCATCCGAACAAGAACATGACCACGGGCGAGGGCGGATGTCTGGTGCTGCACGACGACCGCTTTCTGGACCGCGTGAAGCGCCTGCGTTTCCACGGCATCGAGAAGGACGCCTGGAAGCGCTATGGCAAGGACGGCAGCCCGCACACGGAGGTCATGGAGCCCGCGCGCAAGGCCAATTTCATGGATATCCAGGCGGCCATGGGCCTGCACCAGATCAAGAAGCTGGACGGCTTCAACGCGCGGCGCGGCGTGCTGTTCAACCGCTACCTGGAACTGCTGAAGGACGTGGAAGAGGTCATGCTGCCTTGGCAGGGCGACCAGGATCTGGGCCATTGCTTTCATCTTTTCGTGCTGCGCATCCATCCCGAGAAGATCGGCATGGATCGCGACGCGTTTGTTGCCGCGCTCAAAGAAGAAAACATCGGCAGCGGCATCCACTACCGGCCCACGCACGTTCATTCCTTCTACCAGGACTACTACGCGGCGCGCCCCCACGCCCTGCCCAAGGGCGGCCTGGTGAACACCGAGTGGAGCGGCGAGCGCCTGCTCTCCATCCCGCTGTGGCCCGGGCTCACGGAAGCGGACCAGGATCTCGTCGTGGGCGCCATCAAGCAGGTGATCGCCAAGGGCAAGGCCGGGCGTAAGTAGCGCGCAGAAATCCGCTCCCGGCCATACTCCGGGCGCAGCGATTAAAAGCTGACCAGCAAACCCCGCCAGCAAGCTGCAGGCCTGCCGGTCGGGCTTGGCCGTGGCTGAAAGTCATGGACGCGTCCATTTCTGGATGTCGGACCGCCTTTGGCCGATGCAGTGGTTGAGTTGCCTGCTTGATGCTTTTTTCTGCTGGAGACGCGGCGATGGCTCACGATTCCATGAACCATGGCTATCGCGTGTTCGCCTCTCCGCGCGGGTTGCTCCTTTTGGGGTTCCTGTCCCTGGGGGCCGCTGGGGCAACGGGATGGATGACCCACCACCTCCAGGGCGCCCAGGCCCGGAAGGATGCCCAGGAACAGTTGACGATGGTGGTTGATCTGAGAGCGGCGGAGATCCGTGGCTGGATGGCCGCACAGACGAACGGCGCGCTATTGGTGACGCAGGGGGCGAGCCTGGCCTTCGGGGTCGATGCCTGGATCCAGACGGGGCAAATCGGTCTGTCAGAGCGGGCGGGGTGGCTGAGGCGGCTTCAGGTCATCGCTCGCCTGAATCGCTGTGCGGATATCTCGATTTTCACGGTGGATGGTGCGCTGCTGCTCTCCAGCGCCGGATTGGCATCGTCCCTGCCTCTGGAGCCGGACGCGCTGAAAACAGTCCTGCAAACCCAGGTTCCGCAATTCAGCCTTCTGCACCGCGATCCCGTTCTGTGCGATCGTCCGCTGATCCTAGATCTGATCGTCCCCCTGGTGATCATGGACGAGCGCGGAAGCCGTCCGGTTGCGCTGCTGCTGATGCGCTTCGATCCGCTGGAACACCTGTATCCCTTGATGCAGCCGCGGGTGGTGTCGAATCAGACCACTGAGATCCTGCTTGGGGAACGCAGCGGCGACGCTGTCCGCTTCCTCAGCAGCCTGCAGGGCCGTGAATGGACCGAACGGCCCTTTTCGCAGGCCCGAGGCGAGATGCTGATGATCCAGGCCGCGCGGGATCGCCAAGGATTCCTGGATGGGGTGGATGACCGCGGCGTTCCGGTGCTCGGGGTGGCGCGGCCCATCGCGGGAACGTCCTGGCTTCTGGTGGCGCAGACGGATCGGGCCGAGGTCTTCCGCGCGGTCTGGCGGCGGAGTCTGACGATGGCCGGTCTGGCCTTGGCGCTGGTGCTGTCCGTTTCTGTGGCGGCCTGGTTCTGGGTGCGCCATCGCGTATCGGAGCTGATGCTGGCGGGCAGGGCCCGCTACCGGGCGCTGTTTGAAATCACGGGCGACGCGTTGTTTTTGGTCGGCCCCGATCTGCGCTTCTGGGATGTCAATCAGGTGGCTTGCGATCGGTTGGGCTACACCCGCGAGGAGCTGCTGAAGCTGGGGCCTGCGAACATTAATCTGCCCGACGTGGCTGGCCTCATCTCGCAGACCTTGGAACGCTTGAGTCAACGGCCCAGCGTCATCGTTGAGACAGAGCATCTGCGCAAAGATGGGACGCGTGTGCCCGTGGAGATCCATGTCCGCAAGCTGGAGCTGGACGGCCAGCCCATGATCCTCTGCTCGGTGCGGGATATCACGGAGTTGAAGTTGGTGGAGGCGGAGGTCCATGCGGGGCAGGCCCGGATGCGGGCGGTCTTCGAGAACGCCGCCGTGGGCATCGGCATCACGGACCCGGAGGGCCGGATCCTGCTCTTCAATAACGCCCTGGCGGAGTACCTGGGTTATGCGCCGGACGAGCTGGACAGCCTGTCCACGCTGGATCTCAATCATCCCGAAGACGTGGCATCCACCTGGCGCGAGATGCAGGCGATGGTGAAGGGAGAAGTCCCGCGGCTGATCCGTGAAAAGCGACTGCTGTGCAAGGATGGCCAAATTCGGTGGGCGCTGGTTTCCGTTTCTCCCATTCGGGACGCCCAGGGCGGGGTCCAGCAGTTCGTCGGCATGGTGGTGGATATCACGCCCCGCAAGCAGATGGAGGCAGAACTCTCCAACGCCATGGAGCGTCTGTCCCTCGCCACCCAGGGGGCGGGCATCGGCATCTGGGACTGGGATATGGCGAACGATGTGCTGGTCTGGGATGACGAGATGTTCCGCTTGTACGGCACGCGGCGGGAGGACTTCTCGGGGGCCTATGACGCCTGGATCCAGGGCCTGCACCCGGAGGATGCAGAGCGATGCCGCGCTGAGCTCCAGGCCGTGCTGGAAGGCGAGAGTGAATACATCACCACCTTCCGCGTGTGCTGGCCGGAGGGGTCCGTGCATCACATACGGGCGTCGGCCCGGACGCTTCGCGATGAAGCGGGAAAGCCGGTGCGCATGGTGGGTATCAACTTCGATGTCACCGCGCTCAAGCAGGCCGAAAAGAAACAGCAGATGGAAGAGGACCGCCTGAAGGCCCTCATGGGACTTCACGAAGCCTCGGCGCGCCCGGAACAGGATCTGATCGCCATCGCCGTCGAGGAGATGGCGCGGCTCACGGACAGCCGCATCTCCTATCTGCATCTGGTGAATCCCGACCAGGAGTCGCTGGCGCTGGTGGCCTGGAACTCAGAGGCCTTGAAGCTCTGTTCCATGGAGAAAGAATCCCACTACCCCATGGCCAAGGCGGGAGTGTGGGCGGATTGCCTTCGTCTGAAACACCCTGTGATCCACAACGATTACCAGCATCTTCCGGGCCGCCATGGATACCCGGAAGGCCACGCGCATCTTGTCAATCACATGAGCGTGCCCATCTACGACGGCACCCAGGTGGTCGCCATCGCGGGCGTCGGCAATCGACAGGGGGGCTATCACGACGAGGATGTCACGCAGCTGACCATGTTCACCGGCGGATTCTGGAATCTCATCCGTCGCAAGCGTGCGGAGCTGGGGCTCATCGAGAACGAGCGCTTCCTCAAGACCATCACTGATGCGGTGCCCGACATGATCGGTTACTGGACGCGAGAGGGGCGATGCACCTTCGCCAACACCAGGTACCTGGAATGGTTCGGGCGAAGCTGGGAGGGAATGCGCGAGACCTCGCTGGATGATCTGCTGAAGGAGGATCGCTTCACCTCCAATCGGCCTCATGTCGAAGGGGTGTTGAAAGGCCAGATCCAGGGCTTCGAGCGTTCGATGACCTGGCCGGATGGGCGCACGAGCTACGCCTGGACGCACTACATCCCCGATATCGCCGATGGGCGGATGCGCGGCTTCTTTGTCCTGGCGTCGGATATCACGGCCCTCAAGGAGGCGCAGTTCCAGCTGGAGCGGCTGAACACGGATCTGGAGGAGCGGACCCGCCAGGCCGAGGCCGCGAACCGCGCCAAGAGCGAGTTCCTGGCCAATATGAGCCACGAGATCCGCACCCCCATGAACGCGATCATGGGGCTGAGCCATCTGGTGCTGAGATCAGAGCTATCCACCAAGCAGAGGGACTACCTGCTTCGGATCCAGGAATCCTCGCGCCTGCTGCTTGGAATCCTCAACGACATCCTCGATATTTCGAAGATCGAGGCGGGCAAGCTGGACATCGAACGCGCGGACTTCGAGGTGCGGAAGGTGGTCGCTCATGTCGCTGACACCGTATCGGAAAAGGCCCAGGAGAAAGGGCTGGCGATGCGCGTGGAACTTGCGCCGGAGATTCCGAACGCGTTGATGGGCGACTCCCTGCGTCTGGGTCAGGTGCTGCTCAATCTGGCCAACAACGCCGTGAAGTTCACCGAGCGGGGCGGCGTCTCGATCCACGTCCGGCTCCAGGCCCGAAAAGGCCGCCAGGTCTGGCTGCGCTTCGAGGTTCAGGATTCGGGCATCGGCATCCCCGAGGCGATCCTCCCTCGCCTGTTCCAGTCCTTCAACCAGGCGGATAGCTCCACCACGCGGCGCTATGGCGGGACAGGCCTGGGCCTAGCCATCTGCAAGCGCCTGGTGGATCTCATGGGCGGCGAGATCGGCGTCCAGAGCGTGCCTAGCCAGGGCAGCACCTTCCAGTTCACGGTGCCGTTTGAGCTGCGGGAAGAGCCGTCCCTGGCGTCCCGCGAGCTGGCGGGACGCCGAGCCCTGGTGGTGGATAACGATCCCGAGGCCCGGGAACTGCTGATCGAGATGATCGAAGTCCTGGGCATGACGACGGAGGGCGCCGAGACGGGGGTCGACGCCCTGAGCCTGATCGCCAAGGCCCGCGAGGATCGCCCCTTTGAAGCGATCCTGCTGGACTGGCACATGCCGGATATGGATGGGCTGGAGACTGCCGAGGCCATTCAGCGCGAGGCGGGGCCAGGCCCTCGGCCCATCGTGTTGATGGTCACCGCCTACGGCCTGGAGCAGACGCAGCACCTGATGGACCGTGCACGCCTGGACGGGGTGCTGCTGAAGCCTGTGCATCCAGAGGTGCTGAAGGATGCGCTGCTGGATGCCTTCGCGCGCCAAGGGGCACAGGACGTGCTGGCCAGCGTTCCGTCTGGCGGATTGCCAAGCGGATCGTCGGGCGGATCGGCGGACGCCCTTCCGCATATCGGGAAGATCCTGCTGGTCGAAGACAACGAGACCAATCAATGGGTGGCTCGGGAGATGCTGGAGCGGGCCGGTTGTCGCGTGGAGGTGGCGGGCAATGGCCAGGAGGCCGTGGGAAAGGCCCTGGCGCCGGGGGCTGGATTCGATCTGGTGCTGATGGATATCCAGATGCCGGAGATGGATGGCTTCGAGGCGACCCGCCGCATCCGGGAGCGCCTGAGGGACCTGCCCATTCTCGCCATGACGGCGCACGCGCTGGAATCCGATCGCATGCGCTGTTTCGAGGTCGGCATGAACGATCACCTCTCCAAGCCCTTCGAGCCCCAGGAGCTGCAGGCGCTCCTGACGCGGTGGCTTCCCCCGCGCGAGGCCCGCCATGAACCTGAAACCGCCCCCTTGGTTACCAACGCTCCAGCCGTGGATGCGGAGGCGCTGGCGGCCCGGCTGCAGACCTTGAACCGGCTGCTGCATCGCCGAAGCCTTTCCGCCCGGCAGGAGATCGAAGCCCTGTGCCATCTCCTGGGGCCGGATCCGCGCCTGGAAGTCTTGAAAGGATGCGTTGATCGCATGGACTTCAAGGGCGCGGTGGAAGCCCTCGCCAAGCTGGCACAGGCCCTGGGCCTGGAAGATCTTTCACGTTGAGGCGTCCATGTCTGAAACGGAGATGAAACCCACGCTGCTGGTCGTTGACGACACGCCCGCGAACATCAACCTCGTCGCCGAGATCCTGGGTCCCGACTACGAGATCCTGTTCGCCGTGCGGGGCGAGGAGGGCCTGGAGACCGCCCAGGTTGAACGGCCGGATTTGATCCTCATGGACGTGATGATGCCCGTGATGGATGGGTTCGAGACCTGCCGCCGCCTGAAGCTGGAGCCCCGGACGCGGGACATCCCGGTCATCTTCCTCACCGCACTGATGGATCTGGAGGTCCTGGTGAAGGCCTTTCGCGCGGGGGGCGTGGATTACGTGGGCAAGCCCTTCCAGCCCGAAGAGCTGCTGGCCCGGGTCCAGACCCACATCGCGCTAAAGCGCGCGCTGGATCAGGAGCGCGCCCTGCGCCGTCAGCTCGAAGAGGCGTTGGCCCGCGTCAAGCAGCTCTCCGGGCTGCTGCCTATCTGCGCCCGCTGCAAGAAGATCCGCGATGAACAGGGGCAGTGGAATCCCCTGGAGGTCTACATCACCGAACGATCCGAAGCCGGCTTTACCCACGGCCTGTGCCCCGAATGCGCCCGGGATTACTTCGCGAGCGAGTGAAACCGGGAAGTGCGGCAGGCAGGGTGGCTGGCGAGGACATGGGGCGGCTACGTGCGATCCAGTCCCGCCATCATCTCCCTGGCGCATCCCGGGCAGACCCCATGGCTGAATCGCGCATCCGTGTGGGTGCGGAAGAAACTTTCAACCTGCTCCCAATAGCCATCGTCGTTACGGATTTTCTTGCAATGGGCGCAGATGGGAATGAGCCCGCTCAAGGTCCGCAGATTCTGTGTGGATTCCCGCAGTTCCATCAGCAGTCTGCGCTGGCGTTCGGTGCGGCGAATCAAAGCCGTCAAGCCGCGATTCAAGAGGTGTTGAACCGAAAAAGCGAACAGAGTCGCCAGCACCAGATCGAAAGCCCACGTGAGCATTTGGGCGATTCCTCCGATGCGGATTGCCGTGATCACCCAGACGGCCAGCAGGATGCCCTGGAAACAGGCCAGGGTGGCGCGTCGGCGAAGCACCACCCCGCTGGCGAAAGAGACCAGAAGGATGGAAGCCGATTCTTGAAGCCGTCCGTAAAAAAACATCTGGGTCGCCGTGACGACCAGTCCCACCAGCATCAAGCCGAAGGCCCAAAGCTCTCCGTTGGCCCTTTGATGGCGGTGGAGCAGGGCGGCGTAGAGCAGCACCAGCACTCCGAAAACAGCCCCGTGTGCGGCGAGCAGGTTTTTCGATGGACCGCCAGGGCCGCCGCAGAGTCGCCACGGGACCATCAAGAACAGGAACATCGCGACCGCGATGGCCGCGTTGCGGAGGCCCCGCATCTTCTGAACATCAAAGCCTCGCGTTGTCTCCACGTTGCCTCCCTTTCCAGGGTAAAGGTGAGGCCGGATTGTTAGGAATCTTTTAGGGCCCTGCTTCGGGACATGGGGATGTCCTGGCCGTCACGGAAGGGTCTCCTCGGGCATCCTGATTCCTGTCCCGCGGATGTATCTTTCGTCTCGAGCAATCCGGAGGTTCCATGGAAGCCCAGCCCCCCATCCAGGTGGTCATTTTCGGCGCCAGCGGCGATCTCACGGCGCGCAAGCTGGTGCCTGCCCTGTCGCATCTGGCGGAAAAGGGGTCGCCAGCGTTCCAGCTTGTGGGCGTGGCGCGCCGTCCGATGGATGACGATGGTTTTCGCGCCCTGCTGTGCGAGCGCCTCGCGCCCGAGGACCAGGCGGCGTTCGCTGCGCTTTCGGATCGCGTCCACTACATCTCCGGCGATGTTGGGCATCCCGAGGATCTGGAGCGCATCCGCACGGCCCTGGACGCGCTGCCGGAGGGATCGCGGGCGGGACGGCTGTTCTACCTTTCGCTCAAGCCGGATCTCTTCATCCCGGCGGTGGAAAGCCTGGGGCGCGCGGGCATGCTCAAGCAGAGCGCGCCTTCAGAGCCTTGGCGGCGCGTGATCGTCGAGAAGCCCTTTGGCCGTGATCTCGCATCGGCCCGGACGCTGGATTTCGCCTTGCACGCGTGGCTGCGGGAGGACCAGATCTACCGGATCGATCATTACCTGGGCAAGGAGACGGTCCAGAACCTGTTTGCGCTGCGCTTCAACAACGCCATCTTCGAGCCCCTGTGGAACCGCGAGCACATCGAGCTGGTGCAGATCACTGTGGCCGAAGAAGTCGGTATGGAAAACGGTCGCGCGGGCTACTACGACACCGTGGGCGCGCTGCGGGACATGGTGCAGAACCACATGCTGCAGGTGCTGGCGATGATCGCCATGGAGCCGCCCTCGTCCCTGGATCCTGAGACGCTGCGCGACCAGAAGGTGAACGTGCTGAAGAGCCTGCGCCTGCCCGCCGATTGCACGGCGGCCTGCGTCCATGCCCGCTACGGAGCTGCCAACGGCCAGAGCGGCTACCTGGAGGAGCCCGGCGTTTCGACGGATTCCCGCACGGAGACGTACGTGGCGCTGCGCCTGGAGCTGGACAACTGGCGCTGGGCGGGCGTGCCCTTCCTGCTGCGCCACGGCAAGCGCCTGAAGCAGCGCTTTACAGAAGTGAAGGTGCATTTTCGCATTCCTCCCATCCAGCTTTTCGACCGCGTGGATGAGGCCGAACCCCTGCGTTTGGCCGATGGGACGGTCTGCCGCCTGAGGCCCAATCATCTGACCCTGAGTATCCAGCCCCGTGAAGCCATGTCGCTGTCCTTCGGCGTGAAGGCGCCGGGTGCGGGCATGGGCATGGTGCCGGCGGAACTGCGCTTCGATTACAAGGATCGCTTTGGCGTCGCCACGCCGCCCGCCTACGAACGGCTGCTGCTGGACGCCATCCAGGGCGACCCCACGCTCTTCCTTCGCACAGATGAAGTCGAAGCTGGCTGGCGTTTTGCGGACGCGCTGAGGGCCCGCTGGGAGGCTTCGGATGCGGGGCCGTTGCTGGAATACCCCTCGGGAAGTTGGGGACCGGCGGAAGCGGACGCCCTTTTCCGGGGTTGCGAGGGGAGCTGGTCCCGTGGCTAGCCGGATCCCGTGGATCCGCAGCTCGCAACCGACGCTGGAGGCCGGACGGCGTTTGGCGGAGATGTTGGCGGAGATAGATGCGCGCCGGGGATGCGCACGCTTGGCGATCCCCGGCGGCAGCGCCCTGGCTGCCCTTGGGGAAGCCCGCCGGGTCTTGGATCCGGGCGTATGGTGCCGCCTGAAGCTCACCTGGGTGGATGAACGCTGCGTGCCCTTTGCCCATGCAGATTCGAACCTTGGCGCGGCCTACCGCGCCAAGGCGCTGGACGCGGCATTCCCACCGGCTGTGGAATTGCCGCTGGTGTTGGATGGCGAGGCGCCCGCGGCTTCCTGCGCCCGCGTGGAAGCCGCGCTGCGCCAGGATTTCGGCGGAGCCTTGGATGCGTTGCTGCTGGGGCTGGGTGAGGATGGCCACATCGCCTCCCTGTTTCCAGGCCATCCCTGGCAGCCCGCGCCTGCCCTCGTTCAGCCGGTTTCAGATAGCCCCAAGCCGCCCTCGGATCGCATCAGCCTTTGCCCCGCGATTCTGGGCACGGCCAGCCATGTGCTGCTGCTGGCGGTGGGCGAGGGCAAGCGGGCGGCCCTGGCCCGCGTTCAATCGGGCGATCCGCTGCTGCCGACCAGCTTCCTGCCGTACCTCACCATTGTCACGGATCTCGATTTGAGCTTTGGTGGCTAATTGGCCTCCAGCTCGGCGAGGAAGGCCTGGGCTTCTTCGCTATCCGGATGGTGCAGCAGGCATTCCCGCAGCAGGCGCTTGGCTCCGTCGGTGTCGTGCAGGGCACGGCGGGTTTCCGCGAGCTGGATGAGCGCTTCCTCGGATTGGCTTTGGAGCTTCAGTGCCTGCCGCCAGTAGCCCTCGGCCCGCTCGAACTCGGCCAGATCCATGCACGCATGCCCCGCGTCCATCACGAATCGGATATTGCGCTGGGACATGTGGGCCGCTTGCTCCAGTCGTTCACGGGCCCCTTCGTGATCGTGCAGATGGGATAGCGCGAGCCCCTTCAAATGCCAGTAGTCGGCCTGCTCCCGAAGGGTTTCGGCGTGCTGTTCGAGATAGGGCAGCAGGGCTTCCCAGGCCTCCAGGCCCGCAAGGATCTCGGCTTCCAGTAGGAGGAGCTCCTGGCTTGAGTCCCGAAGGGCCAGCAGGGGCGCCAGGGCCAGGTGGGCTTCCTCGTAGCGGCCCAGATCCGCGAGC
The DNA here is from genome assembly GCA_035352715.1 of Holophaga sp. GTDB lineage: Bacteria > Acidobacteriota > Holophagae > Holophagales > Holophagaceae > DAOPYE01. Next base: position 6,780 of record DAOPYE010000018.1, on the reverse strand, counting down.
ACCTGCACGCGCAGCTCGGGGACCCTGCCTCCATCTTCATCGGGCGGGATCCTTTCCAAAAGCTCCCAGGCTCTCTGGGGCGCCTTCTCGATCCACTGGGCATAGCGGGCCCGCTGCGTCAGCCATTCGTATCGCTGTTGGGTCTTCTGCGGGGCGGGTGTGAGGAGGCGCCTCGCCTGGCGCAGGGCTTCCAGTCCATCCTCGAAGGCCTCGCGATCCATGGCGGCATAGAAGCGCTCCATCCATAGTCGGAAAGAGGTTGGGCAAAGTTCGAGCCCCTGATCCAGCGCTTCCTGGACGCCCCGCACATCGTTCAGGTTCTGCAGGGACACGACCAGGACTTCCCACAAGGCCTGGGAGCGCTGGACGGGGGGAACGCTGAGGGCCAGGGCAACCGCCTCCCGGTGGCGTCCCTTCAGCGCGAAGTGCCGCGCGGGCATCGAGCGGTCCCAGGGGATGCGGGGATCACCGTGCCGGTGGATCAGGAGATCGAGGCTAGCTTCAAAGACGTAGGGCAGCTCTGGGTGCAGCTCCTGCACGCCCAGGCGGGGGTAGGGGCGCTCCGAGGATTGGAGCCGAGAGAGTCCCAGCGTCATGAGCTCTTCCAGCATCAGCGGGTCCTCGGCGGCCAGCGGCACCGTCTCGACCAGAATCTGCCAGGCGCACCTTGGATCCGCGTCCAGCATTTGAAGGGCGATGGTTTGGCGCAGGCCGGCGACGCCGGGCGCGATCTTCATCAGCCAAAGCCCCAGGCGTTGGGCCCGGTTCCCCTTGCGGCCCAGCACGCAGCGGAAATAGAAGCGGAGAAGCCAGCGCTGCCAGAACGGCAGCCGCAGCAGCGCGGATGCCCTGAATGCGGTGCGGGCCTGTTCCCGGAATCCCAGGGCGAAGAGCGCCAATCCGCGCAGATGGTGGCGGCGCGATCCCAGTTCTCCCCCATCAAAGGTCAAGGCACCTTGGGGCCCCAGTGCGGACATTACGCGTTGGGCGGGCTGTCCGCTGAACCACAGGTGTTCGGCCCTTCGCAGCCTTCGAGAGCTCCGCCAGGCCTTCGTGAAATGCCAAAGCGAACCGATCCCCATGGCCAAGGCGAGCGCGCCCAAGAGGGGCACTTCGCTCGGGAATGGGGTCTGGAGAGAAATCAGCATCAAGCTTCGAGTATGGCGGTTCCGGCGCGGTTCGATACCATTACCAATTCGGGATTCACTGCAAAAGAGGATTGTGATGGCTGGTTTGGCAAAGCGTTCGTGTTTGATGCTCGGGGCTCTGGGACTGATTGCCCAGGATGCCCAGACGATGCTTCAGTCCATGAAGGCAAGTGGGGCCGCGACCTCCGGGGCGACGGCGGGGTTTGGACTGGGAGCCGGGGGCGCCAGTCCTCTGCCAGGGCGGAGTACGCTTCCGACGACGGATGCTTCCACTGCGCAGAATCCGGCCAACACGTTGGAAGATCAGCGCCTGGACGAGGAGATCCGGAAGTTGAAGGCCCAGGAGCGCGGACCGCGCCGCTTTGCGGCCGATCTGTTCGAACTTCGCCAGCGGGGGGCCTCCTCCACGGATGGCGGCGTGTCGGATGAATATGTGGTGGGGACGGGCGATCAGTTCAATCTCCACGCCTTCGGAAGCGCCACCTTCGAATCGCCGGCGAAGATCGATGGTCGCGGGATGCTCATCATTCCCAACGTGGGCTCCGTCAAGGTGGGCGGCCTTTCCCTGGCCAAGGCCCGGGAGGCCGTTCAATCCATGGTGCGCCGGCAGTTCTCCAACACCACGGTGGATCTCCAGGCGATGAAGCTGCGCGAGGTGCGCGTGCTGGTGGCCGGCGAAGTCTACAAGCCCGGCTCCTACGTGGTCCCCAGCCTGAGCAGCCTGGTGAACGTGCTGGCGCAGGCCGGCGGCCCCACGGCCATCGGCAGCTATCGGCAGATCAAGGTGCTGCGGGGCGGCAAGATGGTCCACGCCTTGGATCTCTATCCACTTCGGGCGGAAGGCCTGGGCAACGCCAACTTCTACCTGGCCAACGGCGACACCATCTTTGTGCCCCTGGCCATCAATACGGTCCTGCTGGAAGGCGCGTTCACCCGCGTGACGGCTGCGGCAACAAAGGATCTGGAAGCCAAGGAGGCCCAGCGCCGTCTGCTGGACGGAGGGCTGCAGCTTGACGAGGAGCATCCTGAGGATAGCCGCGAGGAGCGCAAACTGAGGCTGCGCCTCCAGCGGGTTCAAGAGCTCCTGGAGAACATCCGGATGGAGGATGCCGCAGCCCGGACGGCCATTGCCCAGGGGCAGTCGCGCGCTTCGGTGGCCGCTCCGGCTTCCTCGGAGCCTTCGAAACCGGCCAAGAAGACAGGCCTGGCGGGCCTCTGGTCCACGAACAATGATGTCCAGCGCATGGGGAGCGCCCAGGGAGAGGACAAAGGGGAGGAGCCACTTCCGATGGATCCCCTGAAGCTTCGCCAACATCTGGAGCTCCTGACGCGGCAGCTCCAGTCCATGAAAACCAGCGCCCGCGGAGATCATCGCATCGATGATCCCGACGAACTTCCCGACGAGACGAGCGGCAAGCCGAAATGGCTGGTCCGCTGGCAGATCGATGGCGTCGCGCCCCGCATGCAGTTCGAACTGCTGCCTGGTGAGACGGCGGTGGATGCCATGCATTTTGCCGGGGGCGTGGATGTGGGCGGGGCTCCGGATCGTCTGAGTCTGCGCCGCCTGGATGCCAGCGGTGCCTGGACGGCCCTGGATGTGGCCTTGAACGGCGATGGCAAGGCCGCGCCGGAGATGCGGCGAGGCGATGTGCTTTCCGCCCTGCCGCTGCAGGACCGCGTTTCCCATGTCGTGAAGGTCGCTGGTTGGGCGCGGGCGACGGGTGACTTCGCTCGCACCGAAGGCCTGCACGTGGGCGATCTGCTGAAGCGAGATAGCCAGATCCTGCCGAACACCTATCTGAGCCGCGGCGAGATCACCCGGACCCTGCCCGATGGCACGGAGCGCTTCCTGGCCTTCGATGTGGCCAAGGCGCTGAACGGCGATCCCGCACACAATCTGGCCCTGGAGGATCGCGATCGCGTGGATCTGTACCGCACGGACGATCTGCGCTTGCGCAAGGTGGTGTCCGCCATGGGCCCCGTGCAGCGTCCCGGAAATTTTGAATTCCTGGCGGGGATGCGCGCCTCCGATCTGTTGTTCCGGGCGGGACTTCCCAAGCGCAACGCCGACCGGATGGTGGCGGAATTGGCCCATGTGCGCGAGGGTCGCGCCACGGAAATCAAGCGTCTGGACCTGGCGCGCCTGCTGTCCACCGAGGACGGCAGTCCCGTGGATCTGAAGGATGACGCGATCAATCCCCTGCTGGAGCCCTTCGACCAGCTGAGCGTTTACGCGAAGCCGAACTACCGCCCCATGCGCTCCATCAAGCTCAGCGGCGAGGTGAAGCGTCCGGGCGTCTATGCCTTGGAATCCAACAAGACGACGCTGCGGGAGGTGGTGGAGCGCGCGGGTGGCCTGACGGACGAAGCCATGCCCCAGGCGGCGGTGTTCCTGCGCAAGATGGGTGACGGGGATCCCGAGAAGGCCAAGGCTGCGGAACTCTCCGGGATTGAAATGTCCGATCCCACATCGAACGGATTGAATGAAACGCTGTCGCGCTTGAATGAGACGAAGCGGAACGCGACCTCGGGCGCTCTTCAGAACAGCCCCTTGCTGCATGGCCTGGAAACTGGCAGCCTGAGTCGGTTGGTGGTGGATGTGCCTAGTCTGCTGGCCAAGGGCAAAGATGGGGATCTTGAACTCCAGGATGGCGATGAAATCGTTTTCCCCACCAAGACTTCGACGGTCTATGTGATCGGGGAGACGGCGAGCCCCTTTGCCGCTTACAAGGCGGAAAGCGGCATGACGGTCGGCGATCTCGTCAAGCGCGCAGGCGGATACACGCGTAATGCGGATAAGGGGTCGGTGCGCCTGATGAAGGCCAATGGGCGGATCGTCGACACCTGGGTGAGCCATCGCTCCGTCGAGCCGGGCGACGCGGTGCTGGTGCCGCAGCGGATTCGTCGTGATGTGACCTGGCAGGAGAATCTGCAGGCGCTGACGCCGCTGGCGATCCTGATCAACACCTTCAAGTAGCGATCATTCGAGCGTGACGCCGCGTCCGGTTTTGATGCGGCGTTCGATGGTGCTGGTGCTGTGTCCCGGAAGGAACGGGATCAGCACCAGCTTTCCATTCCTGGCTTCCACGATCTCGCGCCCCACCACGGTTTCCGGCGTGTAGTCGCCGCCCTTGGCGAGGATATCGGGCTGCAGGGCCTGGATCAGCTCCAGCGGCGTGTCCTCGTCAAATCGCACCACGGCGTCCACGCTGCGCAGGCCCAGCAGCACCATGGCCCGCGCTTCCTCGTTCTGCAGCGGACGGCTGGGGCCCTTCAGTCGCGCCACGCTGGCGTCGCTGTTGAGTCCAATCACCAGGAAATCGCCCAGGGCGCGTACATCCTCCAGATACTTCACGTGGCCCGGATGGATGAGATCAAAGCAGCCATTGGTGAAGCACAGGGCCTTGGGGCGGGCGGGAAAGGCGCGCTGGAAGGCCTCGGGCGATCGGAAGAAACGATCGAGTGACGTCATGGTGCATCCTAGTAGAATGGAAGGTTCCGGCGTCAAGCCGTTGACAAAGAGGATGCCATGCCGCTCTACGAATATCGCTGCGAAGCCTGCGGCGGAGCCGAAGAGAAACTCGAAAGCTTTTCCGCCGCGATGGAACACGACTGCCCCAAGTGCGCTGCGACCAACGGGATGAAGCGACAGCTTTCCACCGTGGCGTTCAACCTTGCGGGGGGAGGCTGGTACGCGCAGGGATACAGCGCCAGCGGCAACACGGCCACCGCTCCTGCGGCACCCGCGACCCCAGCTCCGGCGATGGGCGGGGGATGCTGCGCGGGATGTGCCCACAATCATTGAGGCCTCTTGGGAATCTTTCTTTGACAGATGACAAGGCTTTGCTAGGCTAGATGGTTCCTGCCCCGTGTCCGGGGCCGGTGTTTCATATCCATCCGACGTCGGCGCTTGCGAGTGTTCGACCTCTCGGGTCCAGGCGCATCAAGGCGCCTTCTTCAGGAGGTTGGAGTGCCAACCATCAACCAGCTGATCCGCCAAGGGCGGTCGACTTACGAGAACAAGACGAAGAGCCCCGCGCTCGACGCTTGCCCCCAGAAGCGCGGCGTGTGCACGCGCGTCTTCACCACCACGCCCAAGAAGCCGAACTCCGCGCTCCGCAAGGTGGCCCGTGTTCGTCTGACCAACGGCATCGAGTGCACCACCTACATCCCCGGCGTTGGCCACAATCTGCAGGAGCACAGCATCGTGCTCATCCGCGGTGGCCGCGTGAAGGATCTCCCCGGTGTGCGCTACCACGTCGTGCGCGGCACCCTGGACGCCACGGGTGTGAATGGTCGCAACCAGTCCCGTTCCAAGTACGGCGCGAAGCGGCCCAAGGCCGGCGCTGCCGCTGCTGGCGCGAAGAAGAAGTAGGAGGATAGAACATGTCCCGTCGTTCCACCCCTACCAAGCGTGAGATCCTGCCGGATCCCGTCTACAACAGCATCGTCATCTCCAAGTTCGTCAACGTCCTGATGGAGTGCGGCAAGAAGGCCACGGCCGAGCGCATCATCTACGGAGCGCTTGAGATCGTCGCCAAGAAGACCGGCGAGGACGCTCTCGAGGGCTTCATGAAGGCGCTGAACAATATCAAGCCCTCTGTTGAGGTCAAGTCTCGCCGTGTGGGCGGCGCCACCTATCAGGTGCCCGTCGAGGTTGCCCAGGCGCGCCGCCAGTCTCTGGCCATGCGCTGGCTGAAGCTCTATTCTGCGAGCCGCGGCGAGCGCACCATGCGCGACAAGCTGGCGGGCGAGATTCTGGACGCCATCAACTTCCGTGGCGCGTCCATCAAGAAGAAGGACGACGTTCACAAGATGGCTGAAGCCAACAAGGCCTTCGCTCACTTCCGCTGGTAGGCTGCGTTCTCTCGATTTCGGGCCGATCAGCCAACGATCGGCCCGCACTTTTGTTTCGTTTCAACTTGCTTTTTGATCCATGAAGGAGGATCCCGTGGCTCGCACCACTGCCCTCGATCGCTACCGCAACATCGGCATCATGGCGCACATCGACGCCGGGAAGACGACGACCACCGAGCGCATCCTGTACTACACCGGGAAGATCCACAAGATCGGCGAAGTGCACGAAGGCGCGGCGACCACGGACTGGATGGTTCAGGAGCAGGAGCGCGGCATCACGATCACGTCTGCTGCCATCACCGCCGCCTGGACGCCCGAGACCGGCAACTATAAGGGCGTCGAACACCGCATCAACATTATCGATACGCCCGGCCACGTGGATTTCACGGCCGAAGTCGAGCGTTCCCTGCGCGTGTTGGATGGCGCCGTCGCCGTCTTCTGTGCCGTGGGTGGCGTTCAGCCCCAGTCCGAGACCGTGTGGCGTCAGGCTGACAAGTACGGTGTGCCCCGCATCGCCTTCGTGAACAAGATGGACCGCGTGGGTGCGGACTTCTATCGCGTCGTCGAGATGATGAAGACGCGTCTTCATGCCAAGCCCATGCCCATCCAGATTCCCATCGGCGCCGAGGATTCCCTCAAGGGCGTTGTGGATCTGGTGACCATGGAGGCCCTGACCTTCGATGAAGGGGACAAGGGCTTTAAGGTCATTCATGGCGAGATTCCCGCGGATCTGCTCGATGAAGCCAAGAAGTGGCGCGAGCACATGATCGAGATG
>DAOPYE010000017.1:0-37347 GCA_035352715.1 Holophaga sp. | reverse complement strand
TGGGAGCTGGACACGGCCTGGATGGGCGTGCGCCAACAGCTGGGAGAGGATCCCGGCCTGGTCTATCTGGCAGGCCCCTTCCGAGGGGATGGAAGCCGGGAGGCCATGGAGGCCAATGTCGTGGGCATGAAGCGCATGGCCCAATGGGCCCAGGCAGTAATGCCGAAAGCCGCACTCATCGTGCCCCACCTGAACTTCACCTTCCTGGACGAAGCCGGAGAAAATGGCCTGCAGGTGCGGGAAACCGTGCTGTCGAGCTGCGAACAGATGGTCCGACAGTGCCAAGCCCTGATTGCCTGCGGGGAATGCAGCCCTGGCATGGCCCGCGAGATCGAATGCGCCCGGGCCCACGCGATTCCCGTGCTGAGGGTTCCTGGTTGGCTGATTGAGAGCGCGACAAAGGCAGGAAGGATTGTGGCGTGAAGGCGAGCCCCCCAGGTGCGAAGATCTTGAATCTCCCCATTTCTTGAACCCCTTGGTGCAATACGTATGTCTTCGGAGCAGACCATGAATACCAATCCAAAAACGCGCCTTATCCTGGCTTCAGCGTTGAGCGGGCTTGTGCTCCTCGTTGGGGGCGCGCTTCTCGCGCATCGATTGATTGGACATTCCGCCAAAGCGAATGAAACCCTTCTCGGCGGTAACTCCACTTTCGATCTTGAGAAGCGGCGAAAGGAGTTATTTTCGGAACAACTCGCAACGTACATGGCTCCCGCCAAGGCGCAGATCGAACAGGCGTTTGATGCCGAAAACCGCAAAGATTTCAGTGCCGCCCACATGGCCTGGGAGATGGCGCACAAAGCACTTTTGAAAGCCGCCCAACAGAACCCTGTTGCCAGTGCTGGCGGTGAAGGCGAATTGGGGGAGAGCTGTGCGGGGCCTTCTCCGAGCATCCTCGGATTGGATCTGGGCCGGGTCCGCTATCGGCTGCTCATCTCCCATGGGCTTGGCGGCATGAAATCAGAGGCCGAGCTGCGCAGGAAGGCCGAGAATGCATTGAGCGACTTTCAGGAATGGGCATCGAATCAACCCGTTTCGACTCCCAATCTCCAAGCAGAGATGGGCATCTGCCTTGCGCTACTGGGAAAGGTCCAGGCAGGCATCGCTGCCGAAATTTCATCCTGGCCTTGCATCAACGTCGTTGAAGAGGCCCAGATCCAGACATCGGGCCTGGGCCTGATTCACGTCAAGATCCTGTCGCCCACGGTGAAGAAGAAGGAAGACAAAGGACCGAAATACCTCGCTGTCTTCGTTTTCAATGAAACAAAGCCGCGCTTCATGACGTTCGTCAGCAATGACGCCGCCATCTGGGCTGCGCGTGGAATCTATGTGCCAGGAAGAGGTATGCGCCCTTTGACCAGGCTCGAACGCGAGAAGGAACTGCGCGAGAACAACGCCAATAACACCTTCATCAACCTCAGCCCCATCGAGCACCCCAAGAATGGCGAATGCGCCTCAGTGATGTTGTGCTGGATGCCGAATTCCGGAAACGCGACGCTTTACACCATCTGCAGGGAGGCCATCACCTTTGTGAGCGGCGGAGATTGATGCCTGAAGGTTCTGCTTTTCCAGAAGCTTTCTGGGCCCGACTTTTGATGCCTGGCCCGCGATAATACAAAAGGGCAGCCGGGAAGGCCCGACTGCCCCTCTCTCTGTTTTGGCTGATTGGCCTGACAGATGCCGCTTAGCTGGCTTCGAACATGGTCGGAGCCTGAATTCCAGCCCTCACCATGGCCTCGGCCACCTCTCTGCGCGGATGCCCTCTCAGCTCTCCCAGGCTGCAGCGGGGACACCCGCACATCCCGCAGGAGCAATCAAGCAGGGCTCGACCCGAAGCGGCTATCCATACGTCCAGCTTCGGTGCCAGAGCCTCGGCCCACCCCATGCCCCCCTCCGCAAAGTCGAAGATGAGGAAGGCAAGGCCACGCTCATCGGAGGAGATCTTCACGGGCACATCCTGACCGCGCGCTTGAACGAACAGCCCGACCGTCTGGGCCATCGCATCGAGGATGACTTCTCCAGCCCCGAGGTTGCCTAGGATGGCTTCCACAAGGGGAGCATACTCAGAGATAACGAAGGCCACCCCACGGGTGTTGAAGCCGATGGGCGGGTTCTGGTCTGTGGGTGGGATGGCACGGACCTGGATCTGGTCCGGCCCTTGTTCCTGCTGGACCACTTCGGTATAGGTCTCTGTGACTTGGTGGATATCGAAGTCGCCCTGCACAGCATCTTGGACCCCCTGGAGCGGCAGGTCTGGAACCTCGACCAAGGTATCCATGTCGGGAATGGCGCGGATGGTGACCTTGGGCGTGGTATGCCGCATGCCATCGGGTTCTGCGAGAACTCGCTGCCCTTTGAGGTCCACCTCTGTGACCGTGAAGTAGTCGCCTCTGGGATTCCGGATGGAAGCTCCGATGTGCCAGTTCAGCAGGGCCGTTTCTCCGCCCAGTTCCTGAATGACCTTGCCTTCGGGATCGAGGGCCTTGAACTGTCCAAAGTTCCCCGTGCCCATCAAGTTGACCCGATTGTGAGGCCCTGCGGTAATGGCGGCCTGGATCTCCTCCTCTTTCAGCTGCGGGAATGCCTCCTGGACCAATCGCTCATCCTGAGTCTCCAGGAAGGCGCAGGCCGCGTGCTGGACCGCAGCAAAGCGGTTCCCTGGATAGATGGTGCGGCACTCTGGAGCCCAGTGGATCGCCGTGGGCGTATGACGCAGGAAGATATTCATGGGGTGCTGGCTTTCGTCCAGCACCAGATAGACCAGTCCTTGGCCCGTTCGCCCCACTCGACCCGCACGCTGGTTGAATGCGGCATGGTCACCGGGGTGCCCCAGGATGATGGTTGTATCCAGGCCCCCAATATCGACACCAAGTTCCAGCGTGGAGGTCGCACAGACGATCTCGATCTGCTTCGCCAAGATGCGCTCCAGGGTCTTCTGCTTGGCTTCGGAAGGGATGCCCGCATGGAAGGGAACAGCCACTTCGAACCCCAGATCATGATTGATCCGGTCTGCGATCCGCTCCGTGGCGTTCCTGGAGTTGCAGAAGATCAGGACACGCCGCCCCCTTGCGCGCTCTTCCAGAGCTAGGTCCTGGGCAACAAGGCTGGGGTGCCAGTCTGTCTTGCCGTTCGGGTGAAGTGTGGGCACAGCGATCTTGATCTGGCGCTCGAAGGTGGCGGCCCCGGAGCGATCCACCAGGGCCCAGTTGCCGAGCCCCGTCAGGTTCTCGGCGTGTTCCACTGGGTTCCCGATGGTTGCCGAAGCCATGAGCACCCGAGGCACAGCTCCACCCCGCTTGCGAGCGAGCATGCAGAGACGCTGGAACGTGAGAGCGACATGGGTGCCGCCAACCCCGTTGTAGCTGTGCCCCTCGTCAATAACGAGGCACCGGAGGCCCGACAGGAAGGCGTTCCAGCTGGAACCATCCTTGTAGGCGCGCCCGGACTGCGCCAGGAGGACATGGTGCAGGGCCGAGGGGTTGGTGAGGATCAGATTCCCTTGTGACCGCAGGGCGCGCCGGGTCTTTTCGGGGGTATCGCCATTGAGGAGCCCGGCACGGATGGTGACCCCGCCCAGTTCCAGCTCCAGTAGCCCCGTCTTTGCCTCCTTGAAGCCCAGATCCTTGAGCACCTTTCGCTGATCCGTGGCCAGCGCGTTCATGGGGTAGACCATGAGGGCCGTGCTGCCAGGTTCGGAAATGAGCGCGCTGAGAACCGAGGCCAGGAAGGAGATGGTCTTTCCGCTGGCCGTAGGCGTGCTGAGCACCACGTTCTTCTGGTTGCCCAGGAATTCAACAGCCGTCTCGCTCTGGTGCGAATAGGGCCTGCGCCCTTCCTGTAGCAGGAAGGACGCAATCGCCGCAGGCACCTGTTCTGGGAATGACGCGAAGCTCGCGCTGGAGCCGGGAACCATGGACTCGTAGGTGATGGCGTACCGTTTGGAGTCGTCCAGCTTCTTGCGGCAGGCCTCACGACGGGAAAATGGCAGGTCGCCGCTGCGCAGGACAGGGTGGTGAAATGGTAGAGCTAATCCCATGGCCACCTCCTACGCTTCCGGCTTGAGGTGGAGCCACTTGCAGGCCCCTCTGTGGATGCGGTTCAACGCTGCCGCCTGTGCTTCAGTGGGAACGTCCATCAATCGATTCCCCATGTCTTCCATGGTGTCGTAAATGCCGTTCGCCGTTTCCAATGCGCCGTTGGCAAAATCCCGTGCCGCCTTGGGTAGGCGTCCTGTGGCACAACGTTCAAGAATGTCCATCAAGAGTGGACGTGGATCCTTCGTGTTCATATTTCTAACCTTTTAGTTGTATGGAAATTAGTCGCGGTCGTCAGCATCATCGCCAGACGGTTGCTCCGCATGTTTCAGTTTCTTCAGCTGCCGTTTCCCGGCATCGGTCAGGGCCATGGACAGCCCCGGCTCAATCCAGTGGTGGCGGTTTCTCAGGTGGTTCATCACTGCCTTGAGATTCGCCGCAGCCTTGGCTTCCAGTTCGTGGGGCCAATGCCGCTGAGCCAGCAGTTTGCGATCGGTCAGCCCCAGTCCAATGGACTGCAGGACAGATTCGACAAGGGTCAGCTTGGCCGCCGCTGCCGGAGACTGCAGTTCAGCCATCAGGCGATCGGAGTCTGGATGAATCTCCCAGAAGCCGCCACCCACGCCATCCCGTTGTTCCAGCAGCAAGGCACCACCCTTGGGACCGCTGACCACCTTGGTCATGCCCAATGCCACGTATCCGCCACGCTGGGCCTTCTCTTCGTCCAGGTTCAGCTTCGCGGCTTCCGCAGCGGTCAAGGCTTCCATCTGGCCGACGAAGCGAGCCCCGCCCACGATGGCCGACGAGCCGCGCAGCGAATCGAACGCGAGGCGATCATGGAGCCGGAGTGGCTTCCCCTGGCTCGTCAACTTGCGGGTGTGGTGGACCAGCAGAACGCAGGCACCAGTCGCATCCCGCAGTTCGTAGCAGGCTGGCCAAAGGCCGCGCTGCGACTCCACGGCGTTCTCGTCACCCTCGCTCAGGGCAGCGAGAGTGTCCAGAACGATCAGCCCGGTCTCGACGCCGAGCGTCTTTTGCTTTGCGCACTCGGCGAGAATGTTCGGCAGGATGCTGGGCAGCGTCTTTCCCTGCTCAGACTTCCAGTCCGGGACCATGAGCGCAAAGTTGCGCGCAAGGCACGCCTCGTGATCCTGGGTCCAATCCGGGGAAAGACGCCACCAGTCCAGCAGGCGCTTGAACCGGCGATGCTGTTCCTCCGGCGAATCTTCCATCTCCACGAAGACAACGCCTCGGGCGTCTCCGGCGCCCAAGCCATTGAACACACCCCAGCCGGAGGCAAGGCCAACCGCAATCTGAAGGGTCAAGAGCCCCTTGCCGCAGTTGGATCGACCGGCGAGGATCCCGGATTCCCCAGCCGCGAGCAACTCCGGCATGAGCCATCGTGGATCGGGCGGGATGGTGTTCGGCCAGTCGCTGGTATTCAGCACCTTGATCGGGGGGATCGTTGCTGCGGGCTTCGGCTCTGCCTCTGCCGCCTTGAAGTGCGCGAACACATCGGCAGCTTGAGTTGTTCCGCTCATCGCTGCCCCTCCATCTTCCGCAACTCGGCGCGGAGGATTTCGGAAAGGCGCTCAAAGCGGACCTCCTCGATCAGGTCGCGATAGTCCTTACCTGGGCCCGCCCCGGTGATCAGGATGGGTTTGGCCACGGACAGGAGCGCAGCGCGGGCAGCCACGCCCGCAGGATCCTGGTCCATGAGGCTGAAGCAAGGGACGCCTGGGAAGATCAGATCCAGCGTGTCCTGCACGACGAAGGCTGGAATCCCGGCATGCAGGATGGCCACGGAGAAGATGTCGCGGCTCCCATAGTTTCGGGCGTCCCACATCGCGCAGGCAGCTCCCCAGGGACCTTCGTGGATGACGACGGCGGCGGGGTTCCATCCACGGTAGGAGGGGATGAACAGGCCATCCCCTCGCCCAAGGGTGCGGATCTCCTTGGCGTGGTCTGCGGCATTGCCACTCAATCTCATCCCGCGCAGCTGGAGGCCGATGGTGGCCGCCCCGCGCGTGATGGGCAGCTGGGTGATGACCCGATGCCGCGAAGCAACCTCCCGTCCCCACTGGCCGAGCATGGGATCCGAGGCTGCGCAGATCCGCTCCAGTGCTGCAGGTGCGATCACGCTGATCTGGCAGGCCTTCTGAAGGAATGCCGCCGGAATGCCGCGAATACCCGCAGGCACCCCCGAAGCGAGGAGCAGGAACAGCCGAGCCTCAGTGGGATCCGAGGCATGCAATGGGTCGCCGGACTCAGCCAGGAAGTGATACACCCGGCCAAGATGGCCCTGACGGTTCATGCCGTGACAGGTGCGGGCATACCGTCCATCCCTGGTGGGCCAGGGCTTCGATAGCGCATCCGCACGCCCGCAAAGCGGGCAGACAGTGTGTAGGTTCATGGTCAACATCCTTGGCAGGGAGCGAGCCCTTGCAGACCCACTCCCTGCGCGCGTGCCTAGAAGGGGATACCTTCGTCGGGTGTTGACACGAGGCTCACACTGAACCGCTGCTCGTAGGCCTGCGCGATGAGCGCCCCCACCGGATGAGCCGATGGAAGGTCCAACGTGAGCCAATCTCCGAGCGGCCCAGAAGCCTTCACCTGGAGTCGTTCGCGGTAGCGCTCCAGGGCGAGGTGAACCATTCCACCGGGACCGATCGCTTCGACAAGCCGACACGGCAAGGGCGGATGGTGTTCCGGGTCCGTAGCCTCCATTTCAGCGGCCATCGTCATGCCGTTCAGCAGTCCCTGCAGGACGGGTAGCACCTGGCATGGGTAGAGCGTGATCCCGCGCTTGAAGGCGAGCTCGCCAGCTTGGCCTGTGTCCCAGGTCTCAATGCGGATCGCTTGTGGCTGGGAGTTCCCGGCAATACCAACGCGGTGCTCCTGCCCTTTGAATCGGCTGAAGGCGCCGATGGGTTCCAGGATTGGCAGGGCCACAGGTTGTGGCGTTCCATCATGCGCGCTTGTCTGAAAAGCGGCCAGGATCTGTTCGGGGTCTTGGAGGCTCATTGAGCACCCCCATCGACCTTCGGGGCCAGCAGCTTGGCCAGCTCTTCCATGGGAACTAACGTCCTGCGTCCGAGCTTCACGACGCGGATCTGCCCGGCCTTCACCAGGGCGTAAAATGTGGTCCGTCCTAAACCGAGGGCAGCGCAGGCCTTTGGAATGGACACAGCCAGTCTAGGGAGAGACATCTCCCTGTATTCATTTCTCATCTTCAAAGGCATCTCCTTATGGGGTCTTAGTTCTGAATATCTGTCCGTCGAATAAGCAAGGTTGGGCACGGCCCGACTTGCCCCTGTTCTTAAATGTAATCAATATAAACATTAAGCTCGCGCCTGCAAAATGTGACATCATGTCGGCCGCATGGAACGACTGCCTTGGTTGTTAATAGCCAAGACCTCGGCTCAGGCAAATTCCGGCTGTAGTCGGAGGTTATCTCCGCCTCAGGTCGGCGGGCCTCGGCCTTTGGGTCGGGGAGAGATGACTTGGGTCGGCATGGTGACGCTCCTGGAATCCCACGATCCATCCAAGGATTGGGTAGAAGAAGCTATGCCCTTCTGGCCGGGTGCGCAAGCCCAAAAAAACGGCACTACTTGCTGTATACATTGGCGTTATCTGGAGGCATCTTCGCTGTTGTCCTTGGTCCAACCGAATGTGTTCAGTTAACGCTCGCGGTAATGTGGCTGCTTACCTGAAGGTCCAGCCTGCCCTCCAAAAAAAGTGTGAGGAACGTCTACCCGCCCTGGTCCATGGTCTCCCGACCCTGCGTTCCGGCGCCATCCTGTGCACCGATGGGAGCCTGGTTTTCCAAGCCTTCGCCAATTCGCCAAAGCCATGACGTGACCGCGCAGGGCCTCCACCAACTCTGTTCGCTTGTCCTTAAGCCGCCTGCAGGCGAGTTCAGCCAACACTTCGGAATCTGTCTCACCCTTGTAAAGGGCCTTCAGGATCAGGCGACTCGTGACACCAAGCGTGTCCGTGACTACGGAAGAGAGCTTCAAATTGGCCCCCAACTCCCCTCATCGCCAGTTTCGTTCCCTCGGGTCCCCCCAGAGCGGTGGTGGGACTCATACCCGAATGGGAAAGAGTGAAGGCCGAACTTGCTCCCTGATGTGTGCCCTGGAGCCCGTCCTGCTGTCCGCCATCCACCGCCTCTGGATGTCCTGGTTCGGGAACATCTTTTGAGCACGGTTTGAGCACGGCCCCGATTCCCGCACGATAGATGCCGGAATAAAACAAAAGGCACCTAGATTTCTCCAGGTGCCTGCTTGGTAGCCCCAAGGGGACTCGAACCCCTGCTACCGCCGTGAGAGGGCGGCGTCCTAACCGCTAGACGATGGGGCCGCGGTTTGGTGCGAAAAAAGATGCTATCTCATTTTCGCGGGAATGCAAAGCCGGATTTTCGCTTCGGTGGAGGGTAAGCAGGGAGATTTCGGGGGGGGCGCCAACCCGCATGGGCAATCCAACGACGCCGAGGCCGCGGTTCACAAACAGGAGGCGATGGCCTTCGCGGTAGATCCCTGAGGTGAAGCGCCCCATGAGCTTCGCACTGGAAACGCCGGGCACCAGGTTGATCTGTCCGCCGTGCGTGTGGCCCGAAAGCGTCAGGTGGGCGCCGGCTTCCAGGGCCAGGTTCCAGTTGCTGGGGCGATGGCAAAGGGCCAAGCGCCAGCAACTCTGGGGCATGCGCAGCGCCACGTCCCGCGGCATGGGCCCCGGCCCGAAGCGGAGTCCTCGGAACTGGCCGTTGCGCGCCATGGGATCCTGCAAGCCAAAGACGACAATGTGCGAGCCGTTGCGCTCAATCAGCGCGTGGGCGTTCTCAAGGCACTGGAACCCCATGCGCTCCAAGCTTTTCCAGATGGGCCGTGGATCCGTGAAGTAGTCGTGGTTTCCGAGAATGGCAAAGCGGCCCAGGGGCGCGGAAAAGCTGCCAAAGGCCTCTTCGATGGCAGTCATCTCGTCGGGCTGGCTGTCCACGAAATCCCCTGTGATGATCACGACATCGGGCCGTTCGCGTTCCGCCAGCGTGCGCCAGCGCAAGAGCGTCGTTTTCCGAACCAGTGGCCCCGCGTGGAGATCTGTGAGATGCAGAATGCGAAGCCCATCCATGCCTTGGGGCAGGTCGGGAAAATGAAGATTCAAGCGGTTGAGTTCGGGATCGCCGTAGGCTTGAACGGCGCCACCCGATCCCGCCAGCAGCAGCAGGCCGCTGCTCGTCAGGATGGAATTTCTCAGGAATGCGCGGCGCTGCTCGTCCACCAGGACTTTCCTGTGGCGTCGTTGTCTCCAGCGCCCGGCGAGGATCGTCAGTCCCCAGGTCGCCAGGTGAAGCGCTGCCAGGGCCTGCAGGATCAAGCCGATGCGCCCGAGCGAACGCACCCAGAAGGTGCCGGGCATTCCCAGGTGGGCGGCCCTCAGGCACACATCCAACAACAGTGGCAGGTTGAGCGCCAGCAGGATCCATGGATTCCAGCGCCGCAGGAAGGGTGGCAGCAGCTTGGCCAGCAGTCGGCTGTAGCCGATCTGGAGAAACAGCGCCACCAATGTGAAGGCCAGAAAGATCAATCGCATGCCCCATGAATGGACGCCATGGGTCGCGCCCAGGGCCTTGAAATCACAATCATGACATCGAGCCGAATGGGAAGAAAATTGTCATCGTTGTGGAGGGGGCGCCTTGAGGGCGAGCCTCTGGCAAAGCTCAGCGTCTCCGTTCCCAAATGGTTTTGGGCGCTGCTGGAAGGGGATTCGGGCACAAAAAAGCCGCTCAGTCGAGACTGAGCGGCTTTTAGGCGTTACGCTAACGCGAAAGCATCAACCGATGAGGCGACGCTCCTGGGCGAGGCGCTTGAGGGTCTTCTTGCGCGCGGCAAGCATCTTCCGCTTGCGCTTGGCGCTCGGCTTCTCGTAGTGCTGGCGCTTCTTCAGCTCACTGAGGATGCCGGACTTCTCGCACTTGCGCTTGAAGCGGCGCAGGGCGTTTTCGAAAGTTTCGTCTTCCTTGATCTTAACCAGTGGCATGTGTGGACACCTCCTTCCGCCTTGGAATCGCCCGGAAAGGATCCAGATCCATTCAGGGCCGTCGACCAGAATACACGAGAAGGGGCTTTCTTCCCAGGCAAAAGACGGGCGGGGTTGCTTTGCGGTTGCCGAGGTGGTGCCGGGAGGGTTAGAATTTTCCGTTTCCATCGAGCAAACATGCCACTTCCCCTTCTGTTGATCCTGGATGGTGAGTCCCTGAGGACTCCCGAGCTGGAACGCTCCCTCGCGGATGGGGGATGGTCCGTGGATTGGACGCTGACTGTCGGCAATCTAGCCGCCAAGTCCGAAAGCCCGGAGGTGGGCATGGTGCTGCTGGACCCGGCGCATTCGGGCGACGCAGCGGTTCAGGCGGTCACGGCACTGCGGAACCGCCGCCCCGATCTCCCGGTCGTGGTGGTTCAGGATGGCGGTGCGGTCAGCGGCATCCCGGGAGCCAATGCACTCGCCCGGAAGCTGCCCGCGGTCCAGTGGCCTGGAGTCCTGGAAGGCTTTCTGCCGCGCGTGCAGAGCGGGGCCAAGCTGACGGCGGAAGATCTCTTTGGCGATATCCTGGCCGAAATCGAAAGCCCCGTTTCCGCAGCGCCTGCGGCCCAGGCACCGATGGGATCGCCCGAGCCCCCCAGGAAGGCCGAGCAACCCCCTCTGCACCGGGTTCCAACGCCGAGTCCATCTGCACCCGCGCCGGCACTCACGCCGAAGGCTCACGCCACTGCGCCCGTGCCTACGCTTGTGCAGGTTCCGCTGAGCCATCCAACCGTGAACCGGAACGTCTCGCCGCAAACGCCTGGGCGCTCGGTGACGACGATCCAGGCACCGATCATCCGGACCCCGACGGTGCATACCGTGACCTCGTCGGCCAAGACCGCGAAGGGGAGGGATCTCTCCACGGCACCGGTTCCCATTCCTTCTTTCGCCTCCAAGACTCCGAGCGGTGGAGCCGCACATCCCCCAAAGCCTGAAGCCAAGGCGGCCCCAGTCCCGGCTCCAACTCCTGCTCCGATCCTGCCTGAATTGTTTGGAGATCTGCTTGGGCCATTGAACGAGACGCCCGAAGCCAAGTCATCGGCTCCGAAGCTCATGACCGATTTCACGCTCAGCGGCTTTTCCGGCATCCATGATCCCTTTGATGCCTCGCCCAGTGTTGGAGCGCCCCAGGCAGGCAGCGCGCCGAGGCCATCTTCCCCGGAGACGGCTTCCCCGAAGGCCGCGTCTCCGAAGGCCACCTCCCCAGCGCCTGAGAGCGAAGCGGGTTCTCTGGAGCTGGAATTCCTGCCCGCGGACGCGACTCCGGTGGAGCGCTCGCCCCTGAGCCCACCGCTCAAGTCGGCGGGACCACTAGCGGGGCAGGCGCCGCTTCGCTCTGCCGCACCGGTCGAACCGGAGGCGGGCCTTGCCGCAGGGGATGTGCCCCTGGAGGAATTCGGCAACTACTATCTGCTTGAAAAGATCGCCGTCGGTGGCATGGCGGAGCTTTTCAAGGCACGCCAGCGCGGCGTTCACAACTTCGAGAAGATCGTCGCCATCAAGCGCATCCTGCCGCATCTGTCCGACAACGACGAATTCGTGCGGATGTTCATCGACGAGGCCAAGCTGGCGGCTCAGTTGACGCATCCGAACATCGTTCAGATCTTCGATCTCGGCAAGGCGAGCGGGTTCTACTACATCGCCATGGAATACGTCGACGGCAAGGATCTTCGCAGCCTTCTGCGCAAGGTCCGCGAGTACCGCACCCCCGTGCCCGAGCCCGTGGCGGCCTTCGTCACGATGAAGGTGGCCATGGCGCTGGACTATGCCCATCGCAAGCGCGGCCTGAACGATAAGGAACTCAAGCTGGTGCATCGCGACGTGAGCCCTCAGAACGTGCTGATTGGCAATGAGGGCGCGGTCAAGCTCGTGGATTTCGGCATCGCCAAGGCCGCCACCAAGAGCACCCAGACCATGGCGGGCGCCTTGAAGGGCAAGCTGCTCTACATGAGCCCCGAGCAGGCTTTGGGCGCCCCCTTGGACAACCGCTCCGACATCTACTCGCTGGGGCTGGTGCTCTTCGAACTGTTGACGGGCGAACGCTGCTTCCAGGCCGATAGCGAATTGGGCGTGCTGGAAAAAGTACGCCTGGGCAAGGTCCAGGATGTGCGCATGGTCAATCCGGCCGTCTCGCCTGATATGGCTCGCGTGCTGGAGAAGGCGCTCCAGAAGAACGTGGATCAGCGCTACGTCTCGGCGCGTTTCATGGAGAGGGATCTGAAAGCCCTGCTGGTCAAGCACGGCAACGAGCCCACGGATCACGATGTGGCGGAATACTCGAACACGCTGTTGAAGGGCACCAAGGAGCAGTTGGAGCAACTGCTAGCGGAGCGCTTCGCGGTCCGTGACATTCCCTCGGTACCGACCGCCAATGTGCGGTCCGTGGTGGAGGATCAACCCACGCGCGCGGATATCCCCAAGGTGGTTTCCAAGAACGCGCCGCAGATGCTTCCGCCCCCGCCCGAGTTGAGCGAAGAGCGCGGAGAGGGCGCCGGGCACCGCTGGCTTCTTCCGGCCTTGCTCGGGCTGGCGCTTATCATGGCCGCCGCAACGTTCTGGCTGTTGAGGCGTTGATGCGTGAGGATTCGTGCTCGGAATCGCTCGCGGGGGTATGATCGTTCCATTCAGACATCGCTGACACATTCACTTGAACACACCCACCTTTCCCGGAGTTCTCCCATGGAATTGACGAAAGAACAGCAGGTCTTCTACCAGCAGGCGCGTGAGCATTGCCGTCAGGAAGTGGCGGAGATGAACAACACGATCCGCGCGGAATGGCAGCATCTCAACGATGAGATCAAGCGCGTGCAGGAACTCATCCAGACGCTGGAGACCCGCAAGCAGACCATCGGCCAGATGTACGGCTCCGCCAGCGACATGCTGGGCCAGGAGAACGATCTGGATGTCTCTCCTGCGATCCAGGATGGCACCGAGGAGTCCGCCGACGATCTGGGTGTGGGCGAGATCGACCTCTAACCCATCCCCCCGATTACAGGGCCCTGCCCGAGCAAAAGCCCCGAATTCGTTCGGGGCTTTTGCTCGCCGGATACTGTTTTGAATGCCGTCCGATTCATTCCTCGGCTTGCCAAGCTACTCGCCGAGGAACAGTGGCGCGGAGCACTCGGTGCAATTGGTCCGGTGGGGTGGATTCCGGTGGCCGCAGTGCGGGCAGATGCGGTCTTTCGACCGTTTGCGCCGCCACAAGCGCCAGTAGAGCAGTCCCAGCAGCAGCATCAGGCCGATGGTCTTCTGGGGACCCGTCAGCACGATGCCCGTCAGGCTCTTGACCTCGGCTTTCGCGGGGGTGGGTTGCTCGCTCAGTTCAACGGTCTGCATCAGTCCTCCCCGACCTTGAGGATCGCCAGGAAACCTCGTTGCATCAGGTCAGCTCGGGACAGGACATCGAGTCCTGTCCGCTCGCAGGCTGATGGCAACTCGGCCTGGGGGATCTCTACGTTGCCGATGGATCTGACGCGCGCCATCCATGGCCCGCGCCCCTTGGACTTCGCCTGCGGCGAAGTCGCCCTCCGCTCCTGCTTCGGGCTCATCCGCAGCGGATTCAGGCCATCGGATCGCATCTGCATCAGTCTTCCCCAACCTTGAGAATCGCCAGGAAGGCTTCCTGGGGAATCTCTACGTTGCCGATGGACTTCATCCGCTTCTTGCCTTCCTTCTGCTTGTTCAGAAGTTTCTTTTTTCTCGAAATATCGCCGCCGTAGCACTTGGCCAGCACGTCTTTGCGACGGGCTTTGACGTTGGTGCGGGCGATGATCTTGGCGCCGATGGCGGCCTGGATGGCCACGTCGAACATCTGCTGGGGGATGACGTCCTTCATCTTCACGGTCAGCGCATGTCCCAGCGTGGTGCTCTTGCTGCGGTGCACCAGCACGGAGAGCGCGTCGATGGGCTCGCTGTTGACCAGGATGTCCATCTTCACCAGATCGCTCTCGCGGTAGAGCTTCATGTGGTAGTCGAAGCTGGCGTAGCCCTTCGAAATGGATTTCAGGCGGTCGTAGAAATCCAGTACCACTTCGTTGAGCGGCAGCTCGTAGACCAGCATCACACGGTCCTTGCCGACGTATTCCAGCTTCTGCTGGATGCCACGGCGGTCTTCGCAGAGCTTGAGCAGACCGCCCACGAAGTCGGGACGCGTGAGAATGGTGGCCTCGATGATGGGTTCCTCGATGCGCGCGATCTTGGGCAGGGGCGGCAGTCTGGCGGGGTTATCCACATCCAGTTCCGTGTCATCCGTGAGGTAGACCTGGTAGCGCACCGAGGGCGCGGTGGTGATGAGATCCAGATCGAACTCGCGTTCGAGGCGCTCTTGCACGATTTCCATGTGCAGCAGGCCCAGGAATCCGCAGCGGAAGCCGAAACCCAGCGCCTGGCTGGTTTCGGGCTCGTAGTGGAACGAGCTGTCGTTCAGCCGCAGCTTGTCCATGGCGTCGCGCAGATCCTCGTAGTCCTCGCTGGCGGTGGGGAAGATGCCCGCAAAGACGACAGGCTGAAGCTCCTTGAAGCCCTTCAGCATCACCGTGGAAGGCTTGGTGTTGTGGGTCAGGCCGTGCGTGATGGTGTCGCCCACCTTCACATCCGCCAGCTGTTTGATGCTGGCCACGAGGTAGCCCACTTCGCCCACGCTCATTTCGTCGACTTTGGTCATCTTGGGATTGAAGACGCCCACCTCGTCCAGGCGGTACTCGCCGTCGCTGGCCATGAAATGGATGGTCTCGCCGGGTTTCACGGTGCCGTTCATGATGCGCACCAGGCAGACCACGCCTCGGTACGGATCGTAGTAGCAGTCGAAAACCAGCGCCTGCAGCGGCGCTTTGGGGTCGCCTTTGGGTGCGGGAACGACACTGATGATGTTCTCCAACACCTGAAGGCAGTTCTCGCCGGTCTTTGCGCTGATGTTCACCGAATGGGCGATGTCCACCAGGCCGATGACCTGATCGATCTCCTCCAGCACGCGTTCGGGCTCGCTGGAAGGCAGATCCGTCTTGTTGAGGACGGGGAATATCTCCAGTTCGTTGTCCAGCGCCAGATAGGTGTTGGCCAGGGTCTGGGCTTCGACGCCCTGGGTGCTGTCCACCACCAGGATCGCGCCCTCGCAGGCGGCGAGACTGCGGCTCACCTCATAGGTGAAGTCCACATGGCCCGGCGTGTCGATGAGGTTCAGCGTATAGACCTTGCCGTCCTGCGCGGGGTATTTCAACGTCACCGCGTGGGCCTTGATCGTGATGCCGCGCTCGCGCTCCAGGTCCATGTCATCCAGGATCTGGGCCTGCATCTCACGCTTGGAGATGGTGTTCGTCAGCTCCAGCAGCCGATCCGCCAGGGTCGACTTGCCGTGATCGATATGGGCGATGATGGAGAAATTGCGGATGAGAGAAGGATCCGTCACAAATGACCTCGAACCGAGCATTGTATCGTTGAGAACATGCGGCGTCTGCTATTCATCGCGGGGATGGTCCTGGGGCTCCAGGCGATGCCCCTTTCCGCCAAAACGGTCACGGGGCGGGTGACGGATGGGCGATTGGGGCTTCCCGGCGTCAGCGTGTATCCCGACCGGCTGCGCCATCCATGGCCGACGCCCCTGCCGCCCATCGCCACGACAGATGTGGAAGGGAGCTTCATTCTGGAACTCGCCGATTCGGACGATGTCCTGGTCGTGGAGAAGAGCGGCTGGCAGCGGGATCTCGTGCCCCAGGCCGAATGGCAGGCGCCCATCGCGCTTGCGCCCGCGCCCGAACATCGCGTGGAAAAGGCCCTGGTCGTGCGACTGGACTTTCCCGACGAGGCCTCGGCCATCAGTGATGACACGCTGCGTGAGCGCTTCTTCTATCGCCAGCCCGGCGTCGCCAGTGTGGCGAACTATTTCTTCGAAGTCAGCAAGGGCAGCCTGGAGTTCGAAGAGGGCGCCATCCTCCATCTGGTGGATCGCGAACACGCCGCGCCCCGGCGTGATGAGGATCGCGGCGCCCTGGTGCGATGGGTCATCGCGCAGCTCAAGGGGCTGAAGCTGGGCGATCTGGATCGCGTGAACAACCGCACGGGCGCCTTGGTCCCGGATGGCAAGCCGGATCATCTGTGGATCATCGCGCCGGGGCCTTCGCAGACGATCACCACTAACCACGCCCACCACTCGCCCATCTCCTTTCTGGAACGCTTGCCGTGGGATCGCGAATGCAAATGGTCCGCGCTCTTTCTGCCCGAAGACACCCCCCTGGGCAATCTTGTTCACGAGGCCTTTCACGCCATGGGCGAGCACCGCGTGGACGATTTCTACCTGGACGAATCGCACCCGCTGACCGCTGGCATTTGGGATCTGATGGATGTGGGCATGTACCGCGGATGGGACCGCCATCATCCAGAAATGGGGCCATGGTTTGCGGATGTGGCATACAGTCCCTCGCAGCCCATGGGATGGACCCGCGCCGAACTGTGGTACGGCGGGCGTTTCCGCGAGACAGTGACGGAAGAGCGCGTGACGGGACGATCCTGGACGGGCTGGCTGGATGTGCTGGAACGCGCGCCGGGCCGTCTGCCCCAGCGCCTGATCGTGCCCGATCTGCGGAAGCCGGGGTGTTTCTGGGAACTGAACGTGCGCAGGCCCTGGGGTTTCGATCGGGGCCGCATCGGGGACCGCTGGGGCGTGGGGCACGAAGGGCTGGTGGTGGCCGCCATCGACTCGTCCAAGCTCACGCCGGACGAACCCCAAGGCCCCGTCCATGTCGTGGACGCCCATCCGGGCAGCGCGCAGCCCCCGCTGCCCCGCGCCCCCAACGGGCGCTGGGAGCTTGATGACGCGGCCTTCAATCTGGGGCCCGGCGAAACCCCCAAGGGCCACGACGGCCCCCTTTCCTGGGAAGTGCTGGCCGTGGACGAATTCGGCCGGATGCGCGTGCGGGTGCGGCGCGCGCGCTGAGGCGCGGGAGACCTTCGCGCGCGGTGATCTCCGTTGCGTTTACAGGCTTGTTACGGCGTGGAACCCGGCCTGTCGCGGCGTTGGCGTGCAATGCTTCCATGGGCTTTTGGCAAGGAATGTTACGGGATGGTCTCGCGGAAGGGGGATTCGCCATGCCTTGGCTGGATGCGGATGATGCCGGGGATGGGGCGAAGGGTGATGCGGGTGCCAGTGCCTCAAGCCGATCGTCCCGCGCCCAGGCGCTGGCCGTGGAACTGCGATCTATCCTGGAAGAGGGCCGCCTGAAGCCCCATTTCCAGCCGATCCTGGATCTGCGCACGGGCGATGTCCACGGCTTCGAGGGCTTGATTCGAGGTCCGTCGGATTCGGTGCTTCATAGTCCCATGAACCTCTTCGGAGTGGCGTCGGCTTCGGGGCTGCTGTTCGAGACGGAGCGGGCCTGTGTGCAGATCCTGAGTGCGGCGTTCTCCAGCAGCGGCCAGCGGCGGAAGCTATTCGTGAACGTTAGCCCAGATGCACTGGCGCTGGGGTTTCCGGGCTCCATCATCAACTTGGCAGAGATGGAGGGCCTGGGACTTTCGCCGGACGATCTGGTCATCGAGTTGACAGAATGTCGCTCCAGCCTGGATTTCGCGCAGCTTGTGGCCGCCGCGGACCACTATCGCCAGCAAGGATTCGCCATCGCCATGGACGATCTGGGCGAAGGCTTTTCCAGCTTGCGGCTCTGGTCCGAGCTCCGTCCCGAATACGTGAAGATCGACCAACACTTCATCCAGGGCGTGGCGACGGATCCCGTCAAGCACCAGTTCCTGCGATCCATCCAGGAGATCGCCCACAAGACCGGCGCGAAGATCGTCGCCGAGGGGCTGGAGACGGAAGCGGATCTGGCCGTGGTGATGGACCTGGGCCTGGAGTACGGCCAGGGCTATTTGTTGGGGCGACCCAACCCGGTGCCCCGATCCGTGCCTGTTCCCGAGCTGATGCGCCGCACGGGGGCGAACGGACAGCGGAGCTTGGCCGCCTGGATGAGTCAGAGCCGCACCACCGCGTCCAAGTTGATGATGTTCATCTCCTCCATCCGGCCCGATGCCAGCCAGGAACAGGTGCACGAGCGGTTTTTGAAAGAACCGTCACTGCTCTCGCTTCCGGTGGTGAAGGACGGCCTTCCCGTGGGCTTGATCAACCGCTACGCGTTTCTGGACGCCATGTCACGGCCCTTCAGCCGCGAGCTGTACGGCAAGAAGCCCTGCGAGGCGATCATGAGCCGCAACATCCTGGTGGTCGAGCACAGCATCAGCCTGCACGAGCTGAGCGAGCGGTTGCTGGATTCGGATCCCCGGCACATCCTCCACGGATTCATCATCACCCGGGGCGGATTCTACGCGGGCATGGGCAGCAGCCACGACCTGATGCGCGAGATCACCCAGATGCAGATCCAGGCCGCGCGCTATGCGAATCCCTTGACCCAGCTGCCCGGCAACGTTCCCATCAACGAGCACCTGGACAGCCTGCTGGAACAGGACGTGCCTTTCGTGGCCTGCTACTGCGACCTGGACCACTTCAAGCCCTACAACGACGTCTACGGCTATCAGCGAGGCGACGAGGTGATCTACTGGATCGGCAAGCTGCTGGAATCCGTGTGCGATCCAGATCGCGATTTTGTTGGCCATATCGGCGGCGACGACTTTCTCGTGGTCATGCGCAGCCTGGACTGGAGGGAGCGCTGCGAGCGGATCCTGGAGCGGTTCCATGCCGGTCGGGATCGCTTCTTTGGCGCAGAGCATCTGGCTGCAGGCGGGTACACCTCCGAGGATCGCCTGCATCGACCCGTGTTCCATCCACTGTTCTCCCTCTCCATCGGTGCGGTCCCGGCGCGTTCGGGCGCCTTCAGCAGCCATCACGAGATCGCCGCCGCGGTGGCCACGGCCAAGAAAGAGGCCAAGGCCATCGAAGGGTGCAGCCTGTTCGTCGAACGCCGCGAATCGGGTTTCCTGGACAGCTACTGAAGTCATTTTCCTCAACGGATCCTCCGATACATGGGCATCGCCCCCGCTTTCTGTCACCGAACCCTGTGCGGCAGTCGGTTTGGGCCCGCAGGCCATGGGAGGTCTCCATGTTCGAATCCGCTGAGCTGGGTCACGCCATCGATAAGGAGCGATGGGAGCAAGAGGTCCCCGCCTTGCGCGAGGCGCTGCTGGACGCGCAGTACGATCTGGTGGCCGCCAAGCGCTTCCCGGTGGTGATCCTCGTCGCCGGCGTGGACGGTTCGGGCAAGAGCGCGGTGGTTTCCACGCTGAACGAATGGATGGATCCCCGGCACATCCAGGTGAACGGCCTGGACGATCCCAGCGACGAGGAGTTGGAGCGGCCGCACATGTGGCGCTACTGGCGGCTGCTGCCGCCCAAGGGCAAGATGGGCGTCTTTGATGGCAGCTGGTACTCCTGGCCCATCCTTCAGCGCGCCTACGGCCACATCGCCAACGAGCGGCTGGATCAGGATATGGAGCAGGTGCGGCGCTTCGAGCAGATGCTGATTGATGAAGGCGCGCTGGTCCTCAAGTTCTGGATGCATCTCTCCAAGAAGACGCAGGAGAAGCGCCTGAAGAAGTTGGAAAAGGATCCCAAGACGCGGTGGCGCGTGACCGAACGGGATTGGAAGCACCACAAGCTCTACGACACATTCCGCGAAGTCAGCGAGCGGGCGCTGCGCCAGACCAGCACGGCCGACGCGCCGTGGATCGTGGTGGAGGCCACGGATCCTCACTACCAGAAGCTCACGGTGGGCAAAATTATTCTGGAGCGCCTGCGGGCCCGCCTGGATCGTCCGGAGGTGCCCGCCAGCGCGCCCAAGGCGCCGCCCTCCTTCAGCAGCATCGACGGCTTGAACATCCTGCGGCGGCTGGATCTTTCCAAGAAGCTGGAAAAGGACGACTACGAGGCGCAGCTGGAAAAGCTGCAAGGCGAACTGAACCTGCTGACGCGGCACAAGAATTTCAAGAATCATTCCGTCGTGATGGTCTTCGAAGGCAGCGATGCGGCGGGGAAGGGCGGCAGCATCCGGCGCATCACGCAAGCCGTCGATGCGCGGGTGTGTCGCATCGTGCCCATCGCCGCGCCCACGGAAGAAGAGCGCGCCCAGCCTTACCTGTGGCGCTTCTGGCGTCATCTGCCCCGGCACGGCAAGGTCGCCATCTTCGACCGCTCCTGGTACGGCCGCGTCCTGGTGGAGCGGGTCGAGGGTTTTTGCCGTGAGGCGGACTGGATGCGTGCCTACGGTGAGATCAACGATTTCGAACAGCAGCTGGTGCAGAGCGGCACGATCCTTCTGAAGTTCTGGCTGACGATCTCAAAGGAAGAGCAGCTCCGGCGCTTCGAGGAGCGCCAGAACACCCGCTTCAAGCGCTTCAAGATCACCGACGAGGATTGGCGCAACCGCGAGAAGTGGGATCTATACGAAGCGGCCATCTGCGACATGCTGGAGCGCACCAGCACCGAAGTCTCGCCCTGGACCCTGGTCGAAAGCGAGGACAAGCTCTACGGCCGCATCAAGATCCTCAAGACTTTGTGCCGACGGCTCGAAAAGGAGTTCTAGATCATCGCAAAATAGCGTCGTTGGATGCCTCTTGCGTGCGCCTTCTTCCGCCCTACGCTTCACGTCACAGATCGTTCCCGTCTGGGCTTCATTCGCGAGGATCTCCCATGGCCAAGCCGCTGTCATCCCTACTCCCCGAGATGGAAACGCGGCTGGCGGGTTGGCAGCAGCTCCAGTACCGCCTGTCCCATGTGAAAGCGCCGAAGCTGCGCCCCACGATCACCATCTCCCGCGAATTTGGCTGCGAAGGGTTCCCCTTGGCCGAGCGGCTCAAGGCCCTGTTCGAGGCATCATCCGAGGAACCCTGGAACATCTACGACAAGACTCTGCTCGAAAAGGTCGCGGACGAGCAGGGGATCTCCATGACGCTGCTCCAGGGCCTGGGCGATATGTCCAGGGCGCTGGACGCCCTGGGGCTGCACCCTTCCGGTCACGTGACCCACGATGAAGCCTTCGCCAAGGTGGCCAAGCGTCTCGTCCAGATCGCCAAGGTCGGCAACGCCGTGATTGTCGGGCGGGGCGGCGCGACCCTGTGCTCGCATCTCCGCAATTGTTTCCACTTCCGGCTGGAAGCCAGCTTTGCGTGGCGGGTCGCCTGCATGGCCAAGCGCCTGGATGTATCGATGGAAGAGGCGGAGGAGACCGTGAAGATCAATTCGAAGCTGCGCGAGCGCTTCATCAGCCAGAGCCTGGGCGTGGATATCCGCCAGGTGCAGCACTACGACGCCGTCTTCAACAACGAGCGCAACGATGTGGAAGCCATCGCCCAGGCCATCTTCGCCTACGTCAAGACCGCCTGGCCCAGCCGGGAGCGCCTTCCGAAAGACTGAGGGCTGAACCGCCACAACCGGGAGTTCCTCCACTGTCATAGGGATGGGGGATGGCGCGTGCAGATTATTCACTGGGGAATGGCTTGGTTTGCCAGGAATGAATCGAGCGGCCCCCTGATAGACTGCGTCATTCTCGGAGGTTCCAGTGCGGCCGTTTGGAAAGTGGGCGAGAGGACTCGCTTGGGTATGCGTCTCTCTGGTCGGCGGCGAGCTGTGCGCCCAGGGCGCGCTGGCGAGCCAGGCTTCGAAGAACTGGGCCTGGGACTGCGTGAAATCCTGGAGCTACTACCGCAAGGACGCTCGCGGACAGACGATCTGGCAGAGCCGCAAGTTCTTCGATCTGACCTACGCCGAGCAGACGAAGGCCCTGGTGGAGAAGCTGGATGGTGGTGCCGACCAGCGTCGCGCCGCCTTGATCGTGCTGGGCGATCGTCCCGTGGAGCAGTGGGCCAAGGCCGCCCTGGCCACCCACGGCGATCCCGATGAGGTGGCGCTGTTCCTGCTGGCCAAGAACTACCGGCTGCCGGACAAGGACCCCTACGGATACCTGGATCCCGTCACGCAGCTTGGACGGCCCTGGACCCAAGGCCTGGGCCTGCATCTGGATGGCGGCGGGAAGTGGCGCTTCCAGTGGATCCCCTCTCCGGTGTTGATGACGCGGCTGGATGCCGGAACCTCCCTCCCCAAGGCCCTTGAGCTGGTACCCCAGCCCGGGGTGCTGCTTCGGCTGAAGCAGTTGCGGCCCGGCTTGGCCCGCATCCAGGCGCTGGCGGGCCATGCCCCTACGGGCGCGGAGGCGGGTGCGAGCCAGGGCATCATCCAGGCACTTGCCAACGGCAGCCGCGCTGGATTCTTCCTGCGGCATGTGGACGCCTGGCTCAAGAACACATCGACGGCCCTGGAGCCCTTGGGCAAGCGCGAGGCGTGGGTGCTGCACTACGGGCTATCCCGCGAATCCTCGTCGCCCCTGGATGGCACCCTGGTCTTCCTGCCCGGCGACCTGCCGACGCGCATGCAGCTGGCCCTGGATTTGTTGCGGCTGAATCCCACTTCGATGGGTGCGCGCAGCCGGTCGATCACCTGGAAGGGACCGGGCAACACCCAGGCGCAGATCACGCAGGTCCGCGGCGTGGGGGGCGTTCTCAGCCTGTATGCCACGGCGGAGGGCACCTGGATCAGCGACCGCGAAAATACCCTGCGCGCCGTGGCGTTCCCTGCGGGGCGCATCTCCATGGGCGAGCGCGCGGAATGGGGTCGCATCGCCCTGGCGGGCGTGCATTCCGACACCGAGGCTTCGCTGTGGATCGCCCCCCGCCTGGGCGCTGGCGCGGCTTTCGAGCGCGAAGCCATGCGGCGGCGCTCCCTGGGGCTGCACCAGCAGAGCTGGAACAATCCCTTCATCGCCAAGGCCGCGGCGCGCGGTGGCGATCTTGCGCTGAGCCTGGGCGCGGGTCCCACGTCCGACTTGATCCAGTCGATCCTGCGCGTGGATAATCTCAGCCCCATCGCCGAAGCCTCGTCCCTGCCTGCGGACGGAAGCTGGAAACTGAACTCCGAACAGCGCCAGGCCTACGAGAAAGAGCAGGCGGAGGTGAGCAACCGTCGGCAAGGCATGGGAGGCCTGCGCCGCGACATCGAGGCGCTGACGGCCCAACTGGATCTGCGGGGCGCGGCCCTCTACTGGAAGGGGTGGGTCGCTGCGCCTGCCCTCACGGCGACCCAGAAGGACGCCAAGACCGAATTCCAGAAGCTTCAAATCGAGGGCCCCGGCCTGGCTGCGCGCAAGCAGACCGTCGGCGCGGCGGCCTTCTACGGCGGCTTCGCCGAGCCGGGCATGTCGCCCAGCCTGGCGCTCGCGGTGCCCATCCAGGCCAATCACGAGGCCGCGGTCGAAGGCGCGATCCGCAAGTTCTGGCCCAGGCTGTTCAAGGGGCGCACCGAGAACCGCGAGTACGCCAAGGGCGTGGTCATCCACCGCATCCGCACGCAACAGGCGTTCACCCCCAGCTACGCCATCGTGGGCGGCAACCTGGTGCTGGGCAGCGACGATGTGGCCGTCCAGGCCGTGGCGGCGGGCCTGCTGGGGCAGGGGCCGTCCCTGGCGGACTATCAAAGCAAGGCCTTCGGTATCGCGGAAGTCGATGGGCCCAGCCTCGCCAAGGATCTGGAATTCCTGTTGCTGGCCTATCTGCGCATGAGCCTGGGGGGACGGCACTACTGGTTCGGGCAGGCCGCCACGGATGACGATGCTTCCGCCGAGGTGGCTTCCACCTTCGGTCCCTTCCTGGGCGCCATCCGGGATCTGGGAACCCAGACCCTGGAGCTGGAATGGACGTCCGGTGGGTTGGAGGCGCGGCCCCGATGAAATCGTCACTGGCTTGGACATTGGCTGGCGCGGCGGGAATCGCGCTGGCCGCCGCAGCCCTGGTGCCTATTCGCCACCAAGCGTGGCAGGAGGTCGCCGCGGGCAATCCCGTGCAGCGCGTGGTGATGGAGAGTCGATCCCTGCTCGGGTTCAAGCGTGCCGCCTGGGGCGCGAGCGCCCGTTCGAAGGGCCCGGTCGAGATCTGGGGGAACGCCCGCGATGGCTTTTTCCTGGCGCCCCGCGAGGGCGTCCAGGTCGAGGTCGACGCCTGGCCTGGATTTCGACAGTCGATGTCGCTTTCTCCGATCGCGGGGGAGGGTGCCGCTTCGCTGCTGGGGGAAGGGGACCGCGAGGCCTTCCGGGCCTGGTTCGTGGCGATCCTTGAGCAGCAGCTTGAGGGGCTGAGCCCAGTGTGGGATGAAGCCCAGCGCGATTGCGCGGGACTTCTGCGCTTCGCGTTCCGCGAGGCCTGGGGGCCTCACACCGAGGCCTGGCGCGATCGCATCGGGTTCGCGCCCTCGCCCGTGGCGGGCGATCCCAATCCCGCCTTGGCAGGTCCCTGGCGTAGCGCCTTTCCCACACCGGAAGGCTGGAAGCCCTTCGCCCGCGGCGCCTTCCTACGGACGCAGTCCTGCGTCTTTATGGGCAAGGAACTGGGCGAAGCCCGTCCGGGGGATCTGATCTTCTTCGCGCGGGGCGGGGCCAATCCCCAGCCGGATCACGCCATGGCCTTCGTGCGCTCCGATCTGGATGGACAGCCGATGCTGCTCTATCACACCGGGCCCGAAAGCGCCCGGCCCGTTGTTGTGTCGGGTGCTGTATCGGGCGCCCTGTCCAGTGCAAGGCCGGCTCCCGGCGAGGTCCGGCGCGTCCGCCTGGACGAGTTAATGCATCACCCGGACGCCGCCTTCCGGCCGACCCCAGAAAACCCGGCCTTCCTCGGCCTGTACCGATGGAAGGTGCTATGCAGCGCCTCCCTCCTCCGCGACCTCTCCCTGCAGGCATCCCGATGAGACGCTTCCGCTTTCTTTTGCCCCTCCTCCTTCCCGTGGCCCTGCTGCTGCCGATGCTCGGCACGGCGGCGCCCAAGGCCCTTGAAGCCCCCTGGCGCGAAGGCGGCTGGGTCGGCGCGTTCGCCGTTCCCCGCCCCACGCTGCCCGGCAAGACGGCCTATCTCGAGGCCGCGGGTGCCATCCCCACGGATATCCGCCTGCGCATCTACCGCGTGGATGATCCAGGCGGCTTCCTTCAAAAAACGCTGGCCAAGGGCGGCGGCGATCCTTCCGTGGAAGGCGGCCGGGCGGGGAGAGATCCCCTGGACGTGCTGCGCGAAGCCTTCCTGTGGGGCGGCCGCCGGGCGTTTGTCACGGCGCACCGCACCGCCAGCCGCGAGCTGAGGGATGTGGCCAAGCAGACCGAGCGCCTGCATCAGCCCAAACTGTGGGCCACTGATCCCCGCCAGGGCCATGCGCTGCCGCTCCAAGGGCAGGCTGGCCTGACCTTCATCAGCGAGCTGACGCCAAAGGTCACCGAGGAGATCACCGGGAGCAAGAAGGCCAAAGCCGCTGCCGACGACGGGGAGGACGCCACCAATGACAGCGAGGATGAATCGGGCAACAACGGTCATCTCAGCCGTGTGGAGCTGCCCGCGCAAGCGGCGGGCGTCTACCTCATCGAGGTGCTGAAGGGAGCCGAAGCCGCCTACATCCCATGGCTGGTCACCGACCTTGCGCTGCTGGGCGATGAGGACGGTGGGAACCTGCGCGTCCAGGCCGTCAGCGCTGTGGACGGCGCGCCTCGCCAAGGAGTTACGGGCCAGTTCTTCGAGAGCGGCAAGGCCAAGCTGCTGGATTTCGGCAGCGGCGCCACCGCCCAGACCGCCGCCACGCCCAATCTGCGCCGTATCGTGCTGGCCAAGAGCGGGAACAGCTTCGCCATCCTGGCCATCGAGGGGCAGAGCGGCGCACAGGTGCGCCAGCGGCTCTACGCTTACACCGAGCGCCCGCTTTATCGGCCCGGCCAGGAGGTCTTCGTGAAGGCCATCCTGCGCACCGTGGAAGATGGCGAGAACAAGGTCGTGAAAGGCGTTCCCGAGCTGCCATACACGGTGCTGGATCCCGAGGACACCAAGGTGGCCGAGGGCAAGGCCAAGCTGCTGAACGCCGAGACGGCCACCTACGGCGTCACGGTCGCGTTGCCCGGCGCGGGTCGCCTGGGGCTGTACCGCGTGGTCTTCCAGGGGCCCCAGGGGCCGGGACAGGCGGAGTTCAAGGTCGAGCAGTTCGTGAAGCCCGCCTTCGCCGTGACGGTCAGCACGCCCAAGAGCAAGGTGGGCATCGGCGACGGGATGGATTTTTCGATTTCCGCCAAGTATTTCTACGGGGCCGCCGTGCGCAGCGGCAAGGCCGAGTGGTTCCTCTATCGCGTGGCACCCAAGCGCAACAGCTACGACAACTACTACTGGGGCGATGACGACGAAGGCCCCGCGCCCGAGTTGGTGGAGAGCGGCGAGCTGGAGCTGGGCACCGACGGCGAGGGCCAGACCGAGACGTTTGCCGCCAAGGAAGAAGGTCTCTGGCGGCTGGTGGTGAAGGTCACGGACAGTTCGGGCCAGCGCAACTCCGGCAGCGCGCAGGTACGCGCGGCCGCGGGTGACATGGTGCTACTGGTGGGCACGGACCGCAACGTGGCCGCGCCGGGTAAGCCTTTCCAGGCAACGGCCCGCGTCCTGGATTTGGATGGACATGAACTGTCCAAAGTCCCGACCTTCCTGAAGGCCACCCGCATCGTAGCGGACAAGAGGAACAGTAACTGGTGGTCCAAGCCGACGGCGCTGAATCCTGGCGAGACCATCAGCAGTGCCAGTGGACCCAAGGCCAATCTCACCATCAACGAAGGCGGGCTCTTCCTGGTCGTGGCCGAAGCCCGGGATTCCAAGGGGCGGCCCGTCACCGCGCAGCGGCTCATCACCGTCGCGGCGGAAGGCACTCCGCTGCCCAGCGTGCCCGATCTTCGCGCGTCCTCCGATAAGCGCGAATACCGCGTGGGGGATACGGCTCGCATCCTGGTGCGTCTGCCGCAGCCCCGCCTGACGCTGCACTGGACCATCGAGAATGAACACCTAGGCCAGCGCCAGTCCCGGCTGATCCAGGGGACCACGACGGTGGTGGAGATCCCCGTCACAGCTTCCATGCAGCCCAATGTCTGGGCGGTCTTCGAGATCGTCTCCAACGGCCGCCGCCAGATGGCGGAGGTCCCGGTACGCGTTCCCAAGGTGGACAAGCGGCTTTCCGTGAATGTCATCACGGACCAGGAGCGCTATCAGCCTGGCCAGAAGATGCGCGTGAACGTGGAGGTCAAGGACGACCAGGGTCGCCCCGTCGCGGCGGATCTCAGCGTGGGCGTTGTGGACGAGGCCATTTACGCGCTTTCGGCGGAACTGCACCCCGACCCCGTGCGCTTCTTCCACCCCACCCGCCGTCACGGCGTTCTGCGCAGCGGCAGCACCGAGTGGAGCTTCTACGACGTGCTGCACCATCAGCGGCCCGTGTGGAGCCTGAAGCAGACGCGGCGCGGCGAATTCAAGAGCGATGAAGACAAGGTGCGCCAGAACTTCAAGGACACCGCCCACTGGGTGCCGTTCCTCGCCGCTGGCGGCGACGGCAAGGCTTCCACGGAATTGACACTGCCTGACAATCTCACCGCCTGGCGGGCCACGGCCACGGCGATCACGGGCGACACCAAGGTGGGCGTGGGCCGCGCGTCCAAGCCTGCGTCCAAGCCGCTGCAGGTGAGCTTGACCCTGCCCAGGACACTGTCCGTGGGCGAAGAGGCGAGAGCCATCGCGCAGGTTCGCAATCTGACGGGACAGCCGCTGTCCGGAACCCTTCAGCTCGAGGTGGCCAATGGCAAGCTGAACGGCAATCCCCAGGCGTCTTTCAGCCTGCAGGATCAGGGCGAATACACCTTCACCATCCCGCTGCTGGCGGACAAGACCGGCGCGCTGACGGTGACCGCACGGGTGCAGGGTGGCGGCCGGAAGGATGCCGAGCGCCGCAGTGTGAACGTGCTGGATCAGACCGTGCCAGCGTCGATCAGCGGATCGGTGCATCTATCCGGCGGATCGCAGACGATCACCATTCCCGCGCCCCTCGGCGCGAAGGGCGAGGCCACGCTATCCATGGTGCCGGTGGGGGCCTTGGAACATCTCATGGCGCCCTCACTGCCCTATCTCGTGGGCTATCCCTATGGTTGCGTCGAGCAGACGCTGTCCAGCTTTGTGCCCAATGTGCTGGTGGCCGATCTGGTCAAGCGCGGCCTGATGCCGAGCCTGGATTGGAAACAGCTCGTCGATCTGGATCGCAATATCCGCGATGGCGTCTTCCGCGTCTACGGCTACCAGCAGCCCAATGGGGGCTGGGGCTGGTATGCGCCCCATGACTTCGGCCTGGACGCCAATCCGCACACCACGGGGTACGCCATCTGGAGCTTCGCCGCCATGAAACGAATGGGATACGGCGTGGACGAGAACGTCTATCGCCGGGGCCGTCAGGCTGCCATGAACCTCTTCCGGGACGTGGCGCGCCAGGCCGATGAAGGGCATGGCGGCCAGAAGGGCGCGGCGCAGGATCCCGCCTCCGACGCGGCCTTCCTGCTGATGAATCTCGCCGCCACCGGCGAACCCATCGCCGCCATGCTGGATAGCAGCATCGACAAGGCGCTTGCTGGCAAATGGAAGGGAGCCCATGTGCTGGCCATGCTCGCCGTCGCCGCCGGTGAGGCGAAGCATCCCAAGGGCCCCGCGCTGGCCGCGCGGCTCGAACAGATGGCCATCCAGCAGGGCGGCCTGGCCCACTGGGAGGCCACGAAAGACGATTGGCACGGCTACGGGGGCGGCGAGGTGATCCCCACCATCAACGCCCTCAAGGCGCTGTCGCTGCTGAAGCCCCAGTCCTCCCTCATCGGACCCGCCGAAAACTTCCTGGCCACGGAATACAAGGGCTACGGCTGGTACTCGACCTGGAGCACCGCCCAGGCAGTGTCCCTGCTGCCTTACATTGCGCGGAACCGGAAGCTGAACTGGGACGGTGGGCTTGATTTGACAGCGAATGTCCAAGGCGGTCCCTCATGGTCTTTCAAGAAGGTGGAGGGTCCGGGCTTCCGCCGATGGAACAGCCGCGACCCCCGGCCCGGCTATCTCTCGATGCCCGAAGCCAACGCCGTGACGCTCAACACCTCGGGGCGGGGCACGCTGGTCTGGACCTACGCTTACCAGGTGCCCGGCAGCGCCGCGCCCACGCCCATGGCCGCGACCTCCGCCGCCATTCGCCTGAAGGTGAACCGAAGGCTATGGAAGCTGCGGACGCCCCAGGAAACCGGCAACGCCACCGCCGGGTGGGTTCGCGCGCCCTGGACCGGCAACCTGAAGGTGGGCGACGAGGCCTGGATGGAGCTGAACATCTCCACGGATCAGAGCGCGGACTATGCCGTGCTGGAAGTGCCCATCCCTGCCGGGTTGAATCCCACCGTGAAGCTCGAAGGCCTGGTGCTGGAAGGCCACGCCTTCTCCGACAACGACAGCTCTGATCGCTGGTGGGCCAAGCCCCGCATCGAGGTGCATCCCGATCGCGTGGTGTTCTTCTTCCAGAAGCTCTGGTCGTGGGAAAGCCAGCGCGTGCGCATCCTGCTGCGCGCGGGCATGGCCGGCCGCTACCGCGTCCGCCCGGCCAAGCTCAGCCTGATGTCCGACGAGACCCAATGGGCCACCAGCGATGGATTGGACATGACTGTCCAGGAAGGAGGTGTGAAGTGAAGACCGTGCGTCGCATCCTGCCCGCCCTGGTGCTCGTCGCCACGCCGTTCGTCCTTGCCGCCAAACCGGCGCCGAAGACCGTCAAGACCGCGCCGCCGATCTATCAGCCCGATCTCTCGCAGTGGCGGCTGGAAGTCTCGCCCGCTCTGGGCGGCTGGCTGACGGAGGGGCGCCAGGAACTGCGCCTCAAGATCGTGGATCCCAATGATCCGGCGCCGCCCAAGGATGAAGCGGCGGGCTCCGAATACGGCGAGGGGGGCTATTGGGGCGATGACGATGAGGGTGAATACTACGGCGATCGCGATGTCAGCGCCGATCAACTGAGGGCCGAGCGGCTGGAGCGCGAGGATCGGCGGAAGCGCAACCAGTGGCGCGAACGTCATCTCATGGTGTGGCTCAACGGCGACACCAGCGAACTCTACGCCCGCGTGGGCCAGACCACGACCTTCACGATTCAATCCCAGAACGGCGAGAACCGCCTGGAGGTGTGGGAGAAGGATTCCGGCAAGCGGGTGGCGCGCAGCTGGTGGGCTTCTGCCGCGCGCACGCGGCTGCGCGTCGCCTCGGTTCGCCGAGTGGACGACGAATGGGGCGGCGGCAATCTGGAGATCCTGGAACCCAATGGCGATCTGGCCAGCCAGGGCAAGCGCACGAATTCCGGCGGCACGCTGAGCTGGTCGGGAGAGTTCCTGCACCCCACGCCACCCATGGGCACGTACACCCTGCGCTGGACGGGCGGCTACCGCGGCGGCAAGCCCTTCACTGTGGTGATCGAAGCCACCCTTGATAGCGGCACCGACCAGGAACGGCGCTGGCATTTCGAGCGATTGATCCTGCCCGGGGCCGGGCCCGTTACCCTGGGGACGCTGGACGTGGAGAATTGATGCCTCGAAGCCTTCGCTCGCTTGTGCTGATTCCCGCCTTGGCCGCGTTCCTCGGGATCCAATTCCTGGGGGCCCAGGCCCTGGGCACCCTGCCGCCGAAATCCCCCGATCCCATCGCCACTCCCGTCCTTCTGCCGGGGGAAGGTCTGGCGGTGGCGGGGCCCGATGGCGTGGTGCATGGCTATGGCGAATCCTCCCGGGAACAGCCCATGGGCAGCCTCGCGAAGCTGGTGTGGCTGCGGCTTGAAGGTGAAGAATGGATGGCCCAGAACCAAGTGTTCAAGTGCACCGGCACCATGGGGGCCTATCGCTGTTGGCAGAGGGGCGGGCACGGCAGGGTGGATCTGCCCAAGGCGACCCAGGAGAGCTGCAACCTGGCATTCCTCGCGTGGGCGCTGGAATCCGCTGACGAATGGAAGCACACCTATGGCGAAGGCGCCGCGCGGACGCGGTTGGAGGACACCTTTCAGCCCTTTCTGGGCCATCGCCTGAAGTCGGGCGAGGAGCTGCCGCAGATCACGCCGGAATGGATTGGTGACGGGGAGTTGCTGCGTACCAGCCCCGAGGCCATGGTCGCCTGGCTGGTGGACCCGGCCCAGGCGCAGCTTCAGGAACTCTGCCGCCGCCTGCTTATCAACTTCTTCGTGGAGACCTTCAAGCCCGACGCCTGGTGGATGAAGACCGGCACCGCGCCCGTACCCTCGGACCCCGGTGCCACCTCCGCGTGGGTCGCGGGGGGCAACGGCAGGTACACCGCCGTGCTGCACCTGCCGCGGGGCCGTGGCAAATCCGAGGGCCTGGAACGCTTCCAGACCCTCATGGGCCTTCCCGTGAAAAAGAAGAAGTAAAGGCTATTTCGCCGCGCCGGTGGGCCGCGATCCTATTGGAGCTTGGTGCCGAAGGCCGCAGGACGGCCCAGCGAAGGGATCTGTGAGCGGGCCTGTCACCGGTTCTCCTCGGGTATCAGGGTCATCCCTTACCATGGTCCAAAGGTTGTCGATGATTCTGTCCTTCGTCCCATGCCTCGTCCCCTGCATCCTCGTGTGCGCCGTTTCCAGCTCCGCCCCGGGCTCTGAGGCGGGTTCCGTGGCGGCCTCCGCGCCCGTGTATGCGGGCGATCCCGACGCGGCGCTGCATCTGGAAGAGGCGCTGCGGTCCGCGATGATCTCGACGGAGGGCTATGGCCCATGGCCCGAGGCTGTGTGGCGCGTCTTCCTGCATGAGGATGCACGTTCCTTCGAGCGGGCGACGCAGGCGCCACCTGCCCGCGCAGCCCAGTGGGAGGGAACGACGCTGCATCTACGTCCTTGGGATCAGTTGCGCCGCCGCGAGGTGGGGGCCGTGCTTCGGCATGAGCTGGTTCACCGCCGCCTGGCGCGATCGGGCCTGCGGCGCTGGGAGGAGGAAGCCCGGTGCATCTGGGCCGAGCAGCACGTCCGTCTCCCCAAATCCTGGCCCCAGCCCCCCGCGCCCGCGCTGCGGGATCGCCTGGACCGCGCCCTGGCTTCGGGAACCACACGGACGCAGGCATGGGCGTACCAGGCCCTGCGCGCGTGGGTGGCGGGAAAACCCCTCCCGGCGCCGCCTGCAGCTCCAGTGGCGAAAACCGTTTCCGAGTGGAAAAAGGAAGCCGTGCCCTCCGTCGATCAGGTCACGGTCTGCTGGCCGTCCGAGAGGCTTCCAGCCCAGATGATCATAAATGGACATCCACTGTCCAAAACGCTTGGCAAGACCCAGCGTTTCGATGGGCGCGTCAGCTTTGGGGCCGGATCGCCGGTCGCTGAGCTGGAAGGCCGGATCGCGGTCCGTTGGCTGGGGACAGGGCCGGGTGCGGGCTGGCGCTTGACCTGGACCGGGCCGGCCGATCAGTGGGTGGCCAATGCGGTGAGCGGAGAGTTGGGCGATGATGCGCCCTTCGAGGCCCGGCGCGCGCTGGCGGCTGTTCTGGAGAGCTGGCTGGCGGGGCACCCTCGCGGCCATCACCCGGATGGCTCCCTGTGTCCCCTGACCCACTGCGCCGTGGTGCGCGGCCCCGCGTCTGAATCCACGCGGGGCGCGGCGCGTTCGGCCCCCGAGCTGGCGCTGGATCCCCAGTGGGCCCTGTTCACGAGCTCCAAGGGCGGCGTTTCATGGAGCGTGCGCCAGGTCTGGGGCCGGGGGCCGACGGCCGCTCTTCCCGTGCCGCGCGTGGAAGGCGACAAGTGGCTGGACTGGGATCGAACGCTGAGCGCGGCCCAGGTCCGACTGCTGAAGCGCGAGGTGCGTCCCGGGGTGAAGCCGGGGCAGGAAGGGATCCGCCTCGGCGCATCGGGTCCGTACGCCGTGGAAGCCCTTCGCCTTGCGGCGGGCCGGGCCTTCGGGTGGACGGCGTGGCCCAGCAACGCCTGCGCGGTGGCATCGCTTCCGGATGGCGGGGTCAGGATGCAGGGGCACGGCTGGGGACACAATACGGGCCTGTGCCTGGCCACGGCGGTGCTGCGCGCGCGCCAGGGCTGGAGAGCCGAGGCGATCCTGGAGGAGGCCTTCGGTCCCGATGTTGTGAAGGCTGCAGCGAAATGAATCTGACATGGACTGTCTACTTGCTCTGCTGCGGTGACGGCTCTCTCTACTGCGGCATCGCCCGGGATGCGCGCGCCCGCCTGGAACAGCACCAGGCTGGCAAAGGCGCGAAATACACGCGAGGGC
This sequence comes from Holophaga sp., assembly GCA_035352715.1. Lineage (GTDB taxonomy): Bacteria > Acidobacteriota > Holophagae > Holophagales > Holophagaceae > DAOPYE01. The sequence goes on along the minus strand of DAOPYE010000017.1, from coordinate 4,133 downwards.
GCGGGCCGCTGGAGCTGATTTACCTGGAGTCCTGCCCAGATCATTCCGCAGCCCTGCGCCGAGAACGTATCATCAAGACCATGAGCCGGGCTGCCAAGCTCGCCCTCGTCGGAGGTCATACGTGCGGCGACTGAAAGAACTGTTCGACCAGAACCGGCGATGGGCGGATCGCATCAAGCGCCAGTCCCCGCGCTTCTTCGAAGAGCTCGCCGCCCTGCAGAATCCCGACTACCTCTGGATCGGCTGTTCCGATAGTCGGGTTCCGGCCAACGAGATCATCGACCTGCCTCCGGGCGAGGTCTTCGTGCATCGCAACATCGCGAACCTGGTCGTCCACACGGACCTCAACTGCCTGTCCGCGATCCAATACGCCGTGGACGTGCTGCAGGTGAAACACATCATCGTCTGCGGCCACTACGGCTGCGGCGGCATCCAGGCGGTGCTGGAAGGCCGCGAGCTGGGGCTCACCGACAACTGGTTGCGGCATGTGAAGGATGTGCTGGAAAAGCACCAGCCGCAGCTGGATGCCATTCCCAGCGGACCGATTCGCGCCGAGCGGTTGGTGGAGCTGAACGTGGTCGAGCAGGTGCGCAACGTCTGCCAGACGACGGTGATCCAGGCGGCGTGGAAGCGGGGGCAGGATGTGGCCGTGCATGGCTGGCTGTACCGCCTGAGCACCGGATTGATCCACGATCTCGATATCTGCGTGGTGGGCAATTCGGAAGTGGAGGACGTCTACCGCTCGGCCGTGAAGGTCTGCCGGGATCGTGGCGCGGCACTGATGGACTGCTGAACGGGTTCTGCGGCCGGAATTTCGACCTGGAAGCCAGGTCTTTGGGGTGGCACCCTGGAGCCTTGCGGATTCAACGACTTCTCAAGAGGATTTCCCATGACGACCACTCCGTTTTCCGCCGCCCCTGAAGGCTTTTCGTGCGAGGCCTTCGGCAAGACGCCCGAGGGGGTTCCGGTGGAGCTCTACACCCTCAGCAATGGCCGGATCACGGCCAAGATCACGACGCTGGGCGGCATCCTGACGCAGTTGCTGGTGCCCGATCGCACCGGCCAGATGGCGGATGTGGTCCTGGGCTATGACAACCTGGATCAGTACCTGGCGCCCCATCCATTCTTTGGCTCGCTCATTGGCCGTTACGCCAACCGCATCGCCAATGGACATCTGGTGATCGATGGTCAGACCTACGCGCTTCCGCTCAACGAGCCCACGAATCAGCTTCATGGCGGCGCGGGGGGATTCCACACCCGCGTGTGGAAGGCCGAGGCGCTGAAGACCAGCGAGGGACCGGCCCTGAAGCTCCGCTACACCAGTGTGGATGGCGAAGAGGGCTACCCCGGCGAGGTTCAGGTCGAGGTCACCTATGTGGTCACGCAGGACAACGGGCTGAAGATCCAGTACCACGCCACGACCGACAAAGCCACCGTCGTGAACCTCACCAACCACGCCTATTTCAACCTCGCGGGCGCGGGCAGCGGCAAGGTGTTCGACCACGAGCTGATGATCGCCGCCGATCAATACACGCCGATGGACGAGCATCAGATTCCCACCGGCGAGATCGTCCCCGTGAAGGGCACGGCGCTGGATTTCACCGCGCCTGCGGCCATCGGCAGCAAGATCGGCGCGCTGCCTTCGGGCTACGATCACAACTACGTGCTGAGCCTGAAGCCCGCTTCAGAGCCGGTGCTGGCCGCCCGCGTCGTCGAGCCCAAGGGCGGTCGCGTGATGGAAGTGCTCACCACCGAACCTGGCATGCAGCTGTACACGGCCGTCCATCTCGATGGCAGCCTGAAGGGCATCGGCGGGACGTACCAGTCCTACGGGGCGCTGTGCCTGGAGACGCAGCACTTCCCCGATTCTCCCAACCACGCCCATTTCCCCACCACGACGCTGCGTCCCGGTGAGTGCTTCGATTCCGTCACGGTCTACCGCTTCACGACTCGATAAGTTGCGATAAGCCGCGATGAGTGAGGGCCGGTAAGGGCCGGTAAGGGCCGCTTCAGCAAATCAACGGACAGTGATCTTCCTACCAGTGATTCCTTCGGATTCGGTCGGGATGGTTGCGGGAACGGTCGGCGTGGCGGGAACTCCGATGGGCACCAGCGCGAAAGGCACCACGTGCTCGGGAAGCCCTAGCAGTTCGCGGAATCCTTGGACGCGGTCTTCCATCGGATGAATGGCCGTCCAGACTGCGCCAAGCCCCTGAGCATGTGCCGCCAGCAGAAGGTTCTGCGTGGCCGCGGCGCAATCCTGGACCCATAGGCCGGGGTATTTTTCCAGGTCCAGATCGCCGCAGATGACGATGCCCGCAGCGGCCTGGGGCGCCATGGCTGCATAGGGATGGATGGTTGGGATGCGCGCCAGCAGGCCGGGGTCCGTGATCAGGATGAAGTGCCAAGGTTGTTCGTTGCCCGCCGAAGGCGCGTGCATCGCCGCGTTGATCAGTGCCTCCAGCTGCTCCAGAGGAATAGCCTGAGGCGCGAAGGCGCGCATGCTGCGGCGCGTGAGGATGGCTTCGAGTGCGTCCATTGGATGCTCCTGCGTCCCCCCCGCTATGCGAGGGCTTGGCGCAAATCTTCGACCAGATCCTCCAGATTCTCAATGCCGATGCTGAGGCGGATGAGGCCGTCGCTCACGCCCGCCTTGGCGCGGGCTTCCGGCGTCATGGAGGCGTGGGTCATGCTGGCGGGATGCGCCACCAGGCTCTCCACGCCGCCCAGGCTTTCGGCCAGGGTGAACCAGCGCAGCGAGCGCAGCACAGGGTCCACGCGGCTGCCGTCCTTCAATTCGAAGCTGACCATGGCGCCAAAGCCCTTCTGCTGCCGCTGGGCCAAGGCGTGCTGCGGATGGCTGGGCAATCCGGGGTAGTTCACGGTCGCCACGGCGGGATGGGCCGCCAGGAATTCCGCGATGGCCTGGGCGTTGGCCTCGTGGGCCTTCATGCGCAGCGACAGGGTTTTGATGCCGCGCAGGACCAGGAAGCAATCGTGCGGGCTTTGGCTGGTGCCCAGCAGGTTGTTGAGCGCCGCGATGCGCTGCGCCAGTCCGGGCTGGTCCGGGGCGGCCACCACGGCCCCGCCCACCACATCGCTATGGCCATTCAGGTACTTGGTCGTGCTGTGGATGATCAGATCCGCGCCCAGCTTAAACGGCGACTGCAGCACGGGACTCAGGAACGTGTTATCCACCACCACCAGGGCGCCCGCGCGATGGCCAAGCTGGGCCACGGCCGCGATATCCGTAAGGCGCAGCAGGGGGTTCGAGGGCGTCTCGATCCAGATCATGCGCGTCTCCGGGCGCAGGCTGGCCTGGACCGCATCCAGATCCGCCAGATCCAGGAAATCCACCTTCAGTCCGTAGTGCGTGCGGGCGTGTTCCAGGGTGCGGAAGGTGCCCCCGTAGCAATCCACCGTCGCCAGGATGTGATCGCCGGATTGCAGCAGATTCAGGGCCACCAGCACTGCGGCCATGCCGGTGCTGGTACAGGTGGCGCCGCTGCCGCCCTCCAATTGCGCGATGGCTTCCTCCACCCGGGCGCGCGTGGGATTGCCGCTGCGGGTGTAATCGTAGCCAGCCGTGGTGCACAGATCGCTGAAGGCAAAGGTGGAGGTCTGGTAGATCGGCGGCATGACGCTGCCAAAGGCTGGGTCGGGATCGGCACCCGCGTGGACGCATCGCGTAGCCAAGCCGGAACCCGGCAGGAGGGCCGGGCGCTGCCCCCATCCCGCCTGGGGCTTCGTGCCAGGAGGGACCGTGGAAAAATGGTAGGCGTGGGAATTCGGGGCGTCTGATTCGGGATCTTGCACATCGCTCACGGCGGCCTCCTTGGTTGACGATAACCGATCGGCAAAGTCGGTAATAGGGGGCGGCGTGACGAATCTTTGAGGAACCCTTCCATCGGACGATGAATGGATGATCCCTTGGGTTGCCCCGGTTTTGGTGCATTCCGCAGATGAACCCGGTTTTCGGGGACATGTCCACGCACCCGAACGGGGAATCCGCGAAGATTGCGGATTCCCCGTTCGGGTGCTCCGGGAATCTGATCCGTTCCCGCATTTGGCAAGTCTGGTGCTCGCAGAGGGATTCGAACCCTCACGTCCTTGCGAACAGCGGATTTTAAGTC
>DAOPYE010000016.1:0-38141 GCA_035352715.1 Holophaga sp. | reverse complement strand
CGCGACGTTAATCACTAAACAAAGCCCCCACAAATTCTGTGGGGGCTTTGTCGTGTACTCGCTACGGGTATGCAGAGTCGATACCCACGCGATGGATCTGCACTCTCGCGCTGTTGCGGAGGGTTCAAACAGTATAGACTCAAGCTGTGGGCCAGGGCGCCGCTGGCGCGAGCCAGAGGAAAGTCCGGACTCCACAGGGCAATGAGCCAGGTAACGCCTGGGCGGGGTGACCCGACGGAAAGTGCAACAGAAAGTAAACCGCCGATGGCCCTTTGGGGATCAGGTAAGGGTGAAACGGCGGGGTAAGAGCCCACCGCTGGACTGGCAACAGGACAGGCACGGTAAACCCCTCATGGAGCAAGACCAAATAGGCTGGCGCACCCCTTCGCTGGGGCAACGGATCGGCCCGATCGAGCCAGCGGGTAGGTTGCTTGAGGCCCGCAGTGATGCGGATCCCAGAGGAATGGCGTCCTCCTCCTCACGGAGAAGACAGAATCCGGCTTACCGGCCCACCTCGGCCCCCGAAAGGGGGCTGAGTCTTTTCGGGGGAGAATCCGGCGGCTACCGGAAATGGGGGGTTCGCGCGATCCGTGTTCCCTGGACTCGGATGTGGCCCTCGTCCTGGAGATTTCGAAGGGTGCGGCTCAGGGTTTCAGGCGTCATTCCCAGCTGGGCGGCTAGCGCCTTCTTGGTCATCGGCAGGACCAGCTCCCCTTGAACGGGGAGGTTCTCCCGCAGCCAAGCTCGAAGGCGTTCCGAGCTGTCCGAGGTGGCGAGCTGCTGCATCTTTTGCGCAAGCCTGCGCAGCCACACGGCCTGGGCGTGGATGATGGCGAGCGCCATCTCGGGATCTTCTCGCATTGTGTGTAGGAAACGGTCCTTCGGAAACAGCACGGCCACCGAATGCTTCAGGGCGGTGGCCGTTGCAGGGAAAGCCTCGCCACCAAACAGGGCGGCCTCCGCAAAGCTATTGACGGGCAGAATCACAGCCAGGGTGGGATGGGCTCCAGGTGTGTCGCTGAAGCGTGTGAGCTGAATGGCGCCCCGCTCCAGCACGAAAAAACCCGTGCAGGGGTCGCCTTCCATGAACAGCATTTCCTGGGCCGCCAGCGTCTTGCGGACGGCGATGCTCTCCAACTTTTGTCGCTGAGAGGCTTGCATGGATGCGAAGAGCGGGGCCTGGAGCCAAACGGGCGTGTTCATTTCATCAGTTTAAAGGCCCCGACGGAGGGATGGGCAGGTAGATCTGGAACTGCGTGCCCACGCCAACGGTGCTGTTGACCTGGATCGCGCCCTTGTGGCTTTTCACGATGCCCAGAACGGTGGAAAGCCCGAGGCCTGTGCCTTCGCCCAGTTTCTTGGTGGTGAAGAAGGGATCGAAGATCGTGTCGAGGTGCTCCGGCGAGATCCCCGTCCCGGTGTCCGTCACATGCAACATCACTGCGGGGCCGGGACGTGCGGCGGGGTTCACGGCCGCAAGCTGCTCCGAGATGCGGGACTTGGAGGCACCTAATCGGAGTACGCCGCCTTGGGGCATGGCGTCCCTGGCATTGACGCAAAGGTTCATGACGACCTGCTCCAGTTGGGTTGGATCGCCCATCACGGCGGGCAGGGCATCCTTGCATTCCTGCTGCAGGGTGATGTTTTTCGGGAAGGTCTCGCAGATGATGCTGGCGATATCGTGGAGCATCGATCCCAGTTCAACGGGCTGCATGGGGCCTTCGGTGCCCCGGCTGAAGGTCAGGAGCTGGCGAATGATATCAGCGCCGCGTCTGGCGCTGGATTCGATGGCGTTGAGCAACTTCAGAGAGGCTTCGTCCGACACCTGCTCTCTCAGTAGGGGGGGGGCCATGAGCATGGGCGAGAGCAGGTTGTTCAGGTCGTGCGCGATGCCTCCGGAGAGCCGTCCCAGGCTCTCCAGGCGCTGGACCCGAAGCAGCTGGGCCTCCAGGGATTTCCGCTCTGAGATGTCCTCCATGGTGCCATCCACATGCTGCTCGCCGGTGGCTTCATCCACGGCCAGTCTTAGGTTGATGGAGGCCCACGACAGCGAACCATCCTTGCGGCGGATCTGGGTCTCTCGCGCCTTCACCTCGCCTTGGGTCAGCAGCTCCTGCAGAATCTTGGAGTGCTGGAAGGGATCCTTGGCGAGCCGCGATTCGAGATCCGGGAAATTCTGCACCAGATCTTCGGGGGAATCGAAGCCTGCGATGCGCGCCATGGCCGGGTTGGCCATGAGGAAGTTCCCATCCAGGGTGCACTGGAAGACGCCTTCCACCGTGTTCTCGAACAGCCGCCGGAAACGGCCTTCGGCCCGGTGCAGCGTGTCAGCCAACGTCGCCCGCTCTTTGCGCAGACGGCTCTGCGCAAGCGCCTGGACGACGGCCTGTCCCAGGCGGGCCAGCCGATCCTTCAGCAGGTAGTCGGAGGCGCCGTTGCGCATGGCGGTCACGGCCTGTTCTTCACCCAGGGAACCGGAAACCAGGATGAAGGGCGTGTCCTGGTCACGCTCTCGCAGACGCGCCAGCGCACGCAATCCATCGAACTGGGGTAGCGAAAAATCGGAAAGCACGAGATCGGGGGCCTGTTCGAGGCCCGCCAGGAAACCCGCCTCGTCGAAGACGCGGATGCACGTTGGCTCATATCCGGCGCGCCGCAGCTGCAGCTCCATCAAGGCGGCGTCATCGGCATCGTCTTCCAGGATCAAGACCTTGATAGGGATGGACATCCTCTTCCCTTTCGCCTGTTCGCAAGCACTTGGATTGTTCAATGGGCCATCGTTGCGGTGCGAGGATGGTGGGCAATCACGCGAGAATGAGATGAATCATGGGCTCGTCATCCTTCATCGGCTGCGGACGGATGGGCCTTAGTACAAAGATCGATCCAGGCGTCAAGATTGGTGCGAGGTTCCTCCCAATCGCCGCATCCACGTAGACTGAAGCGTGATGAAAAAACCTGCCTTGTCCTGCCGTCCGCCCTTCTGGGCGAAAGGTCCCCATGTCCAGACCCTCAGCGGGCACTTTATACCATCCCCCGCGGCCGTTCCGCCGTGGGAGCGGGTGGATCTGAAGCTATCGGATGGGGATGCCCTGAGGATCCGGAAGGTGGAAGGCAAGAGCCGCGTCGTCGTGCATCTCTTCCACGGGCTGGGAGGGGACGCCGATTCCGATTACATGCGCCGCTGCGCGGCCCTGTTCTGGAGCATGGGGCACAGTGTCATGGCCATCAATCATCGAGGCGCGGGCGAAGGAAAGGGGCTGGCCACCAGGCCCTACCACATGGGCTCCACCAGGGACATGGCCGCCATGATCCAGCTGGGGCGGGAGGCTTTCCCGAATCGCACGCATGTGGCCATCGGCTTTTCCCTGAGCGCCAACGTGCTGCTGCTGCTGCTGGGGCGGGATCACGACAAAGATCTGGCGCTGCCGGACCGGGCCATTGCGGTGAATCCGCCCGTGGATCTGGCGAAGGCTTCCGAACGTATGGGCCGCGGGCTCAACCGCCTCTACGACATCCGCTTCGTCCACATGCTGCGCCGCCAGATTCTCGAACGGTGGGAGATGGGCCTGTTGAAAGAGCCGGTGGTGTTTCCACGCTTCCTGACGCTCCACGCTTTCGATGAGATCTACACCGCGCCCCAGGGCGGCTTCAGCAGCCGCGAGGACTACTATCGCCAGTGTTCCAGTTCGCCCTACGTGAACCAGATCCAGGTCCCGACGGTGATCCTCAGCTCCAAGGACGATCCCTTCGCCACGGTGCTGGATCTGGACGGCGTGCCGCTGTCCTCCCGGGTGCATCTGCATGCGGAGGAATACGGCGGGCACATGGGATACATTTCTCGCGGAGTGCCAGGGCGGCGCTGGATGGATTACGCCATCTCCCACTACTTCGGCGAGCTGCTGGCCTCAGAATAGCCGCGCGATCAGCGCAGCCACCGCCGTCTCCACCCGTAGGATGCGCTCGCCCATGGACACGGGCTGAAAGCCCGTGCGTTCGAACATCGAGACCTCGCCTTCGATGAAGCCGCCTTCGGGCCCCACGGCCAGCGTCACGGGACGTTCGATGGCCCGTGGACAGGCGCTTGGCGCGCCTGGATGGGCGATGAGGGGCAGGGTGTCCTGGATGAGGGCTGGCAGCGTATCTTCGGCAAACGGTCGCAACAGGCGATGCAGGTGCAGATCCGGCAGTACGGTGTCCTTTGCCTGTTCCAGCCCCAGGACGCGCTGGGTCCACAGGTTTTCCGGCTGAAGGCGCGGGCTGTTCCAGTAGGCCTTTTCCACGCGCCAAGCGTTGACGAGGTGGATGCTGGATACGCCCAGGCTGGTGGCGGAAGCGATGACCCGGTTCAGCACCTTGGGGCGCGGCAATGCCAGGATCAGCGTCAGGGGAAGCTTGGATGGCGGCGGCGCATCCAGCAGGACTTCCATCTCAAGACATTCACTGTCCAATCGAGTGATACGGCCTTTCCCCATGGGGCCGTTCAGCCGTCCCACGGTGAGTTCGTCATCAACCTTGGCGCGATGGACCTCGATGACGTGCTCGCGCCGACGCCCGGAAAGGCGGACGCGGTTGGCCGAGGTGAAGTCTTCTTCGAGCAGCAGGATGAGGTTCAAGCGTTCAGCCTTCCTTCTGGAGATAGCGTTCCTTCAGCACACCCAGGTGGTGTTCCGCGTGGCCCGCCAGCATGTAGGCCAGGGCCCCCGCGCTCAGCGCGCGCCCGTTGCTGGTGCCCATTTCCGTGCTGGCTTGCGGCGTGAGGCTCTGGACCAGCGAGATCGTGGCGCGACGGATCGCGCCGAATTCGGCGAGCAGATCCGCCAGGCTGCGCCCATCGAACGCGCCCGCAGCGACGTAGGCGTTGTCGTCGTAACCGGGCAGCGGCGCCTTCTCGCCGCGGGCGATGCAAAGAATCCGGTAGCCGAAGATGCGGTCGGAATCGTTGATGTGCCCAAGCAGCTCCTTGATGCTCCATTTCTCCGGCGCATAGCGGAAGCCTGCCTGGGCTTCATCCAGCGCGTCCAGGAACTTTGACAGCCGCCGGGTCTGATCTTCCAGGAACCGCGCCAACTCGCCGTCGGGAACGAGATCGATGTACCGGCCAAAGGCCGCTGGATATTCGGAAGAAGCGGGACGAGGGATCATGGAACCTCCTGATTAGGGATCATAATCGACGCAGCGGCCCATATCGTCTTCGGTTCGCTGTTCGGGGGAGTCGTTCTTGGAAGCACCCATTTCGGTCAAGCGCCTGCTGGAGCAGATCAAGGCGCGCCTGGAGCCGGCCTTCGCGGCCGTCTGCGTGATGGGCGAGGTCTCGAACCTGCGCACTTCCGGCAAGCACTGGTACTTCACGCTGAAGGAGGATGGCGCGGCGCTGTCCTGCGCGGTGTGGGCCAGCCAGCAGCGCTTCCTGTCGCATGCGCCCAAGAACGGCGAGCGCGTGGTGGTGAAGGGCAGCCTGAACGTCTACGTGCCGGGCGGCAGCATCAGCCTGGCCGTGACCCACTGCGAGCTGGCGGGGCAGGGCGATCTGCAGGCGCGGCTGCGCCAGCTGGAGGCCGAGCTGCGGAGCCAGGGCGTCTTCGATCGGCCCAAGCGGGATCTGCCGCGCTTCCCCAAGCGGCTGGGCGTGGTGGCGGCCCTGGGTGGCGCGGCGCTGCGCGATGTGCTGCAGGTCAGCCTGCGCCGGGCGCCGGGTTTGGATATCCTCGTCGCTCCCGCCGCCGCCCAGGGTGAGCGGTGCGTGCCGGAAAACCTGCTGGCGCTCCAGGAGATCCAGGACCCGTTCTGGGGGTGCGACGCCATCCTGCTGATTCGAGGGGGCGGCAGCATCGAGGATCTGTGGGGGTTCAACGATCCCGAGCTGGTGAAGGCCGTGGCGGAATGTCGCCTGCCCATCGTGACCGGCGTGGGGCACGAGATCGATACGACGCTGGTGGACTTGGCATCGGATCGGCGAGCGGCGACGCCCAGCCAGGCGGCGGAACTGGCGACACCCGATCGACAGCAACTGTCCAGTGAACTCAAGCGTCGCGTGGATGCCCTGGTCCTGCGCATGGAATGGCGCATGCGGGGCTTCGAGACGGAACTGAACCTTCGCGCGGGGATGGGTCTGATGCGGCTGGACCCCACGCAGAAGGCCACGTCGCGCCTGGATGGTCTGCTGCGCCGACTGCATCTTGCGCATCCGCAGCGGCGCATGGATCAATCCCTTTCGCGGCTGGCGGTGCTTCGCCAGCGACTGTCGCACGCGGGCTTCATGGCCAGCGGCGAGGCGGACAGGCTTCGGGTGCGCGAGGCACAGCGCCGCCTGATCCCCGCGCTGCGGAGCGTCCTGGATGCCCGGCGTCGGCGGCTGGAGGTCCTGCACGCGCGCCTGGAGGGGCTGGACCCCAAGGGGCCGCTCACACGCGGCTTCGCGCTGGTGCAGGATGCGGAAGGCCGTGCCGTCACTTCGGCCAAAGCGTCGGCCCCCGATGCGGAATTGAACCTCCGCTGGCTGGATGGTTCGCGCCGGGCTCAACTCCTGGATTGAGCGTCCCGGATTGAACCTCATGGATCGAATCGAGCTGTGGTATCGTGCCCGAACCCTTTTTTCTACTGGAGCCTTCCCATGAAGCGAATGCTTTCTGCATCCATGGTTGCCATCGCCCTGTTCGGGATTCTGGGGGGCGCGGTGGCCTGCCGCCACAAGCGCGCGGATATGGCCCCCGATGCTGCGCCCATGGCCGATGAGAAGTCGGCCGTGTGCCTGGTCGATGGGTTGGGCTTGCGGAATGCCGTGGGCAAGAGCGCGAAATACGTCGCCTCGCTGGCGCTGGGGGAGACGGTGAAGCTGGTGGGCGACCCCGAGAAGGATGAAAGCGGCAAGGACTGGCAGAAGATCGAGCTCTCCGATGGCAAGAGCGGGTACGTCAGCGCCGCGGGCCTGGTGGCCAATGCGCAGATCGGCGCGGTGAAGGACGACGCCACCAGCTACAAGCGTCCGGATCTGCTCACGGCTTCGGCCCAGAAGGTGCCCTTCATGACCATCGTGGCGGTCACCCAGCAGAAGGATAGCTGGCTGCAGGTGGTGGGCGAAGGCAAGCGCAGCCTGGGTTGGCTTCGCAAGGATGTCGTGAGCCTGGACAAGGAGGATGTCACCGCCGCGATCCTGGCCACGAAGAAGCTTCGGGACAAGAATGACGGCCTGGACCCGGCGAAGAAGGTGGAAGCCATCGTCGCCGCAGCGCCCAATCCCAACGGCTACTTCATCCAGAAGCTCAAGGAGCGTTCCGCCTCCGCGCCCGCGGTCCCGCCCCAGGGCGAAATGGCTCAGGGAGAAATGGCCCAATAGCGGTTCCTTTTTGCTTCGGAGTTTCCATGTCTCGTTCTCTTCATGCTGTGTTTGCAGCGGCCCTGCCCGCGCTGCTGGTCGGGTCGGCCTCGGGTGTCGCCCTTCGTGCCACGTCTGGAGCCACCGCTCCCGCCGCGTCCCTGGCCGTTTTGCGCCTGTTTCCCGCGAGCGCGAAGTCGCTGACGTTGACCTGGAATCTCGCCGAATCCGACGCCCGCTACCTGAAATCCGTGGAAGGCACCGGAACGCGCGATGGACTGGTGGAACTGGACGCCCTGGCCCACCTCGAGACCTCGGATCTGGCGGAGGGCACGATCGCCCTGGCCCGATTCGAGCCCGTGCGCGAGACGAAGCCCAATCCGTCTGCGAAGGCCTCCGCGGGCGACGGGGATGCCTGGAGCGTTCTGGCTGTTCCCGTGAAGAGCGCCGCGAGCATCCAGAAGCTGGTTCACGCGCAAGCCGCGGGATCGGCCCAGGGGGGGAAGTTATCTGACGCGAAGATTCTGAAATACCGGTGGAAGGTCGATGGCGCCTTCGAGACGCGTTTTCTGGCCTTCAGAAATGGTTTCGCCTTGATCTCGCGCCGCAGGGCGCTGCTGGAATCTGTCCTGAAGGATGGAGCGGCTGCGCCGATGGGCCTCGAAGCTGAGTTCGCTCCACTGAAGGCCTGGATGCTGACGCAGGACTCCGTGATCACCGTGACGGAGCGATGCACCGCAAAGACGTTGGAGGATTTCTTCAGCACCAAGGGCAAGGGCGGAAGTTCTGCCAAGCTCATGGCGTCCTTCTTCCGCGATCTGGGGGTGAAGGCCAAGGCGTCCGTCCACCATGTGGCGCTGGGGCTGAAGTTCCCGGACCAGGGTGGCCTCGCGATCACCGCCCGGGCCTTCTTCCGGGAGGGCAGTCCGCTGGCTTCCGAAGGGGCCGCGCTGACGCCCATCCAGGGGCATCCGCTGGGAGCCCTGCCCGAGGGCCCCTATGCCATGGCCATGGGGGGGCAGTGGCCCAACTTCACGCGCCTGATGGAGAACCTGGGGGGCACGCTGCCAAACCTCAAGCCCGAAGAACAGGCTGCGCTGAAGGAGCTCTCCCGCCAGGCCGAGGCTCCCGTGGATCGCATGGCCTTTGCCTGGCAGGCGTCCAAGGCCGGTGATCCCCTATTCCAGGGGCTTTCCGCCGTGCTGGAGCTCAAGGATGGATCCGCCTGGATGCAGGCCATGAAATTGCGCGCGAACTGGCTGGACGAGCACCTGAACGGTGCCTGCACATTCGAAGAAAACATCCTTCCGGATGGGGCGGCTCCCGGAGGGGCCAGCTTCATGGTGAGTTCAGATCTGAACGTCATGACCGGCGGCAAGGTGCCGCCTGCCCAGATGGCGATGATCGGCGGCCTGCTGTTCGGCGGCCCCAAACTCAAGGTCAGCTACGCGCTGCTGGATGAGCACCGGGCCCTGTGCGTCTTCGGGGATTCCGTGGCGCTTCGGCGCATGGTGACCAAAGTGGCAGAAGGCAAGCCCCTGGCCGCATCCCGGCCCGTTCAGAAGGCCGATGCGATGCTGCCGAAGGATGCGCGGCTATCGATGTACCTGGATCCCAAAGGCGTGCGGGATCTGGTTGGGGCGGTGGTGGAGGCGTTCCTGCCTCAGAAGGGGGCGACGCTCCCTGATCCCGGCGCCGTGACCCCCTTGGCCGGGGCCTTCTCAATGGACGCCCAGGGCCTGCAGTTTAGCGGCGTGGCTTCGTCCGAGGCCCTTGCGGCCATCGCGCAGGTCTTCACCGGAGTTGGCAAGCTCCTCGCGCCTCCGGCGGCAGCCGGTCCTGCGCCGAGATAGGCGCCCCGATGGTTCTCATGGTTTCCGGTCTAGCGATCGAATAGTATCCAAGGCGGACTTGGAGAAGGTCGATGGCCTGTTGCTGTGCTGGCTGCAATATCCATGGAGAACCTTCGGGGTCCATTCCTGGGATCCGGTTATTCATTGGACATCTACTGTCCATTCTTGTGGTCCTGGTCTGGTTGGGCGCATCCCCCTGCCAGGCGGCACCGGCACCCATCGATCGCGTGGCGAAGGTGCAGGGGCTTTCTCCGGCCAAGCTGCGCCAGGGACGGCCCGTGGAGATTCACGGCACGGTGACCCTGTGCGACGAGTCGTCCCAGTTGATGGTGATCCAGGATGGCACCGGCGCCATCGGCGTCATGGCCCGCGCCTTCGCAGGCGCCGCCCCCGGGGACCGCGTGATCGTCAAAGCCTTCACCGCCTACGAGGCGTTCGCGCCGATGCTGGTGAAGCCGACGATCCAGCGCATTTCAACGGGATCGCTTCCCGGGGCCGCCAGGGTCACGCTGGAGCAGGTGTTCAACGGCAAGCTGGACTACCAGCGTGTGGAGCTGGAGTGCAAGGTGCTGGAGGCCCATTCCTTCGGTCTTGGCCGGTTTGATCTGGTGGGCGAGGGCGCTGGGAAGACCTTCAGCATTCAGGGGAACTTCGTCCTTCCCCGAACGCTGTTCTTCAATGTCGCCGGGCGCAAGGTTCGCTTGCGGGGCATTCCCGTCATGGCTCGCCAGCCTTCAGGGGACTGCTTCTCGCTGACCTTCTTCGTGGCGGACGCCCAGGATATTCAAGAGATCGACGCCCTTCCTGCCGCGGTGGGGGAGGGGCCGGATGCCAGCCTGCCGCTGCTGACCTCCGTGAATCGCGTGAAGGCCCTGACCAACGAGGAGGCTCGGCGCGGCTATCCCGTGCGGCTGCGGGGCGTGGTCACCTGTTTCGATCCAACCTACGACCAGCTTTGGATCCAGGACGAGACCTCCGGCATCTTCATCCGCCCTCCCCAATACTCGCCGAAGGGGCTGGAGACCGGCGCCGTGGTGGAGGTGGAAGGGAAGACGGCGGAGGGGTGCTTCGCCCTGTGGATCCTGCCCACATCCTTGCGCGTGCTGGGCAAAGCCCCCCTGCCGAAGCCGATCCAGATCCATCCCGAACTGGGCTTTCCCGCCTGGGAGGAGAACCGCTGGGCCGAGGTGGAAGGCATCATCACCCTGATCCGATACAACCCCGCCAATGGGCAGCTGGAGATGGGACTGCGCAGCGGATCCGCGCGCTTCACGCTGAGATTGGCTGGGCCTCCCAGCCTGGAAGCGGATTTCGCCCATCTCATCGATTGCAATGTGAAGGTCCGTGGGGTCTACATCTCGCTGTTCTCCACGGATATGCGGCTCACGGGATTCGGCTTGAAGCTGCCCTATGCAAGCTGTCTGGAGGTGGTTCCGGGCGAGACGGGCGATAGCCTTGAAAGCCCCCCGCGCCGCATCCACGGGCTGCTGGAATACAACCCGGGCGGCATCCCCAGGCATCGCGTGAAGGTGGCGGGGCAGGTGACCTTCATCGGCTGGGACGGGACGATCTATGTGCAGGATGCGAGCGGCAGCATCCGCGTTGATGGCTACTCCATCCTGCCGTCGACCTCCAGCGTGGGGACGGATCGGCCCCGCATCGGGGACACGGTGGAGGCGTTGGGCTTCTTCGACTGGGCGCGCGCCAAGGTCTCGCTCTCGAACGCCGTGCTGCGCGTGAAGTCCTCAGATACAGCCGCCCCCGAGCCGCTGGCCGTGGCGGCCGAGGGTCTGAATTCGGGCATCCACGATGGGCGTCTCGTCCGCATTGAAGGTTTCCTGCGCGAGCAGACCCAGAGCTTCGGCGACCGGATCCTTTTCCTGGAATCGGGCCGCACGGTGTTCAAGGCCGTGCTGGAGCAGCCGCAGGATTTCCCGGGGCTGGATCGCCTGCGAAGCGGCGCCCTGGTGAGGCTGACCGGCATCTGCGACATGATTTGGGATGAAACCCAATCGCCCGCCACGCCTTCCGAGATCCGCATCCGGCTGCGCGATCCCGAGGATATCCTGGTGCTGAAGGACGGACCCTTTTGGACGCTATCCCGATCCATGGCGTTGATGAGCGTGCTGCTGGTAGTGCTGCTGGGGGCCACGCTCACGCTGGTGCTGCTCCAAAGGCGGCTGAAAGCGCGATCCGTGCAGCTTCAGACCGAAATGGATGGGCGGGTGACTCTGGAAGACCAGCTGCGCCAGTCCCAGAAACTGGAGGGCGTCGGGCGGCTCGCGGGTGGCGTGGCGCATGACTTCAATAACCTGCTGACGGTGATCAACGGCTACTGCGAGATGCTGGTGTCGGAGCTGGAAGGCCAGAAGGATCTCCAGGGTTGCGCCCAGGAAATCCGCAAGGCCGGCGAGCGGGCCGCGTCCCTGACCAAGCAACTACTGGCGTTCAGCCGCAAGCAGATCCTGCAGCCCGTGGTGCTGGATCTGAACGAGCTGGTCCAGGACATGGAAAAGATGCTGAGCCGCTTGATCGTCGAGGACATCAAGCTGTCGCAGCGGGTGTCGTCCGAGCCGTGCTACATCAAGGTGGATCCGGGGCAGATCAGCCAGGTGCTGATGAATCTGGTGGTGAATGCCAGGGACGCCATGCCTCATGGCGGCGAGATCATCCTCGAGATCGACCCCGTCTTTCTGGACGCGGAGACACTGCAACTGCGTCCCGACGTGACGCCGGGATCGTACGTTCGCCTGACCGTTTCGGATACGGGATTGGGCATGGACGCCCAGACGCAGGAAAAGATCTTTGAACCCTTCTTCACCACCAAGGAGCAGGGCAAGGGCACCGGCCTGGGGCTGTCCACCGTCTTCGGCGTGGTCAAGCAAAGCGGGGGGCACATCTGGGTCTACAGCGAAGTCGGTCATGGCACGGCGTTCAAGCTGTTCTTCCCCCGGATCGAGGAGGCTCCGGTCGAGCCCGAGATTCCGGATGAGCGCACGAATCCCGGCGGCGAGACCATCCTGGTGGTGGAAGATCAGCCCGAGGTCCGACAGTTCATTCAGCGCGCCCTGGAAAGCCATGGGTACCGCATCCTCACGGCGGGCGACGCAGAGGAGGCGCAGGCGTTGTCCCGGCGCTTCTCAAGCAGCATCCATCTGCTGCTCACCGATATGGTCATGCCGGGCATCAACGGGCGGGAGCTGGCCAAGCGCCTGCTGGTCAGCCGCAGCGCCATGCGCGTGCTGTTCATGTCCGGTTACACCGAGGACGTGGTCGTCCACAAGGGCATCCTGGAATCCGGCATCGAATTCATCCAGAAGCCCTTCAGTGCGCGCGAAATCGCTGACCGGGTGGCTGAGATCCTCAATCGGCGCTGAGGCTCAAGCGGCCCTGACCCTCAACCGGCGTACCGCCGAAGCCTTTCCACGAGATCCGCCTCGTCCAGCGCGCCGCCGTGGCCGCCGATCTCGATGCCCGGCTTGATGCGGCCATGGAAATCGCTGCCGCAGGTGGAGAGCAGCCCCAGGCGCTCGGCTTCGCCCGCGAAATCCGCCCGCTGGACTTCATCGTGGTACGTGCTGAAGACCTCCAGGCCGACCACGCCCGCGCGCGCGATGGGATCGAGCAGCTCGATTCGTGACGCCAGGCTGATGCCGGGGTGCGCCAGCACGGGCACGCCGCCGCTGCGCCGGACAAGCGCGAGGGCCTGCTCCAGGCCCATGTATTCCATGGCGACGTGGGCCGGTTTCCCTTGCCCCAGGAAATCCCAGTAGAAATTCACGATGGCCATGGACGAGCGCTCGCCGCCGGGCAGGTAGGGCCGCAGCAGGGGGATCTCGTGCGCGCCCGGATGTTCCAGCACCTGCGAGATGAGCTGATCGGTGCCGATGATGCGCCCGTGGGCGGCCGCCAGCAGCGGGGCCTCGTCCACTTCGAGTCCCAGCCCGCGCAGCGCCTCGGCCCGGCGATGGAAGGCTACGTGCTCTTTTTTCGTGATATCGGCTTCCAGCGCTTCGAAATCGGGAAGGCTGGGGTCAATGAAATAGGCCAGCAGGTGCAGGTCCACGCCTTCGAACAGGCAATCAATCTCGATGCCCGGAATGACCTCAACGCCCCATTCCGCCCCGTGTCGCACCGCTCTTTGAACGCCCCTCACGCTGTTGTGATCCGTGAGCGCCATCCAGCGGACGCCAAGCCCGTGGGCGCGCTCCACCAGCTGCTCGGGCTCAAACTCACCGTCGTCGCTGAACAGGGAATGCATGTGCAGATCAAGCGCGCTCACCGAGGCTCCATCGAAGATCCATTATCCCGCGATCCTGCGATCCCGCCCTTCACAGGGCGCGGAACAGCGTTAGCACACGCACTTCCCGCGCGCCCGCGCCGCGCAGGGCCTGGGCGCAGCGCAGCAGGGTCGTGCCGGTGGTCCAGACATCGTCCACCAGAAGGATGGAGCGCTCGTAGATCGTTTCGGGTTTAAGGACGGCGATGGCCCGCTGGGGCAGCCGTCGGCGCTCGCTTTCGGTGCGCATGGCCTGGCGCCTGAAGGCTCGCGCCCGGCGAAGGGTTGGGGTGAACGGCTTCTGGATGGATTGGGCGATCCCGCGCGCGAAATCCTCGGCGAGATCGAATCCGCGCAGAAGCCGGCGGTGGAAGGCCGTGGGCGCAGACGTGACGAGATCGGCGTCCTGGATGAATTCGGGCAGGGCGATGGCGCTTGCGCGGCGCAGCAGCGCGTGACGCCACCCGAGTTCGCCGGACTTGATGCCAGGCAGCAGCAGCGCCCCCAGGGCGGGGCGCCCGCCGTGATACTGCCAGAGCGCGTCGCCGGTTTCCCAGGCGGTGGGTTCTGGACAGTCCTTGTCCAGATCATGGGGCAGTGCGCAGCGGGGGCAGCGGTCGTCTGGCAGCGGGATCAGCCCCTCCCAGCAGCGGCCGCACAGGCCCGCTTCCGCGTGGAGATCCAGGGGCCCCAGGCAGCCCCGGCAGGGGATCTGCGCGCTCAGTCTAGCGCCAAGTCTCGTTCCTAGGCCTGACCTCAGGAGATGCCTGATCGACGCCATCTTCAATCCCGCTTGAAGTGGGGCAGTTCGGCGGGAAGCTCCAGGCTCATTTCCATGTAGCCGCGATACTCGCCCTGCTCGAACCAGGGGCACTGGTAGATGAGCTTCTTCTGGCCGCGCTTTTCGATGGTGTAGGCGTTTGGAACGCGCTGATCCATCAAGCCCTGCAGCTTGGCCTTGGAAGCGCCGGGATGGCAGTCCAGCACGTTGCATCCGATGAGGTCCAGCCCCCCGTCCTTGGCGAACATGCGCACGGCGGCTTCGTTCATCTCCAGGATCGTGCCATCTGGCGCGCACACGGTGACGGCTCCCGGGAATGCATCCACCCAGGCGTGTCTGGACGCGTCGGTCTGCTGCGGCATGTCGACCTCCATCCACCATGAAAACGGGCCCTCGCGGGCCCGTCCAGAGTTGTTCTCGCGAATCGTCTCAGCCGTTCTTCTTCGCGAAGGCTTCCATGAAGTCCACCAGCACCTCCACCTGGGGCACGGTGACGGCGTTGTAGATGGAGACGCGGATGCCGCCGATATCGCGGTAGCCCTTGAGGCCCACCATCCCGGCCTTCTTGGCCTCGCCCACGAAGGTGGCCGTGAGGTCCTCGCTGGGCAGGAAGAAGTCCACGTTCATCATCGAGCGATCGGCCTTCTCGGTGACGAAGGGCTTGTAGAAGTCCCCGAGCCTGTCGATGCAGCCGTAGAGGATTTCGCCCTTCTTGCGGTTGTTGGCCTCGATGGCCTGAAGCCCGCCGATGCTCTTGTTGTAGGCCAGCACGTTGCGCAGCAGGTAGATTCCGAAGGTGGAAGGCGTGTTGTAGAGGCTGTTCTTCTCGGCGTGCAGCGGGTAGCGCAGGTAGCTGGGCAGATCCTGTGCTTCACACATCTCGATGAAATCGTCGCGCATGATCACCAGCGTCACGCCGCTGGGGCCCAGGTTCTTCTGGGCGCCCGCGTAGATCAGGCCGAACGGATTGATATCGAAGGGCCGCCACATGATGTCCGAGGACATGTCGCAGATGTAGGGCTTGTCGGTCTGGGGGAACTGGTGGAACTGCGTGCCCTCCACCGTGTTGTTCGAGGTGAAGTGAACAAAGGCGCTATCGGCGCCGATCTTCAGCTCGTGGGCCTTGGGCAGGCGCGCGAACTTGTCGGCCTTGGTGCTGGCGGCCACGCGCACATTGTTGCCCGCCACGAGCTGCGCTTCCTGGTAGGCCTTCTCGGCCCAGTTGCCCGTCAGGATGTAATCCGCCTTGCGGCCCGAACGCAGCAGATTGAGGGGGATCATGCCGAAGGCGAGATGCGCGCCGCCTTGCAGGAGCATGATCTTGAAGTGTTCGGGGATGCCCATCAGCTCGCGGGTCAGCGCGATGGCTTCTTCGTGAACGGCGTCGTATTCCTTGGAGCGGTGGCTGATTTCCATGACGGACATGCCGGTGCCTGCGAAGTCCAGCAGCTCTTCCTGCGCGCGTTCGAGCGCCGGGAGAGGAAGGCCCGCCGGGCCAGCGTAGAAGTTGATCACGCGATGCGTCATGGCATGCTCCTGGGAAAATTGAACCACCAGGCCGTCCCAGCACCAAGCCGCCGGGATTTCTGGAACCGGCTAGATCGCGAGCGGATCGATTTCGCCGACATTCTTGAAAATGTGATTGGGCCGATAGGGGAACTGCTCCACGGTTTCCAGCGTCGAGACGCCGGAAAGCACCAGGCACGTCGTCATGCCGGCTTCCAGCCCGGCCACGATATCCGTATCCATGCGGTCGCCGATCATCACGGTATCTGCCGCGTGGCTGCCCAGCTTTTTGCGCGCGATCATCATCATCAGCGCGTTGGGCTTGCCCACGACGTAGGGCTTCTTGCCGCTGGCCACCTCGATGGATGCCAGGATGCTGCCCGCCGCAGGCTCCAGGCCGCTCTCCGTTGGGTCCACCACGTCGGGGTTGGTGGCGATGAACTTCGCGCCGTTCTGGATGAAGCGCAGGGCCTTCTTCATCATCTCGAAATTGAAATGCGCGGTCTTGCCCACCACCACGTAATCCGGCTTGTTCTCGGTCAGCGAAAAGCCCGCCTTGTAGAGCTCGCTGGCCAGCCCGTTGCCGCCGATGACGTAGGCTGTTCCGCCGGGCTTCTGCGCGCTGAGGAAGGTGGCCGTGGCCATGGCGGAGGTGATGAAGTTCTCCTCTGTCAGCCCCTCCACGCCCATGCCCTCCAGCTTGCGCAGCAGATCGATGGGCGTCTGTTCCGAGTTGTTGGTGAGAAACAGGAACTTGGTGTTCGTCTCCACCAGGCGGTGGACGAAGTCCTTGGCCCCTTCCACCAGCGTCTTGCCCCGGTAGATGACGCCATCCATATCCGAAATGAAGCTCTTGGTCATGAACACACCCCGCCTGATGCCTTGATTCTACTGGGTCTTGGGATTCCTGTTTGGAATAGCGGCGGTCCCGGCCGATTTCCTGGCGCCAGAATGGAGGCCCACTGGATGATTCCAAAATCGTGGAAGTTGCCTGTGGTGCCGCATCGGAAGGGCGAGTCTTCCAGGTTTCAGCGCCAGCGCGAGCGCCATTCAAGGCGCTGGGCTTCATCCAGGAAGGTCCAGGCCAGGATGCGGCTCTTCTTCTGGCCCTGGGCCATCTCCAGGACCCGCACCTCGGCCGCGCCAGCCTTGCGCAGGGCACCGTGAAGGGCGGGCAGATGGTCGGATTTGGCCACCAGCGTGGTGAACCAGAAGCATTGCTGGGGGATGCGCGCGCTTTCTTCGATCATCGTGCGGATGAAGGCCAGCTCGCCGCCGGGGCACCAGAGCTCGTTGCTCTGGCCTCCGAAGTTCAGGGTTTGGGCTTGGCCGTGCCCCAGGTTGCGCCACTTGCGCTGGGATCCCTCCCGCGCCTCCAGCGGCGAGGCATGGAAGGGCGGATTGCAGAGCGTCAGATCAAAGCGCTCGCCGGGCTGGATGATGCCGGCGAAGATCCGCCGGGAATCCGGCTGCAGGCGCAGTTCGATGGCGGCCGCCAGATCGGGATTGGCCGCCAGAATCCGCCGTGCGGCCTTCAGCGCCCGGCCGTCGATATCGGAACCCACGAAGGACCATCCGTACAGGCGCTGGCCGATGAGGGGATGGATCGCGCTGGCGCCGGTGCCGATATCCAGCGCGCGAACGGCCTTCCCACGCGGGATTTCTCCGTCGTGGCAGGAAGCCAGCAGATCCGCCAAGTGATGCAGGCTGTCCGCCCGGCCCGGGATCGGCGGGCACAGATAGTCCGCAGGAATCTGCCAGTTCCGGATCGCGTAGTGCTGCATGAGCAGGGCGCGGTTGAGCATCCTGACTGCGTCCGGTTCGGCGAAATCCACGGTCAATCCGCCGTGCGGCGCCTGGATGACGAAACGGGACAGCTCCGGGCAAATGGACACCAACTGTCCAAAGTCGTACCGGCTGCGATGGACGCTGCGCGGATGCAGCCCGGCCTTTTCGGTTGGGGCCTTGATGGGGAGCTTGGCGGGCAGCTTGGCTGGGCGTCGCGTGGGATCAGGCTTATTCATGCCGTTCCGGAGGGGGAAGGTTCGTGTTCAGGCGTCGGGCTTGTCGCTATTGGCAATAGACCTCCGGCCCGGCATGGACAACGGCTGTCCAGTCCGGGCCGGAAGAACGGGGTTGCCTCAGTGGCAGCCGCAGCTGCCCTCGCCGCAGCCCTCTTCGGAGCATTCGCCAGATCCGCATTCGCCGCCTCCGCAGCCGCAGCCCGCGCCTTCGGGCACCAGCAGGCGCTGCGCGGTCTCCACCAGCGCGCGATGGGGCGCGGCCTTGACGGTCAGGGCCAGATTGACGGCTTCCAGCATGTCGTCCTTGGAGACGCCCAGCTTCTCGGCCTGCTCGTAGTGGTACTGGAAGCAGGGCTCGCAGTTGGCCGCGACGGAAGCGCCAAGGCCGATGAGCTCCAGCACGGCGGGGCTCAGAAGGGATGAAGTCTTGTTATCCACCAGGGACTCCTGTTCAGTGGGGGGATCGACGCGGCAAGGCGGAGCAAAAGTTGTTCGCGCCAGACCTTTCAGTTTATCCGGGCTGCCGGGAAGCAGCCCTTGGGAACTTCGATGCTGAACCAGGCCTGCGCGTCCCAAAATTGGGACGCATGATCCCAGGATTGGGACGCCCACGGGATCGAGACTGGTCTCAAGTGCTTATTTGATGAGCCTTGGCATTTGGCTCGGATCTCGCATGAATCGCCTGAACAGGAATATCAGGAGCTTTTCATGGATGTCCCACGCCCCAAGACGACGAACCGCCGCACGCTCTACCTCTCCATCGGTGGGGGGCTGGTGGTGCTGCTGGCGACCCTCGGCCTTGCGCGCATGAAGCCCGCCGCGCCGAGCGTCGAGCGCCAGTCGGTGCTGATGGACGCCGTGAAGCGCGGCCCCATGGTCTTCGAGGTGCGCGGCACCGGAACCTTGGTGCCCGTCGATATCCGCATGATCACGGCCCAGACGCCATGCCGCGTGGAGCGCATCCGCGTCTACCCCGGTACCGCCGTGAAGGCGGATACCGTCATCGCCGAACTATCGAGCCCCGAATTGCAGCAGGCCGCCCAGGATGCGCTGTGGCAGTACCGCAAGGCCGAGGCCGACTACGAAATGAACCGCCTGGGCCAGCGCACCAGCGTGGCCAGCGCGCGCTCCCAGGCCCAGGCCGCCGAAGTCCGCTACAAGGCCATGGAGCGCCTGGGCAAGGAGGGCCTGCAATCCAGTATGGAGGTGATGACCGCCAAGGTGGATTCGGAAGAGCGCACGGGCCGCCTGGCGTCCGAGGAAGCCCGCATGAAGATGTATGAGAACCACGGCGGCAAGGTGGCGCCTGCCCGCGCCGAGCTGGAGCGCGCCCGCGCCCTGTGGCAGCTCAAGCAGGAACAGGTGGCCGCGCTGCAGCTGCGCGCGGGCATGGACGGCGTGCTGCAGGAGCTTCCCCTGCAGGTGGGCCAGCAGCTCGCACCCGGCGCGGAGCTGGCCAAGGTCGCGCGGCCGCTGCCCCTGAAGGCCGCCCTGAAGGTCAGCGAAACCCAGGCCAAGGACATCGTGATTGGACAGCCGGTGTCCATTGATACCCGCAACGGCATCGTGAAGGGTCGTGTCATCCGCATCGACCCCGCCGTGCAGAACGGCACCGTCACCGTGGACGCCAGCCTGGAAGGCGAGCTGCCCAAGGGCCTGCGCCCCGATCTCAGCGTCGAAGGCGTCATCGAACTGGACCGCGTCTCCAGCGCCCTCTTCGTGGGCCGCCCCGTGCAGGCCCAGGCCCACGCCGGACTCTCCGTGTTCAAGGTCCTGCCTGGCGGCAGCGAAGCCATCCGCGTGAAAGTCCAGCTCGGCCGCGGCTCCGTCTCCACCATCGAAGTCCTGGATGGCCTGCGCGAAGGCGACCAGATCATCCTCAGCGACACCAGCACCTACGACAACAGCGACCGGCTGAGGCTGAAGTGACGTCGAGCTGTGACACCTTTGGGGGAAACTGACATGCTTACCCATCTCCTGCTCGATCTTCGTTTTGCGCTGCGTTTGTTGATCAAGGCGCCGGGGTTTTCGGCGGTGGCGGTTTTGTCCTTGGCGCTGGGCATCGGCGCGAATACGACGGTCTACACCTGGATGCGGCAGACGGTGCTGGATCCGCTGCCGGGCGTGGTCCGCAGCGCCGAGCTGATCGCGATGGATTCCTCGGATGCGGCCGGGGGCGATCAGGGGATGTCGTATCCCGATTTCAAGGACATCAAGCTGGAAAACCAGGTGCTTTCCAACGCCTTCGCGGGGCAGATGCGCGAGATGAGCTGCCTGGATGAGGGCGTGGCGCGGCGCACCGTTGTCTGGTACGGCAGCCCGGGCATGTTCGATGTGTTGGGCGTCAGGCCCAAGCTGGGCCGCTTCTTCGTCCCCGAGGAAGAGCGTCCCGGTTCTGCGCTAGCGGTCATCCTGTCCCACCGGGCCTGGCTCCACCAATGGGGGGGCGATCCTTCGGTCGTCGGACATTCCGTGAAGCTGGGGCATCAAAACGCCCGCATCGTGGGCATCGCGCCCGAGGGGTTCTTTGGTCCGGTGCCCGGGATTTCCTGCGATGCCTTTGTGCCGCTGGAGCCCTTCCTGACCCAGGGCGGCGAGCCCGAGCAGAATCCGGAACAAAGGAATGCGCGCGGGCTCTACGTGATTGGTCGGCCCAAACCGGGGATGGCCTTTCGCCCGGTGGAAGCAGCCTTGAAGGGCATCTTCCGCGATCTGTCGCTGCGCCATCCACGCACCAATGACCGCATGAAACTGAACGTCTACCGCATGAAGGATGGGCCCATGGGCGCGGCCTCGGAGCTGGGCAAGCCCCTGGCGCTGCTGTTCGTGGCGGTGGCCTTCATCCTGCTGATCGCCTGCGCCAACGTGGCCAATCTGCTGCTGGCGAAAAGCTCGCGGCGACAGCGCGAAATGGCCCTGCGCACGGCCTTGGGGGCTAATCAGGCGCGGGTCATCACCCAGTTGTTGACCGAAAGCGTGGTGCTGGGCTTGGCTGGCGGCCTGGTCGGGGTGGTGATGTCGAGCTGGACCCTGGGCTTGTTCACCCGTTCGATTCCCACCAGCGGTTGGCCGCTGGCGTTCGATGTGCACATGGATATCCGCACACTGATTTTTGCGGTGCTGCTTTCCATTCTCACGGCCATCGTGTTCGGCCTGGTGCCCGCGCTGCGAACCTACGACGCCCATCCCGCTGAAACCCTGAAGGAGGGCGGAAACCGATCCGCCGGGTGCCATCAGCGTCTGCAATCCGTGCTGGTGGTGGTCGAGATCGCCATCGCCGCGGCGCTGCTCAGTGGTTCGGCCCTGATGGTCAAGAGTTCCTGGGCCATCAGCCACGGCTCGCCGGGGTTCGATCCATCCCATGTGCTTCACGCCAATGTGGGCATGGATCTGGGGGGATACGACGCCGCGCGGGCCGAGGTGTTCGCCCGTGAGCTGAAGGCGCGCCTGGGTTCGCTGCCGGGGGTGGAATCGGTGTCCTACACCGAAGCCCGCCTGCTGAGCCTGGGGGGGCCCAAGGGCGTGGGCCTGAACTTCGAGGATTCAGAGCTGCCCAATGCCGATGGCACCGCGTCGGGCCGGGATCTGGTGGATTCGGATTTCTTTCGAACCTTCCGCATCCCCATGGTGGAAGGCCGCGAATTTGTGGATCAGGACAGGCTGGGCAGCGAACCCGTGGCGATCGTCAACGAGACCCTGGCGCGCAAGTACTGGCCCAAGCACGGTCCCGTGGGGCGGATGCTCCGCGTGAACGGAACCCAGCGGCGCGTGGTGGGCGTGTGTCGGGACTTCAAGTTTAGAAGCTGGACCGAAAAGCCCACGCCCATCGTCTTCATGCCCCTGGCCCAGTTCGGGCTGCCGTCCTGGAACCTGGTGGTGCGCACCAGTGGATCGCCTTCGAACCTGATTCCCGTGCTGCGCGAAACGGTTCGCGCGATGGATCCCAATCTGCCGGTCAAGGCCGTGCCTATGGCCGCATCCGTTGCGGACGCGGGGTTCCTGCTGCGCGTATCGGCCTGGGCCATGGGCGGCCTGGGGGCCGTGGCGCTTTTCCTGGCGTCCATGGGCATCTACAGCGTGATGGCGTATTCCGTAAGCCAGCGCACCGCCGAGATCGGCATCCGCATGGCGCTGGGAGCCACGCCCGCTGCGGTCCTGGGCATGGTGATGAAGCAGGGCGGAACGCTGGCGGGTCTGGGCGCCTTGCTTGGCATGATGGGCGCGCGCTTTTTGGGCCGCCGGTTCGCTGATCTGCTGTATCAGACATCTCCTGGCGATCCGCTGATCGTGCTGGGCATCCCGGTGCTGCTGATGCTCGTGGCGCTGCTCGCCTGCGCGCTTCCGGCCCTGCGCGCCGCGCGCATCCCGCCCACCGAGGCGCTGCGAGAGAGCTGAACCGGCGGTTTCATCGCCTCGATTTCTCCAACCATCCCTTTGATTGAAAGTGCCCCATGCAACCCTTGAAACTTCCCTCCATCCTGCGCGACGCCTTCCGCCAGATCCGCAGCGCGCCCGGCTACGCGCTGGTCATCGTGCTCACCCTGGCCCTGGGCATTGGCGCCAACGTCGCGATCTTCAGCGTGGTCAGCGCCACGTTCCTGAAAGGGCTGCCCTATCCGCACGCCGATCGTCTGGTGAAGCTGGTGGAGTGCAAATCGCAAGGGGATGGCCTATCGGTTTCCTATCCCAATTTCCTGGATTGGCGCCGCGAGCAGCGATCCTTTTCGGGGCTGGCCTTCTGGCATGACGAAACCAGGGCGCTGCGGCTATCCGATTCGACCGAGCAGGTGTCCGTGGGCATGGTCTCGTCGGATTTCTTCGGCGTGCTGGGCGTAAAAATGGCGGAGGGTCGGGGCATGACCGCCCAGGATGACCAGATGGGCGCTGCGCCCGCGGTCTGGGTGACGTCCGACCTGTGCCAGAAGCGCCTGGGCGGTGCCGGAGCGGTGGGACGGACGATTCGGCTGGGCGAACAGAGCTTCACCATCGCCGGGGTCATCGCGCCGGGATTCCGGTTCATCCAGAAGGTGGATGTCATCATCCCCGTCGCGCCCCAGGCGGTCTCCTCGTTTATCGATAACCGCGACAACCACAACAACGCGTTCGCCATCGCGCGCCTGAAGCCCGGTGTTGATCGGGCGGCCGCGGCGTCAGACATGAACCTCATCGCGGGTCAGCTCGGACAGCTCTACCCCGGAAGCAATAAGGGCATTGGTGTCGAGGTGACGCCCCTGCGTGAGGCCATCGCCTCGGGTTCGGGCTCGCGGATGGCGCTGCTGTTCAGCGCGGTCGGTATGGTGCTGCTGATCGCCTGCGTGAATGTGGCCAATATGCAGATCGCCCGGTCCTTCGCGCGCGAAAAGGAAATGGCGATCCGCGCCGCGGTGGGGGCCAATCGCTGGCAGCTTGTTCGCCAGCTTTTGGCGGAGAGCCTGGCGCTTTCGGGACTTGGGACGATCGTCGGAACCTGCATCGGGCTGGGCGGATACCAATTCCTGCGCGCCCTCATCCCCTGGCAGATCCAGAACCTGATCCCCGAACAGGTGGGCGTGGATGGCTGGATGCTCGCGTTCGTCGCGCTCATGGCGCTGGCGACCGGCATCGGCTTTGGCTTCGCGCCCGCCTGGCGACTGTCCCATGCGGATCCCAATGGCGCGCTCAAGTCGAACAGCAGCGTGAAGCGAGGCTGGCTGGGGCGCTGGCGCTTGGGAGATGCGCTGGTCGCGATCCAGGTGGCCCTGGCCTTGATGCTGGTGATCGGCGCGGGGTTGGTCATCCGCAGCTTCGACAAGCTGTTGCGCGTGGATCCCGGATTCCGACCCGCCCAGGTGCTGAGCCTCCGGCTGCCCGATCCCCCGGCCAGCCTGTACCAGCACGATCCCCTGGGGATGGCGACCTATATGGACCAGTCGTTGGATGCGGCCCGACGCGTTTCGGGCGTTGAATCCTGCGCCATCGCCAGCTGCCTGCCGTTCAGCCATTGGATATCCAGCATGATGTTCTACATCGAGGGGCGGGACGCTTCGGATGTGCGCAGAGCGACGGCCAACACCCACATCGTTTCGCCCGAATACTTTCATGTGATGGGCATCCCGCTGCTGGCGGGGCGCAACCTTACCGGGCGCGAAGCGCAGCCAACGGTTCCGGCCGGTTTCGAGTTCAGCATGGAAGGTGTCACGCGCATCTACCAGGGGTTCGAGCTGGATGGCCTGGTCAGCCAGCGGATGGCCGAACACTTCTGGCCCGGCGAAAACCCCATCGGCAAACGGTTTCACCTGGGGCGTCCGGGCCTGGAATTCGGCGTGGTGACGGTGGTGGGCGTCGTGGGCAACACGGCCCAGGATGGTCTGGATCGTGGCATTCCCGACGAATACTACCTGTCCAGCCACCAGTTCCCCCAGCCCGGAGGGATTTTCCTGGTGGCCCGCGCCAGCGGTGGCGATGCGGGTGCCCTGGCGAAGCCCCTGCGCGAAGCGCTGAGTGTTCCCACCCAGGGCAATCCCGTGCAGGACGTGAAGACCATGACGGAGCGCATGTCGGAATTCAACGAGGATCGCTCCTTCAACACGGGCTTGATGGCCTTCTTTGCGGCCACGGCGCTGTCGCTGGCCCTTGTGGGCATCTACGGCGTGCTGTCCTCCAACATCGGTCGGAGCATCCGTGAAATGGGCATCCGGCTGGCGCTGGGGGCTACGCGCACCCGCGTGCTGGGCGACCTGCTGCTCCGAAGCTTGCTGCTGGTGGCTGCGGGTTCGGTGCTGGGCCTCATCGGCGCGTGGCAGTGCGGGCGGATCATCCAGTCCCAGCTCTTCGGCGTATCCGCTACCGATCCGCTCACCTACTGGGTCAGCACGCTGCTGGTGCTGCTGACCGCCTTCCCCGGGTGTCTGTTCCCCGCCCTGCGCGCCGCGCGCGTCAATCCCAACGTCGTCTTGCGCGAAGAGTGATGGCGCCGGATCCAAACCATTCCCAAACCATTCCCAACCCGCTTCTTGCCATCCCCTCATTCACCTTCATTTCCAAGGAGTCTTCCATGTCCCACGGCATCATCCACCTGGATTCCATCCAGAAGATCTTCACCACCGACGAGGTGGAGACCCACGCGCTTTCCAGCGTCCACCTCGATATCGCCGAAGGTGAGTTTGTCTCCATCGCCGGGCCTTCGGGCTGCGGCAAGTCCACGCTGCTGTCCATCCTGGGCCTGCTGGATGCGCCCACGGGCGGCAGCTACACGCTGAATGGACAGTCGGTGGCGAACCTGAAGCTCGGCGAGCGCGCGCGCATCCGCAACCGCGAGATCGGCTTCATCTTCCAGAGTTTCAATCTGATCGGCGATCTGAACGTCTACGAGAACGTCGAGCTGCCCCTGGTCTATCGCGGGCTCGCCGCGGGCGAACGCCGAGCGCGCGTCATCGAATGCCTGGAGGAAGTGGGCATGAGTCACCGTTCCAAGCACCTGCCCAGCCAGCTCAGCGGCGGCCAGCAGCAGCGCGTGGCCGTGGCCCGCGCCCTGGCCGGACGCCCCACCATCCTGCTGGCGGACGAACCCACGGGCAACCTGGATAGCGCCAACGGCGAGGCTGTGATGGAGATGCTGCAGGACCTGCACCGCCGTGGCTCCACGATCTGCATGGTGACCCACGACGCCCGCTTTGCCGGCGCCGCCGACCGCACCGTTCACCTCTTCGACGGCCAGATCGTCAGCGAGGAAGAAGCGAAGAAGAAGCACGGCGTGTAGAGCGAGACCGTTGTTCGAGGCAGGCTCTGCCTGAATCCAGATTCTGATCCATGCGTCACCCCGATTCATCCGAATCGCTTCACCAGAATGGATGTGAATCCATGTTCGATATTTCCAGACAAATCAAACAATCATTGAGATCGCTCTTTCGGAGCCCTGGATTCACGCTGCCCATCGTGCTGATCCTGGGCCTGGGGCTGGGCGTCAACGTGGCGCTGCATGCGATTCTTCAGGCGGTCCAGCATCGGTCGCTGCCGGTTCCGGATCGGGGTCGGCTGGTGCTGGTGCGCACGAAGCCCAAGGGCGAGAACGAACTCTGGAACATCTCGCACCCGCAGTTCGAGGATCTGAAGGCTGCGGTGCAGCCCATGGTGGATGCGTCGGAAGCGGTGGTGGATTCCAGTACGCAGCTGCATCACGAGGGCCGGGTGAGCGATGTGAACGTGCCGATGGTGGGCGCGGGGTGGTTCCAAGCGATGGGCCTGAAACCGCAGCTGGGGCGCCTGTTCGCGCCCGATGAGGAAGCTGCGGGCGCGCCCGTTGCGCTGATCTCGGACCGCCTGTGGCGCACACGCTTCCATGGCGATCCGGGCATCGTGGGCCGCTCCGTGAATCTGGGTGGCGCTCAGGTGAACGTCGTGACCATCGTCGGTGTGGCGCCCCAGGGCTTCCAGGGGCTGGAGGCGGCCTCCCGCGAGGATCTCTGGATGCCCCTCAAGGCGATCAACCGGATCATGGATGGCCTTCCGCCGGGATTCTTCACGGATCGCAGGATGCCCGCGTTCCTCATGCTGGCGCGCCTCAGGCCCGGGGTTTCGATGAAGTCGTTCCAGGCGGCGCTGGACGCGGCCGGAGCCAATATGGCCCAGGCCTCCCGCGAGGCATCCCTCACCAATGCGTTTGTCGCCCAGGGGCTCGACGCCAGCGAGCAGAAACTGCTCCAGCAGGTGCTGCCCCAACGCACGCTGTTGGTGATCGCGGCGGCCATGGCGCTGGTGCTGGCCACGGTTGCGACTTCGGGCCTGTTTGCGGCTCGCGCCGCCCGTCGCGAGGTGGAACTGACCACGCGGCAGGCCCTGGGGGCGGGCGGCGCGGATCTGGTGCGACCCATGATCCTGGAGGCCCTCCTGCTGGCCCTCATGGCTTGTCCCGTGGCGCTGGCCTCGGGCCTCTTCCTGGCGCGGCGCTTCATGCTCAAGCCCGGCCAGGCCGCGACGGAGGCTTGGCTGTTGCCAGGCCTGGATGGGCGCGTGCTGGCCTTGGGCCTAGGGCTGAGCCTGGGCGCGCTGCTGCTGGCCGCCCTGGTGCCGCTGCTGAAGTTGCGGCGTCTTGAGGCCAGCAGGATCCTCATTGGGCAGGGCGGTCGCAGCGGGGCGAAAGCGGGTGGGGGCATCTTCGTGGTGGCCCAGGTGGCGCTTTCGCTGCTGCTGCTCGCGGCTTCCAGCCTAGCGCTGAACGCCTTCCGGGGCGCGGCCCGCATGGGCTACCCAACGACGCATCGCGCCATGATGATCGTGGATTGCGCCAACGATCCGGGCCTGCCGGATCGCCTGCTGGCGCGCCTGCGCGAGACGCCGGGCCTGCGCAGTGTGGCCAAGAGCGCGGCCGCGCCCCTGGGGGGGATGCGGATCACCTTTGGGCTGAAGGGCGGGGACCGCACGACGATGGATCACTTTCCCGCCGCCATGGTGGGCGCAGGCTGGTTCAGGACCCTGGGCGTGCCCGTGCTGGCGGGTCGGGAGTTCGGCGAGCGCGACGGCAAGAACGTCGTGATCCTCAACGAAAGCCTGGCCAAGCGCTTCTTCCCCGGCCGCTCCGCCGTGGGCCAGCACATCGATATGGGCGGCGATCAGCCGCTGGAGGTCATCGGCGTGGTGGCCGATCATCGCATGCGGCCGGATCCCGAGTTCCACCTGCCCATGATCTGGCTCAGCACGGATTTCATCCACACCAACCAGTTCTGCTTGATGGCCGAAGGCAAGGGCGGCGCCCAGGGCCTGCTGGATCCACTTCGCGCCGCGCTGCAGGCCGAAAAGTCGGGGGCTGAGCCGATCCAGCTCCTGACCCTTGGGGATCACATCGCCGCCACGTTGCACCGCGAGAACCAGAACCTGCGCCTGCTGGGCAGCCTGGGTCTGGGTTCCCTGGTGCTGGCCTGCTTTGGTCTGTGGGCGGCGCTGAACCTTCAGATGACCCTGCGTCGCCGCGAACTGGGCATCCGCGCCGCCCTGGGCGCCACGGCCTGGCACCTGCTGCAGACGATCCTCACCAAGGGCCTGAAGCTGCTGGGCGCGGGGATCGTGGCCGGGATCGCACTGCTGATCCTGATGGCCACGGGGCTCAGCCAACGCTGGCCCAGCCTGCCCCAACCCCACTGGATGGATTGCCTTTGGGCCGCCCTGGCCATGGTGATGGCCGGACTGCTGGCCTGCCTGATCCCCGCCCTGCGGGCCAGTCGGAGTGATCCGGCCGGGCTTCTGAGATCGGAATAGTGATCGGTTTGTTTTCTGTTTGATCGAAACAGCATTAGGAGAGAGAAGCGATGTCGATGTTCACGGAATGGCTGCCTGGTTTGTTTCATTCCCGCCTGGCGCGCCGCCCAAACGGATCCCGCGTGGATCCTGAAAGCCGAATGAGCTTTTCCGAAACGAGGCATTCCCCCGGGAGTCGATCATGATGTTCTCCACGTTCCACCTCGATGTCCGTCAGGCCTGTCGCAGTCAGTGGAAATCGCCGGGATTCCTGATCGCGGCCATCCTGAGCCTCGCCCTGGGGCTGGGCGTGAACCTTGCGGTGTTCACGGCCCTGCGCGCTTCCCATTCGCCCTCCCGCGTGTGGCGCGAGCCGGATCGGCTGATCCTGCTGGGGCGCCGGGATACGACGTTTCTCAATCTGGGGGACCGCCTGCCGGTGTCCTATCCCCGCTACCAGCTGTGGAGGCGCAGCCAGACGGCCTGCGTCGATACGGCCGCCTTCACCTGGCGCAAGATGGCGGTCAAGGCTCCCCAGGCGCAGGCGGACCCGTTTTCGATCCGTGCCTTGCGCGTGACCGATAACTTCTTCCAGCTCCTGGGCGTCCGGCCCCTGCTGGGCAGAACCCTGCAGTCCGGGGATCGGGACGTGGTGGTGCTGCCCTTTGATCTATGGCAGCGCCGATTCGGGGGCAACCCGGCGGTGCTTGGGCAAACCCTGCAGATGGATGATCGCCCATGCGTGATCGTGGGGGTGCTTCCCCAGGCGTTCCGCTGGGTCAATGCGGAACTGTTCCTGCCCCTCGTTCCCAGCGCGGAGGAGGCCGCCGAGTTCGGCGCCAATAGCATGATGGTGCTGGGACGCCTGAAGCCAGGCGTGGAGCTGCCCCAGGCGGCTGCCCTGCTGCGTCAGACCAGCGAGCAACTGCGCGCCAGTTTTTCCACCACGGAGGCTTCCATCACGATGATTCCCTGCCCGCTCGCGGTCTGGGCGGGAGGGGCGCAGGACAAGGGCGATCGCCTGATCCTGCTGGTGGCGGGTGCCGTGCTGGCGCTGGCCTGCCTCAATGTCGCGGGCCTGCTGCTGGGCCGTGCCTTGGCGCGCGGGCGTGAGCTGGCGCTGAGACAGGCGCTGGGCGCCTCGCGGGCGAGCCTATTCCTGCCCATGCTGGCCGAAGCGTTGGTCGTGGCGGCCCCAGGTCTGCTGCTGGGCCTGCTGTTCGCCGGATGGGCCAAGGATCTGCTGAAGGGCTTCGTGCCCCTGCCGTTCCAGGGCCTGCTGCGCCTGGGCGGCTGGGAGATCGCTTTTGGCGTGGGCCTGGCGTTGGCCGTGGCTCTGTGTTGCGCCTGGGTGCCCACCTGGCTGGCGCCGCGCCTGGAGCTGGCCCCCCTGCTGGGGGGATTGCGCGCTACCGAGACGCCCCAGCGCCGCCGTTCCCGCCATGTCATGCTCAGCGCCCAGATCGCGCTGGCCCTTGCGATGCTCTCGGGTTTCTTCCTGCTGCAGGCCAGCCTGGCCCAGTTGCGGCACAGTCCCGTGGGGTTCAACCGCGAGCAATGCCTGACGGCGACCCTGAGACCGCCCATGCGTTCGGAGGAGGACGCCCTTCGGGTGAGCGCCCAGACGGGAGCCTTGCTGGATCGCTTGCGGTCGCTTCCCGGGGTGAAAGCCGCGGGCGTTGTCAACCTGCTGCCGGTGATCGATGGAGGTTGGAATGGCGATGTGGGCATCCCTGGCCGGACCGAGCCCGCCTTTGCCAACAAGCGCGCCATCTCGGATGGCTACTTCCAGGCGGTGGGCGCCGCTTTACTGAAAGGCCGCGATTTCAACGCGAGCGATCTGGACAGTCCCATGAGCGATTCCGTGATCGTCAGCGAATCCTTCGCCCGCGACTACTTCCCCGGTCGGGAGCCTCTGGGCGCGGTGCTGAACGAAGATGGTCGCGCGCGGCGCATCGTGGGCGTGGTGGGCGATATCCGCATCGACGCATTGACCCAGACCCGGGATCTTCAAACGCTCTACATGCCCCATCGGGCCAGCGATCCCGGCATCAACGTGATCCTGCGCACGACGGGCGATCCCATGGCCCTGGCCTCCCGCCTTCGGTTTGAAATCGGCCAGGCCTGGCCGACGGTGCCGTTGGATCACCTGGATTCCATGAAGAACCGCCTGGACGGCGCCATTGAGGATGACCGCCATCAGGCGCTGCTCGTGGGGATCCTGGCCCTGCTGGCGCTCAGCCTCACTCTGGCGGGCATCTTCTCGGTGCTCAGCCGCAACGTGATGGAGCAGCGCCGCGAGTTCGGCGTGCGCATCAGCTTCGGCGCGACGACCCGGGACATCCTGAAACAGGTGGTCGGTCAGGGCCTGCGCATCACGCTGATCGGCGTGGCCTTGGGCCTGGCCATGAGCCTGGCCTGCGCCAAGCTGCTGGAGGGCCTGCTCTACGGCGTGAAGCCCTTCAGCCCCGCGCATCACCTCGCCGCCGCTGCTGGACTGGCCGTCGCCTCGCTTCTCGCCTGCCTGATCCCCGCCTGGCGCGCAACCCAAACCGATCCCGCCGTGGTGTTGAGGGGGGAGTGATCCACCGGAGGTTCAACCCGTGAAACACGGCGCTGCGGGCTGGTTCCCTGGCGCCGTGTCCGCGTGGTAATCCGCGTTTTGCGCTATGTTTTTGCTTTCGAGGTGGCGATGAATCCTGGTCTTTCCCCCATTCGATGGCACCGTCTTCAGGCGGTCATGTTTGGTTGTCTGCTGATTCTGCCCATCGGCTGCGGCGTGACGACGTCCAAAGTCCGCGCGACGCCTTCCACTGCGGTGCGGGCGATTGATCCGAACTGGAAGACCCAGGTGAACTACATCGGGCGTTTTGATCACAGCCAGCCTGCGGGGCCTCGTTGTTCGTGGTCCGGGTCTACGCTGGAAGCGGCTTTCGATGGCACGGAGATCAGCATCGCGCTGGCTCGGACCGGCATGCCCGCTGATTCTGGCTTGGCGACCACGTACCTGGATGTCCGCATCGACCAGGCTCCGGCGACCAAGCTGGCCATCGACCGCGATGGGACCTATCGCCTGGCCAGCGGCCTGCCTGCTGGTCCCCACCGCGTCCGCGTGACCAAGCGCAACGAGGCCTTCCTGGGGCAATTGCAGTATCAGGGCTTCTCGGTGGGAAATGGACAGTTGCTGTCGCCTCCGGCCAGGCCCGCGCGGCGCATCGAATTCATCGGCGATTCCATCAGCTGCGGCTACGGCAACGAGGCGGAGAAGGCCACGGACCGCTTCACGACCGAGACGGAGAATGTGAACGCGGCCTACGACATGCTCACGGCGAACAATCTTTCCGCCGAGCCCTGCATCGTCGCCTGGTCCGGGAAGGGCGCGTTCATGAACTACGGCGGGGGCCGCGACGACCTGATGCCCAAGCTCTACGCGCGCGCCCTGGCGGATGAGGCCTCCAGCCTGTGGGATTTCTCGCAATGGACGCCGCAGGTGGTGGTCATCAATCTGGGGACGAACGACTTCAGCAACCTGGGCCGTCCCGGCTTCAGCGCCGAGGCGTTCGCGCAGGACTATCAGGCGCTGGTTGCAAACGTTCGCAGCCATTACCCCCAGGCCCACATCTTCTGCGCCGTGGGGCCCATGCTTTCGGGAGATGCCTTGGCCGCTGCTGTTGGGGCGATCCAGGGGGGCGTGGTCCAGCCCCTGAACGCCGCGGGCGATGCGCGGATCCACTTCATCCAATTCCCCACCCAGGACGGTTCGGATGGCTATGGCGCGGACTGGCACCCCTCTGCCGCCCGGCACCAGAAGATGGCGCAGGCACTCACGGCTGAAATCCAGGCCGTGGTCGGCGAGCAGTGGTGATTCAATAAGGCCTTTGGCAATCGGATGGATTCATGGGGCGTCGAGGGTATCGGACCTTGACGCTCCTTTTGTTTAGCCCCTTTTCCGTTTGAACAGGATCTCCATGCGTTTCAGACCCCTGCTGCTCTGCACGTTCATCTCCTGTCTTGGCGGCGCGTTCATCGCCTGTTCGGGCTCAGGAGGTGGTTCATCCACACCCATTGCCACACCAACAGCGACGCCTACACCCACGCCCACGCCGACAGCGACACCTGCGCCAACGCCGTTGCCGAAGTCCAGCGTTTCGGGATTGGCGATGCCGGGGACCGGGTCGGAGGCGGCGCCTGCGGGCACCGGATGCAACCTTTCCGTCCTGAACTGGGCGGGGTTCAGCGGCGCGGCTTCTTACAGTTTTGACGACGGCCAGCCTTCGCACATCGCCCATTGGCCAGAGCTCAAGGCCACCGGCGTTCCGATGACGTTCTACATCTACCCTTCGCTGAGCACGCTCGCCAATTACGAAACGACGTGGAAAGACGCAATGGCTTCGGGCTGCGAGATCGGCAATCACTCCGGCACCCACAAGGCGATCAGCGAATACTCCGGCGCCAGCGCCAGCGCCCAGGACATCGTCCAGTGCTCGGACTACATCGAGAACGTCCTGGGCCAGACGACGCCCTGTTCCTTTGCCTACCCCAACGGGGATTTGACCTGGGAGCCCTCGCTCAACGGCAAGTTCCTGTTCGCCCGCACGATCAATTCGGGGACCATCAAGCCGCTGGATGGCACGAAGCCTTTGGAGCTCCCAATCTATTTCGCGCAGGCCGGGCAGACCGAGAGCGACTTCAATCCCGTCCTGGATCAGAGCGCCAGCGAAAAATCCTGGGTCATCTTCATGTTCCATTCCCTGCTGCCGGGCGATAACTGGTATGCGGCCGTCAACTGCACGTCTGTCGTGAAGAGCATCAACCACGGCGTCGGGAACGGTAATCTCTGGATGGATACCGTGGAGCGCGTCGGCGCGTACTGGATGGCCCAGAAGCTGTTCGCGACCATCCAGCCCCAGGGGGATGCGACCTCCAAGACCTGGACCTGGACGCTGCCCCAGCGCTTCCCTCAGGGTCAGTACCTCCGGGTGCGGGTGGACGGCGGGACCCTGAGCCAGGGCGGCGTCGTGCTTCCCTGGAACGCGCATGGCTTCTACGAAATCGCGCTGGATGCCGGATCGCTTTCCTGGCAGCAGTGAGCCGTTGACCGCATCCCCTTCGGAAAGCTACGCATTGCAAGTCTTGCACGCTAAGATGTCGGATCCCCCGTGGAGGCCTGCATGTCCGATCAGGAACTCGTTTCCGATAAGTCCCAAAGCGTCACATTCCTGCTGAGTTACTTCCTGGGAATCTTCGGCGCGGACCGCTTCTACCTGGGGCAGACCGGTTTGGGTGTGCTGAAACTGGTCACCTGCGGAGGGGTTGGCATTTGGGCGATGATCGACGTGATCCTGACGGGCTGCGGGATGATGAAGGATGCGGAGGGCCTGCCGCTGCAGCGCGAAGCGCCCGTGGGCACGCCTTCCCGGCCACAGGCGGTGACCTACCTGTTGGCGGCTTTCCTGGGCACCTTCGGCGTGGATCAGTTCTATCTGGGAAACACGGGTCTGGGCGTGCTGAAGCTGATCACCTGCGGGGGATGCGGCATCTGGGCCCTGATCGACGTGATCCTCACGGGCATCGGCTCTCGCCGCGACAGTGAGGGCAATTCGCTTCAGTTCAACGGATGAAAATGCGCTTTGGCAACCCGGCCCTGAACGCGTTCCGAGACATCCAGCCCCGGCATCGCGCGGTGCCGGGCTTGGTGCTTTCGGGGGGCGCGGTGTTCATCTCGCTGATCGCCCATTCCACGCGCTGGGGCGCGCCCTGCCTGTTCAATCGGGCGACGGGCCTGCCCTGCGCGTCCTGCGGCATGACGCGCGGCTTTGTGGCGTTGGGGCATGGCCATCTGCAGGAAGCCCTGCGGATGAACCTGGCGTCGCCCGCGATCTACGCCGCCGCCTGGGCGATCTTCCTGCTTGCCGTGGCGCAGGTGTGCATGAACCGCGATCTGCTGGATGCGACATGGAAGCGCCTGCGGAGAGCGCTGGTGCCCGCGACCGTCGCGCTCATGGTCGTGGCCTGGAGTGTGAACCTGTGGCGGCATTTCGCGGGGAAATGATTTACCACCAAGGGCACCAAGGCCTGCTGCGCAGGCAACACGAAGAGCGCCAAGCAGGAATGATCGGCAGACGACATGCCCAGTCATTCCCAGCCCTTCTTGGCATTTCTTGGTGCCTCTTGGTGCCTTCTTGGTGTCTTGGTGGTGAACTCTTTGTCGGTACCCTAACGAACTGCTCTACCCCCAATGGCGCCAGGGTTGAGATTGTGGCTGGTTCGGCGAAGGGCAACGTGTGTGTTGATCAGCGGTTTTGTTCGATACTGTCTGCATGCCGGCCCGCATCCTCATCTCCGACGATCAGCCCGATGTCCGGGAGAGCCTTCGGCTGTTCCTGAAATCCGAAGGATTTCGCGTGGATACCGCCGCGTCGCCCAAGCTCGCTATCGCGGCGGTGGAGATATCCAGGCCGGATCTGGTGCTCATGGATATGAACTACAGCCAGGACACGACCTCGGGGGACGAGGGGCTGGCGCTGCTGGATCGTCTGCGGGAGCTGGATGCGTCGCTGCCGGTGGTGGTGATGACGGCGTGGGGCAGCATCGCGCTGGCGGTGGAGGCCATGCGGCGAGGCGCGAAGGATTTCGTCCAGAAGCCGTGGGAAAACGCGCGGCTGCTCGCCACGCTGCGCACCCAGCTGGATCTGGCTTCGGCGCTGCGTCAGGCGCGGCGTCTGGAGGACGAAAACCGTCTGCTGCGCGGCGAGGATGCGCCGGTCTTCCTGGCGCGCTCCCGGGCCATGGAGCCCGTGATGGCGCTGGTCGAGCGCGTGGCGCCTTCGGATGCGCCGGTCCTGATCATGGGCGAGAACGGCAGCGGCAAGAGCCTCATCGCGCGCTGCATCCACGAGGCGTCCGGCCGCTCCAAGGCGCCCTTCATCACGCTCAACGCGGGTGGTTTTTCCGAATCCCTTCTGGAGAGCGAGCTGTTCGGCCACGTGAAGGGCGCGTTCACGGATGCGCGGCAGGATCGGGCGGGGCGCTTCGAACTGGCGGACGGCGGCACGCTGTTTCTGGACGAGATCGGCAATGCGCCCGCCTCGCTGCAGACCAAGCTGCTGCGGGTGCTGGAGACGGGCGAGTTCGAGCGCGTGGGCTCCAGCCGCACCCAGCGCGTGGATGTGCGCCTGCTGAGCGCGACCAACGCGGATCTGGAATCCGAAGTGGCCCAGGCGCGCTTTCGGCGAGATCTCTACTTCCGCCTGAACACCGTCGAATTGCGCCTGCCGCCCCTGCGGGAGCGCCGCGAGGATATCCCCATGCTGGCGGCCAGTTTCCTGGCGACGCACGCCCGCAAGTATCGCAA
The DNA here is from genome assembly GCA_035352715.1 of Holophaga sp. Classification (GTDB taxonomy): domain Bacteria; phylum Acidobacteriota; class Holophagae; order Holophagales; family Holophagaceae; genus DAOPYE01. The sequence continues at coordinate 2,823 of DAOPYE010000016.1, read as the reverse complement.
GGTCGTCGAGGGATTCGATGAACCCGCGCTGCGCGCGCTGGAACAGCACGCCTGGCCGGGCAATGTGCGCGAGCTGGACCACGCGGTGGAACGCGCCGTGCTGATGGCGCAGGGCAGGCTCATCGGCGCCTCGGATCTGCTGTTGAACCGCACAGGTGGGGATTCCGGTCTGAACGATCTCAGCCTGGAAGAGGTGGAAGCCCTGCTCATCCGCAAGGCCCTGGCCCGCCACGGCAACGCCACGGCCGCGGCCGAAGCCATGGGGCTTTCGCGCAGCGCCATGTATCGCCGCATGCAGAAACTGGGCATCAGCGTCACTGCCCCGGGCGGCGGTCTGGGCATATGAGTCGCTTCTCGCACCACCGCCGACTCCAGCTCTTGGTGCTGCTGGGCGCTGCGCCGATGCTGGGCCTGGTGGCGTGGGCGTGCCTTGCTCCTCGAATTTACGGGCCGCTGTGGCTGCGCCTGGGACTTTTGGGCGTCGCCGTCGTCGCCCTGTTGGCGGCGCTGCGCGAGCTGAGGGTGCGCTCGGAACATCCGCTGCAGACCCTTTCGAATCTCGTCGCGGCGTTGCGCGAAGGCGATTACTCCTTTCGTGCGCGGGCGCGCGAGAAGGTGGATGACGACGCGCTGGATTCCGTCTTTCGCGAACTGAACGGGCTCTCCGAGTTGCTGCAGCAGCAGCGGCTGAAGGCCACCGAAGCCACGGCGCTGCTGACCGCGGTCATCTCGGAAATTGACGTGGCGGTCTTTGCCTTCGACGAAGGCGATGTGCTTCGCTTGGTGAACCGCGCGGGCGAGGCGCTGCTGGGGCGCCCCAGCGAGAGGATGCAACCGCGATCCGGCAGTCTGCGAACGGACGGCCTGCTGGGCGCGTCCGCGCGTTCGCTCGGGCTTTCCGAAGCCCTGGAAGGCGAGGACGTGCGCCTGGTGGATCTCTCGCTGCCCGGTCGTGCCGGGCGTTTCGAGGTGCGGCGCACGGCCATCCGCCAGGGCGGTTTCCCCCACACGATGCTGGTGCTTTCGGATCTCACGCGCACGCTGCGCGAGGAAGAACGGCGCGCCTGGCAGCGGCTGGTGCGGGTGCTGGGGCACGAGATCAATAATTCGCTGGCCCCCATCCAGTCGCTTTCCGGCAGCATCGAGCGGATCATCGAGCGCCGCGAAGAGGACTGGATGGAAGACGCGCGACAGGGATTGTCCATCATCGCTTCGCGTGCGCAGGCCCTGGGCCGGTTCATGGACGCCTACACGCGCCTGGCCCGGCTGCCGGATCCCCGGAAGGCCCCGCTGGATGCGGGGATGCTGGTGCGCAAGGCCTCGGCCCTGGAAACCCGCCTGGGGGTGCGCGTCCTTCCCGGCCCGGAGCTGCGCCTGGAAGCGGATGCGGATCAGCTGGAGCAGGCCCTGATCAACCTGGTGCGCAACGCCGTGGACGCCGTCCAGGAGACGGGCGGCGGCGTCAGCCTCACCTGGCGCGAAGACGGCGCCTGGGGCGAATTCGTCATCGAGGACGAAGGCCCCGGCCTGCCCAAGGGCGGCAATCTGTTCGTCCCCTTCTTCACCACCAAGCCTGGCGGCAGCGGCATTGGCCTGCTGCTGGCCCGGCAGGTGGCCGAGGGGCACGGTGGCACCCTGATGCTGGCCAACCGCGAGGCCTGCGGCGTCCGGGCCGTGCTGCGGATCCCCAAGGGCTGAGTGGAGCTCGCGGGAATCCTCTGCGGAATCAGATGACCCAATCCCAGGGGAGGTCCTGGACGAATTCCCTGGGCTGGCTGTTGCGGTACTGCAGCTCGGGGTTCTTGACGCTGACGCGGGTCTGCGCGGGTACGGAGGCGGTGACGAAGGCGTTGCCGTTGATGACGGCCCCTTCGCCGATGACCGTATCCCCGCCCAGGACGGAGGCGCCGGAGTAGATGGTCACGCCGTCCTCCAGCGTGGGATGGCGCTTCACGCCGCGCAGGCTCTGTCCGCCCCGCGTGGACAGCGCGCCCAGCGTCACGCCCTGATAGAGCTTCACGTGCTTGCCGATGATGACGGTCTCGCCGATGACGATGCCCGTGCCGTGGTCGATGAAGAAGGAATCGCCGATGGTCGCGCCCGGATGGATGTCAACGCCCGTGCGGCTGTGCGCGTATTCGCTCATGATGCGCGGGATCATCGGCACGCCCAGCAGGTGCAGCTCGTGGGCGATGCGATGCACCGTTACGGCAAAGAGGCCGGGGTAGGAGAAGATGATTTCGTCCAGGCAGGTGGCCGCGGGGTCGCCGTCGAAGGCTGCCTGTACATCTGTGGCCAGCAGTTCGCGCAGGCGCGGCAGGGTTTGCAGAAAATCCACGACCACAGCTTCGGCCTTGCCCTTCACGATTTCCGGATCCGTGTCCGCCGGGGCGCAGGCGCCGCCGCGCACCGCCCGGTGGCGCAGGGCCGCGCCAATCTGCTCCAGCAGCATGTCGCGCAGGGTGCTCAGGTTGTCCCCGACATGAAAGGCCAGGGCGTCTGGGTGGAGATCCTGCTTGCCGAAATAGCCGGGGAAGAGCAGCACGCGCAGCAGCTTGATGATCTCGATGACCGCATCCCGGCTGGGCAGGTTCGCGGGACTGATGTGGCTGGTGCGCGGCTCCGATTGATAGCTGGCCACCATGGCCTTCACCAGGCTGGATAGCTCGAGGGGTGAAGCTGCGCTCATGAGGGCTCCAGGTAGGGTTTCAGCCTAGTCTGACTTTGGATGCGCCGACACGGGTCGGGTTACTTCGCGGCCTCCAGGGCCTGGACGAGATCCTCGGCGGACCGCACGCCCTCGAAGCGCTGGATGACGCGGCC
>DAOPYE010000015.1:0-38791 GCA_035352715.1 Holophaga sp. | reverse complement strand
GCCACCGAAAGGATCGTGCGCTTCAGCTCCTCCACGCCCTCGGAGCGGTTGCCGATGGTCGGGATCACGGGGCCGCCCAGCAGGGTCTGCAGCGCCTCCAGGTGGATCTGGACGCCCTGGCGCTCTGCGTCGTCCATCATGTTCAGCACGAACACGATGGGGCGCCGCAATTCCAGCAATTGCGTCGTCAGGTAGAGGTTGCGCTCCAGATTGGAGGCATCCAGCACGTTGACGATGAGATCTGGCTCCGGGCTGGAGAGGTAGCGGCTGGCAATGCGTTCGTCTTCGCTCTGGGCCGAAAGGCTGTACGTGCCGGGCAGATCCACCACCTCGATATCCTGGCCATCCAGCGTGAAGAATCCGCTGCGGCGCTCGACGGTGACGCCCGCCCAGTTGCCCACGTGGTGCCGCGACCCGGTGAGCGCGTTGAAGATGGTGGTCTTGCCGCAATTGGGATTGCCAGCGAGTGCGATGACGCTCATGAACGCTCCGGTGTCACAAGGATGCAGGCCCCTTCTTCGCGTCGCAGGGACAGGTGGTAGCCCTTGATGACGAGTTCCATGGGATCACCCAGCGGGGCCAGCTTCTCGACGCGAAGGCGGGCGCCACGAATGAATCCCATTTCCAGCAGGCGCCTGCGAATAGCGCCCTGCGCCTTCACCTGAAAAACGATGCCCTCCTCGCCGGGAGCCAGTTCACTCAGAGGGATGGGGTCTAAATGAGACATGTTCTCAACTCCAAAACCAGTCTACGACAAGAATCCTTAATGGCAAGCCATTCGTTGTAAAAATCGTTTAGAGTTCTTGGACCAGCTACCATCCCTCGACGAGCCTATGTTTGCCACCCTGCCCAATGTTCTGACCCTGCTGCGGATCCTGGCGGTTCCCTTCTTCGCCATTGCCGTCTGGTATGGCCACAACGTCGAGGCTTGCGTGCTATTCGTGGCGGCGGGGCTCACCGACTTGATGGATGGCTACATCGCGCGGCGCTTCAATCAGTGGTCCGCGCTGGGTGCGGTGCTGGATCCGGCGGCGGACAAGCTGCTGATGACCACGGCTTTTGTGCTGCTGGCACTCCCCCGCGAGCATTTCGTGGCGCCAATTCCTGCCTGGGTGGCAATTCTCGCCATCAGCCGGGACGTGATCATCTCGCTGGTGGCTCTGATGGCTTCTCCCCACTTTGATCCCCGCAAGTTCCGGCCATCCCTGCTTGGCAAGCTGACGACGGGAGCCGAGCTGGTGGCCATTTCGCTGGCCCTGCTCTTCAACGCGCTGGGGTGGCGAAGCTGGTATAGCCATGTTGTGCCGCAGATCTACTATGTGGTTGCGGCGATGGTGTTGGCTTCGGGCATCCACTATTTCTGCCGCTCCTCCGCGCCGCGCGGTGCGCAGCCGTGAGCATCCGGCGGGGAAGGATCCCTTTCTGGTACGCCCTGACGGGTCTGGGCGCGGCGCTCGTCATCTGGTTGATGAGAAGAGCCCTGGCGCCCTTTTTTGTCGCCATGGTGCTCGCCTACTTGATGGCGCCCGCGGTACACGTGCTTTCGCACCGGATGAAGCGGGGAATCGCGGTGCTGCTGGTGATTTGCTCATCCTGTGTTGCGCTGGGGCTGGCGTTCTGGGTGCTGGTGCCCTTCCTGGCGTCCCAGATCGAGCGGCTGCTGGCTTCCGGTCCCCACTGGAAGCAGGTCTTCATCGTGCGCTTCGGGCCATGGATGCAGGCCCACCCCTGGGTGGAGCAGCGCTTCCGGCAGGCGATCGAAGGCGTGGACCCAATGGTGATCTTCCATGGGCTGAAAGGCGCTGGCGAAGGCCTGCTCGGGCTCCTGCTGCAGGTGATGACCCTGATGCTGGTGCCGATCATCGTCTACTACCTGCTGGTGGACGGGCCGGAGATGGTGAGCTGGTTTGAGCGCTGGATTCCCCATCGCTACCGCGCCCGCGTGAAGGCGGTGGTTGGTCAGATCCACGAGCGCATGGGCGGCTACATCCGGGGCCAGATCGCCGTGATGGTGGTCATGGCGCTGCTGCATGGCCTGGCTTTGCAGCTGCTGGGCGTTCCCTATGCGTGGATTCTGGCCCTGGTGGCGGGCATATCGAACGTGGTGCCGTATTCGCCCTATCTGACGGCCCTGGCGCCCGCCTTGGTCATGACGGGGCTGGATGGCGGCAGCCCCTCGCGCATGCTCGCGGTGGGCATCGTCTTCGTTGCCGTGCAGAAGATCGAGGCGCTTTACCTCACGCCGGTCTGGGTGGGGCGGGCCAGCAAGCTACACCCGCTGGAAGTCCTGCTGGGGATTCTCTGCTTTGGCTTCGCCTTTGGGCTGCTGGGCCTCATCTTTGCCGTGCCGCTGATGATCGTCGTCAAGGTGCTTGGAGACGTCTTCCTGGCGGACTATGAACGGCATCCCTGGTTCACGGGAGAGTCTGGGCAGTCGGATTCCAGCTCGAATTGAGGCATCCTGGTTCGATGAAGGCTGCCCTGTTCATTGATCGAGATGGAACGCTCAACGTGGAGGCGAACTACCTCCACCGCCCCGAGGACGTGGTGCTGATTCCCGGCGTCGCGCGCGCGCTGGCCCGCGTCAACGCGCGAGGCATCCCCGTGGTCATCGTCACCAATCAGGCGGGCATCGGCCGCGGGATGTACGGCTGGGAGGATTTCCACGCCGTGCAGGCGCGCATCGCCGAACTGTTGGCCCTGGAGGGCGCGCACTTCGACGCGGCCTTCGCGTCGCCGCACCACGAGAAGGGCGTCGGCGAATACGCCGTCGCGGATCACCCCGATCGCAAGCCGAACCCCGGCATGCTGCTGCGCGCGGCCCAGGAGCTGGATTTGGATCTCTCCCGATCGTGGATGGTGGGCGACAAGGCCATCGACGTGGAGGCCGGACATCGCGCCGGATGCCGGTCAGCCCTGGTCTTGACGGGATACGGACGCGAGGAGGCGTCCACCTGCGCCGCCGATCTCGTCTCGGAAGACCTGGCTCAGGCGGTGGATCGCATCCTGGAATCCTGGCCGTGAGCGCGCCCCTGCTGGAGAAACGAGGCCTCGTCCCGGGCACGCTGATCCAGCGCTACAAGCGGTTCCTGGCGGATGTGCGCCTGGCGGATGGAACCGTCGTCACGGCCCACACCACGAACACTGGCACCATGAAGACCTGCTGGGAGCCCGGCGATTTGGTGGTGCTGGAACCGGCGGATAATCCCGCGCGCAAGCTCAAATACACCTGGATCGCCTGTCGGCATGAGGGCGGCTGGATCGGCGTGGAGACGGGCCTGCCGAACAAGGTCGTCGCCGAAGCCGCCCGCCGCGATGTGCTGCCAGGGCTATGCGGATTGCGGGAGGTTCGCACCGAGGTCCGATACGGGCGCGAGGCCAGCCGCATCGATGTGCTGGCTCGGGATCTCGAAGACCGGAACGTCTACATCGAAGTGAAGAACGCGACCCTGAAGATGGGCGAGCACTGCGCGTTCCCCGACGCGGTCACCGAGCGGGGAACCAAGCATCTGCGCGAACTGCAGGCCATGATCCGTGAGGGCAGCCGCGCCGCCATCGTCTTCTTCATCCATCGCGAGGATGTCAGCGTCTTCCGTCCTGCGTACGAGATTGATCCCGCCTATGCGGAGGAACTGGAGCGCGCTCAGGCCGCAGGCGTTGAAATCCTGCCTGTGCGTGCAGGCCTGAACGTCGAAAGCGAGGGGCCTGAAACGTGGCGCGCAAGCTGGCATCTGCCGGGGCTGCTGCCCTGCCAGTTGTCCAGCTCGCGCAAGCCCTAAGCGCGGGCGATTCAGGCCTCTTCGAACTGAATGACCTCGACGGGGCAACCCGCGGCGGCGGTCTTGATGCCGGCTTCCAGGGACGCCTGCAAAGCCACCTTCAAAGGGGACTTCTCATCCCGGTTCTCGGATTGCACGCCGTCTTCCCGGATGTCCCCGCGAATGGTGGAGCTGTTCTCCGCCACGGAGAACACATCGGGACATTCCGCTTCGCAGGCGTTGCAGGTGATGCAACCTTCTTCGATCCACACGCGCTTGATGGCCATTGGGGTCTCCTATGGGGTTGGGGCGTCCGCCCGTCCGGGGATCGTCGCGATCGCCCATTCATGAAACCTTGGACGACGGATTCGGGAATTTGTTACGAACGAGTCATCAACGAGATGGTTCTCCAGCACAGGGTATCCTGGACGCCATGCTCGAACGCAACGAATCCGCCATCCTCGCCCGCATCCGCGAGCGATTCCCGGGGGGCGAGGCCCTCACGGATGATTGCGGCCTGATCCCGGAGGTGCCGCCCGGGCAGCGTCTGCTGGTGACGACGGACGTGATGGAGGAGGGTCAGCACTTTTGCACGGCGTGGCATCCGCCGCGAATGTTGGGTCGGAAGCTGCTGATGGTGAACCTGTCCGATCTGGACGCCAGCGGAGCGCTGCCATTGGGCTTCACCTTCACGTTGGCCCTGGCGCGGGATTTTGATCTCGCCTGGCTTGAGGCGTTTCTCGATGGGCTGGCGGACGCTGCCCGGGAATGCCAGGTGCCCGTGATCGGCGGCGATACCGTGGGCCGGGCGACGGGCCTGGGCTTGGGCATCACGGCGTTTGGGGCCGCGTCGCGCTGGCTGCGCCGGGATGAAGTGCAGCCTGGCGATGCCCTCTACGTGGACCAGCCGCTGGGCGCCAGCCTGCGCGGACTGCGCAAGCTCCAGGCCGGCATCCGATGGGATGGGGCGCGCCCCGATCCTGATCTCGCGGCCCATCTGGATCCGAGCCCGAACCTGGGCCTGGGCCTGCGTCTGGCCGGGATGCCCGAGATCCACGCCTGTATCGATCTCTCGGATGGCCTGAGCAAGGATCTGCGGATGCTGGCAGAAACGTCCAATCTGAGCCTCGTGCTGGAGGCTTCCCTCACGGAGGACGAGTTGCGCGGCGGCGAGGACTACGCGCGCTGTTTTGCGTCCCCCCTTCCTCGATCGGAGCTGGAGGCGCGTCTGGGTGTGCGCCTGCAGCGGGTGGCCGGTGCCGTCGCCCGGCGGGAAGCGCCGCTTCTCATCTATGATGGAGGTTCCCTGCACCCCCTGCCGGATCGGAGCTTCGACCACTTCCATGCCTGAACCCACGCCTGAGACAGCCCCAGTCCCGAATACCGGCCGGAAGCTGAATTTTCGCCAGACCCTCAAACAGCATTTGCTGCACCCGGAAAAAACCTCGGGCGAGGTGGCCCTGAGCTTCGCCATCGGGTGCTCCATCGCGTGGAACCCGGTGCTGGGGCTGCACACCATGATGGTGGTGTTCGCCTGCTTCTGCTCGAAGCGCCTGCATCGCCCACTGATGCTGGCGGCCGCGTTCATCAACAACCCCTGGACGCTGGTGCCCATCGCGACCACGAACACCTATGCGGGCAACATCCTGCTGGGGCGGGGGCTCAATCTGGACCTAAGCGTGATCCAGTGGCACACGCTGGGTTGGCGCAGCTTCCTGACGCGGGATGGCTTCGAGGCCATGTTCAAGATGCTGAAGCCCATCCTGGCGCCATACTTCTTGGGCGGGATGGTCGTCAGTCTGGTGTTCCTGGCGATCAGCTATTTCGCCATGCGCGCCATCGCCGAGCGGCTGCGCCGCACCCACCGTTATCCCCCTTCCGCAACGCATTGAGGAGATCCCCATGGATATGCGCTATCTCATGAAACAGGCCCAGGCCATGCAGCAGAAGCTGCAGGAGGCGCAGGTGAATCTGCGCGCCGAAGGCACGTCGGGCGGCGAATGCGTGAAGATCACGGTGAATGGCGCCAAGGAGGTTGTCTCGGTTTCCATCGCCAAGGACGTGGTGGATCCCGAGGATGTCAGCATGCTGGAGGACCTGATCCTCGCGGCCTACAAGGATGCGTCTGCCAAGGCCGACGAAGCCATGGGCAAGATCACTGGAGGAATGACAGGCGGCATGAACATCCCCGGCCTGAAGTTCTAGACAGTTGCTGTCATGAGACTACCCGCCCCCCTGGAAGCCGTCGTGGAAGCTCTTCAGCAGCTTCCGGGCGTGGGCTCGAAGTCCGCCCAGCGCATGGCGCTGCACCTGCTGAAGGAAGGCCCCCAGGCCATGGAACACCTGGGGGATCTGCTGAACCAGGCCGCGCGGCGCGTGGGCTTCTGTGAGGTCTGCGGCGGCTTCACGGATCGTCCCGTATGCACCATCTGCGAGGACCCGCGCCGCGATCCCCGCGTGCTGGTGGTGGTGGCGGAAGCCTCCAACGTGCTCACCTTCGAGCGCAGCGGGCACTTCCATGGCCGCTATCACGTGCTGGGCGGACTGATCTCGCCGTTGCGCGGCATCGGGCCCGATCAGCTGCGCACCCGCGAATTGTTGAAGCGCCTGGAGGATGATCGCATCGAGGAACTGATCCTGGCGACCAATCCGACCCTGGATGGCGAAGCCACGGCCACTTGGCTGGCCCGCATTCTCGAGCCGCTGGGCCTCAAGACCACGCGCATCGGCCTGGGCCTGCCCATCGGTAGCGATCTGGAATACGCCGACGACCTGACGCTGGATCGGGCGCTGGAAGGCCGTCGGCCGGTGTGAAGCCTTGTCGATCACGCCAGAAAACCGGCGCGAAGTGGGCTCGGGCGGGGCATCATGCGGCATCGCATGGTGTTGGAGGCGCGCATGGAAATCTATGAACTCGGTCGGGTCCAGAACATTCTCAAGGCCGCGACAGGCCTGGAGGTCACGCACGCCTACGACGATCTGGTCTTCGTCGAGCACGCGGCCTTCCTGATCCAGTTTGTTCCGCAGGACCTGAAGCGCTTCCAGTGCCATTTCAACGAACAATGCGTCGCGGAAGACCGCGTGAAGCTCCTCGCGCGGATCCAGGCCGCGTCGGCAAGCGAAGGCATGGCGTGTGAAGCAGGCAGGACTTTTACGCTGGAGCAGGTGCCCGACAAGGAAGAAGTCCGCATCCATTTCTTGTGAAGATCCCTTTCGTTTCCGGCCTGGGTTGCATCGCACAAGTGTAGGGATGGCGCGGCTTTCTTGCGTCAATGGGGCGTCCATGCTTAATTGAAACTCCAGATTTTTAGTCTGGAGTTTGGGGTATTCCATTGGCGGATTGTGGATCGGATGTACTGCGTCGAGAACTGAAGCCTGGGGTTGTTTCAGAGGTTTGGATCCGTTTCCCAAGACAGCTGGGAGACGTGGTTTTCTCGCTCCCGTTCTTTTCCGGCCTTCAGCGCGCCTGGAATGAGGTCGCCGCAGAGCGCGGCGCGAGCTTGCGCTGGGTGGCGGTGGGTCACGCTGCGGGCGCAGCCCTGTTCCAGGATGCGAATCCCGAGCTGATCTCCGAATGCGTGCTGGAATCCGGAGGCCGGAACAAGCTCGATCCCTGGGCCCTGTTGCGCCGCTGGCGGGCGAATCGTCCCGTCGCAGTGATCAACCTGAGCCAGAGCGTGCGGCTGGCCCTGGCGGCCTGGATGGCCCGCGTGCCTGTGCGTGCCGGGGACGTGAACAACCGCCTGGCGATGCTCTACCATTACGGATTCCAGTACCGGGATCTGGAAGTCCCCATCGTGCGCCGTTTCGGGGCGCTGCTCGAGCCCCTTACGGGACAACACAACGAGCTGACCATGCCCGAATTGAATCCGGACTTGCTGGGTGGCCGGCACGCACCCGAGCTGCTGCGCGCGCACGGCTGGGATGGTGAGTCCTATGTGACGCTGGCTTTCGGAACGCGCGGGTATCCCAAGCGCTGGTTCCCCGAAGACGAGAAGTGGCCCGCCCTCGCGCGGATCTTCATGGCGCAGGGGCTTCGCGTCGTTTGGTTGGGGGGGGGCGATGAGCGCGAACTGGGCGCTCGCCTGGCCGCGCTTGCACCTGGCAGCCTGGATATCACGGGACAGACAAGCATCCCAGAAGCTGTGGCCCTGCAGCACGGCGCCTACGGCAATATATCGGTCGACACCGGACTTGGGCATACCGCCGCCGCGACGGGCGCTCCCGTCGTAACCCTCATGGGCCCCACGCGCGAGCAGTATTTCACGCCCCAGGGATCCTATTCCCTCACGATCCGCGGCCTGGAGGTGGGACCGGACGGGGCAGGGGATGCGCACAACTCCGCCAGCCACCGCATCGCCCCCGAACGCGTGGCGGATCTGCTGCATCTTCTGGCCAACGAGCGCCGCCAGAAGTCCATCACGCCCGCGATCTGACCTTGCGACTTGAATGAAAAGCCCTCTCGATCGAGAGGGCTTTTCATATTCCGGGGGCCGTTCGTGCCGCGTCAATCCATGCGGTAGTTCGGGGCTTCCTTGGTGATCATCACGTCGTGGGCGTGGCTCTCGCGCAGACCCGAGCCGGTGATCTGGACGAAGTTCGCCTTCTGGTGGAAGTCGGGGATATCCTTGCCGCCCACGAGGCCCATGCCCGCGCGCAGTCCGCCCATCAGCTGGGTGACGAGATCGGAGAGCTTGCCCTTGTAGGGGACCTGTCCCTCGATGCCTTCGGGCACGAGCTTGGTGTCGTCCTTGCCTTCCTGGAAGTAGCGGTCCTTGCTGCCCTGCTTCATGGCGCCGATGGAGCCCATGCCGCGGTAGGACTTGAAGGTGCGGCCCTGGTAGAAGATCGTCTCGCCGGGGGCTTCTTCCGTGCCCGCGAAAAGGCTGCCGATCATCACTACATCCGCGCCCGCGCCGATGGCCTTGGCGATATCGCCACTGAACTTGATGCCGCCATCCGCGATGCACGATACGCCATGCTCGCGACAGGCGCGACTGGCTTCGGCCACGGCGGTGATCTGGGGCATGCCCGCGCCGTTGACTATGCGCGTCGTGCAGATGGAGCCGGGTCCGATGCCCACCTTCACCGCATCCGCGCCTGCCAGGATCAGATCCTTGGCGCCCTGGTAGGTCGCCACGTTGCCCGCGATGACCTTGGCTTCGGGGAATCGGTTCTTCAGGCTGCGCAGGGCGTCCAACACACCCTTGGAGTGGCCGTGGCTGCTATCGAGGCACAGCACGTCGACCTTGGCCGCCATCAGGGCAGCGGCGCGGTCCAGCAGATCGCCGCTGACGCCGACGGCGGCGCCCACGCGCAGGCGGCCGAGATCGTCCTTGCAGGCGTTCGGGTAGTTGATGGATTTCTCGATGTCCTTCACGGTGATGAGGCCACGTAGCGCGCCGTCGCCGTCCACCACCAGCAGCTTCTCGATGCGGTGCTGCTGCAGCTTGGTCTTCGCCTGTTCCAGGGTGGTGCCCACGGGCACGGTGACCAGCGGCTGCTTGGTCATGCGGTCCTGTACCAGCAGGTTCAGGTTCGTCTCGAAGCGCAGATCGCGGTTGGTGAGGATGCCCACCAGCTTACCGTTCTCGACCACGGGCACGCCGGAGATCTTGAACTTGGCCATCAGCGCCTCGGCCTCGTGGATGGGAGCGTCGGGACGGATGGTGATGGGATCGGTGATCATGCCGGATTCAGAGCGCTTCACCTTGTCCACTTCCTCGGCCTGGCGCTCAATGCTGAGGTTCTTGTGGATGATGCCCAGGCCGCCCTGCTGGGCCAAGGCTATGGCCAGGCGGCCCTCGGTGACGGTATCCATGGCGGCGGAGATCAGGGGGATGCGCAGCGAGACGCCCTTGGCCAGTTGCGTGGACAGATCCACGTAGTTGGGGTGCACCTCGCTCAGTCCTGGGATCAGGAGCACATCATCGAAGGTCAAAGCCTGGAGAAGGGGCAGTGTCAGCATGAACGCCTCGGAAAAACCTTATGGAACAACCCTGGAAAGAGCCTTGGAACCAGTGACTCCGGCGCAGCAGAGCCTAGCTCTCTATCATCGCACAAGAGGGCATGTGTCGTAGGTCTCAGAAAAGCGAGAGGCGCCCATGACGGGCGCCTCTCTTCACGAAATTGCGTTTGGAATGATCAGAAATTTTCGCCCACGGGCTCAAAGAAGGCCTGGGGGTGCAGGCAGACGGGGCACACCTTGGGGGCCACCGCGCTTTCGTGGATGTGGCCGCAGTTGCGGCAGCGCCAGTAGATCTTCTCGCCGCGCTGGAAAACGGTGCCGTTGACCACATGGTCGTGCAGGCGGCGGAAGCGCGCTTCATGCTCCTTCTCGACCTTGGCGACCTGCTCGAAGGCGCGCGCGGCCTCGTTGAAGCCTTCTTCCTTGGCGATGCGGGCGAATTCGGGGTAGAGGGCGGACCATTCCTCGTTCTCGCCTTCGAAAGCGGCCTTGAGCTGGGCAGCGGTGTCGCCGGCCACGGCCGGGTAGGACGCCGTGATCTCGATGGCGCCCGGCGCGAGGGATTCAAGCTGTTTGAAGAACAGCTTGGCGTGCTCCTTCTCGTTTTCGGCGGTCTCCAGGAAGATGGCGGCCACGTGCTCCAGGCCCTCCTTGCGGGCGATGGAGGCCGCGAAGGTGTATCGGTTTCGGGCCTGGCTCTCCCCAGCGAAGGCCTTGAGCAGGTTCTTGGCGGTCTGACTGTCCTTGAATTCCATGGGCTCCTCCAGAGCTTCAGTAATGAACTGTTTTATACAGATTCTAGTTGATTCGGGTCGTACGATTAAAGACTTGAATAGCTTGCCATGGCCCGGAGATCCACCTAGACTCGGCTCTGTTGAAGCGGCACGAATGACCGGGCGAATGCCCCCGCTTCCCCGGGCCTAATCCCAACCATTTGTCGATCTACGACTTAAACCACCACGCACGAAGGAGGCACGCCATGGCTGAAAGACGCATGGTCACCATCGACGGAAACGAGGCGACCGCATCGGTCGCCCATCGCACCAATGAGGTGATCGCCATCTACCCGATCACGCCCTCCTCGAACATGGGCGAATGGTCCGATGAATGGTCCGCCAAGGGACAGAAGAACATCTGGGGCACGATTCCCCTCGTTGTAGAAATGCAGTCCGAGGCCGGCGCCGCAGGCGCGGTGCACGGTGCGCTTCAGGCAGGGGCCCTGTCGACTTCCTTCACGGCGTCGCAGGGTCTTCTTCTTTTCATCCCGAACATGTACCTGATCGCCGGCGAGCTGACGCCCTTCGTGCTGCATGTCACCGCCCGCACGATCGCCACGCACGCCCTGGCCATCTTTGGCGATCACTCGGACGTCATGGCTTGTCGCCAGACCGGCTTCGCCATGCTGTCCTCCAATAGCGTTCAGCAGGCCCACGACTTCGCGCTGATCTCCGAATCCGCGACGCTCCGCAGCCGCGTGCCTTTCATGCACTACTTCGACGGCTTCCGCACCAGCCATGAAGTCTCCAAGATCGAGATGTTGAACGACGACGACATCCGTTCCATGGTTACGGACGAGATGGTCGCCGAGCACCGCAGCCGCGCGCTGACGCCCGACAAGCCGCTCCTCCGCGGCACGGCACAGAACCCCGACACCTTCTTCCAGGCCCGCGAGGCCGCCCAGCCCTTCTACGACGCCACCCCCGGCATCGTGGAAGAGGAAATGGGTAAGTTCGCCAAGCTGACCGGTCGCCAGTACCACCTCTTCGATTACGTCGGCGCTCCCGACGCGGAGAAGGTCGTCATCATCATGGGCTCCGGCGCCGAAGTGACGCACGAGTACGTCGACTACGCCCTGGCCAAGGGCGAGAAGATCGGCGTCCTGAAGGTGCACCTCTACCGCCCCTTCTCCATCGAGCACTTCATCAAGGCCCTGCCCAAGAGCGTCAAGAAGATCGCGGTCCTGGACCGCGTGAAGGAGCCGGGTGCGCCTGGCGATCCGCTCTACCTGGACGTGGTTACCGCCCTGCGCGAGGCTGCCGAGAACGGCGTTTCTTCCTTCGCCACCCAGCCTGCGGTCGTCGCTGGCCGCTTCGGTCTCGCCAGCAAGGAATTCACGCCCGCCTGCGTCAAGGCCATCTACGACAACCTGGATCAGGCCAAGCCCAAGAACCACTTCACCGTGGGCATCGTGGACGACGTGACCTTCACGTCCCTCGATGTGGACAACGAGTTCGATATCGAACCCGATGACGTGAAGCGCGCCATGTTCTACGGCCTGGGTTCTGATGGCACCGTCGGTGCCAACAAGAACTCCATCAAGATCATCGCCGAGCAGCCCGAGTTCTACGGCCAGGGCTACTTTGTGTATGACTCCAAGAAGGCCGGCGCCATCACCGTCAGCCATCTGCGCTTCGGGCCCCGCGAGATCCGCAGTGCCTATCTGATCCGCAAGGCCAACTTCATCGCCTGCCACCAGACCAGCTTCATTGACAAGTACGACATGCTGGCTGATGCCGCGAAGGGCGCGACCTTCCTGCTCAATACGCCCTTCAGCAAGGACGAAGTCTGGGACTCCCTGCCCAAGGAAGTCCAGCAGGACATCGTCTCCAAGGGCCTGAAGTTCTACGTGATCGATGCCTACGACGTGGCCAAGAAGACCGGCATGGGCGTGCGCATCAACACGATCATGCAGACCTGCTTCTTCGCGATCGCCGGCGTGTTGCCCCGCGAGAAGGCCATCGAGCAGATCAAGAAGGCCATCAAGAAGACCTACAGCAAGAAGGGCGACGCCGTCGTCGAGAAGAACTTCAAGGCTGTGGACGAGACGCTGGCCCACCTGCACCAGGTCGAAGTTCCCGGCAAGGTGACTGCCACCCGCGCCATGCCGCCTTTCGTGTCCGACGCCGCTCCCGAGTTCACCAAGAAGGTCCAGGCCATCATGATGGCCAACAAGGGCGATCTGCTGCCTGTGTCCGCCTTCCCGGTGGATGGCACCTATCCCACGGGCACCACGAAGTGGGAAAAGCGCAATATCGCCCAGGACATCCCCGTCTGGTCAAGCGCGGTCTGCATCCAGTGCAACAAGTGCGCCTCGATCTGCCCCCACGCCGCGATCCGTCCCAAGGTCTACGATCCCGCGCTGCTGGCCAATGCTCCCGAAACCTTCAAGAGCGTCGACTACAAGGGTGCTGATTTCAAGGGTCAGAAGTTCACCATCCAGGTGGCCCCCGAGGATTGCACCGGCTGCGGCATCTGCGTCTCTGTCTGCCCTGCGAAGGACAAGGCCGAGCCCACCCGCAAGGCCATCAACATGGCGCCCCAGCTGCCCCTGCGCGAAGCCGAGGTCAAGAACTTCGACTTCTTCCTGAACCTGCCCGAGGTGGATCGCACCACCGTCAAGCTGGACCTGAAGGGCACGCAGTTCCTGGAGCCCCTGTTCGAGTACTCCGGCGCCTGCGCGGGCTGCGGCGAGACGCCCTACGTCAAGCTGCTCAGCCAGCTCTTCGGCGATCGCGCCCTCATCGCCAATGCCACGGGTTGCTCCTCCATCTATGGCGGCAACCTGCCCACCACGCCTTACACCACGAATCGCGATGGCCGCGGTCCCGCCTGGTCCAACAGCCTCTTCGAGGACAACGCGGAATTCGGTTTCGGCATGCGCCTCGCCGTGGACAAGCAGCAGGAATTCGCCACGGAGCTGCTGCACAGGCTGGCCGCCTCCATCGGTGATGAACTGGTGGCCGGTCTGGCGAACGCTGATCAGAGCAACGAAGCCGGCATCAAGGCCCAGCGCGAGCGCGTTGCGGCCCTGAAGGCCAAGCTGGCGGGCATCAATAGCGCCGAAGCCAAGCAGCTGCTCCTCGTCGCCGATTACCTGGTGAAGAAGAGCGTGTGGATCCTGGGCGGCGACGGTTGGGCCTACGACATCGGCTACGGTGGTCTGGATCACGTCATTGCCCAGAACCGCAACGTCAACATCCTGGTGCTCGACACCGAGGTCTACTCCAACACCGGTGGTCAGGCTTCCAAGTCCACGCCTCTGGGCGCTTCCGCCAAGTTCGCCACCGCGGGCAAGGCGCAGGCCAAGAAGGATCTGGGCCTCATCGCCATGGCCTACGGCAGCGTCTATGTCGCCAAGGTTGCCCTGGGCGCCAAGGATGCCCAGACGGTCAAGGCCTTCCAGGAAGCCGAGAGCTTTGATGGTCCTTCGATCATCATCGCCTACAGCCACTGCATCGCCCACGGCATCGACCTCATCAACGGCGTCGAAGAGCAGAAGCTGGCCGTGGATTCCGGTCACTGGCAGCTCTTCCGCTACGACCCCCGCCGCGTCGAACAGGGCGAGAGCCCGCTGCAGCTGGACAGCCCCGCTCCGAAGATCGAGCTCGGCGCCTATGTCCGCAACGAGACGCGCTACCGCATCACCGAGCGTGCGAACCCCGAAGCCTTCAAGCAGCTTCTGGCTCAGGCTCAGCGGGATATCTACAACCGTCACGCCCTCTACGAGGACATGGCCAAGCTGAAGTTCCCCGGCAAGGCCGAATAACGGGCCTCTGTCACTGAAAAAGCGCCGTCTTCGGACGGCGCTTTTTTTGTAACTGGGGGAACTGGGCCGAGATCGAACCTAAGATATCGGTTCCGTCCCCACTCCCCACACCGGAGGCAACATGGATCTCTCCACGCGCTACCTCGGCTTCGAGCTTTCCCATCCTCTGATCGTGGGGGCCTCGCCCCAGACCGCGGGACTGGACTCCGCGCGGCGCCTGGAGGATTGCGGAGCCGCGGCCCTGGTGCTGCCTTCGATCTTCGAGGAGCAGATCGCCCAGGAGGATGTGAACGCCATCCACGGCTGGTTGCAGACCTCGGAGATCTCGGCGGAGGCGCAGGCCTATTTCCCGGATCCTGCGGAATTCGCCTTTGGCCCGGACAGCTATCTGGAGCAAATTCGAAAGCTGAAGGCCGCGCTTGGAATTCCCGTGATCGCGTCGCTCAACGGCAGCACTCCTTCGGGCTGGCTGGAATACGCCCAGAAGATCGAGCAGGCGGGAGCGGACGCCCTGGAATTGAACCTCTACCACCTGCCGACGAATGTCATGGAGATCGGAGAGGCCGTGGAGCGGCGTGGCCTCGAATGTGTCCGCATCGTGCGCGAAGCGGTGAACATCCCGGTCTCCGTCAAGCTTTCGCCCTACTTCAGCTCGCTGCCGCACTTCGCCAAGGTGCTGGAGGGTGCGAGCGTGGATGGCCTGGTGCTCTTCAACCGCTTCCTGCAGCCCGATCTGGATCTGGAAGCGCTGGCGGTCAATCCCTGCCTCGAGCTTTCGGACTCGTCATCGCTGCGGCTTCGCCTCCGTTGGCTGGCGATCCTGTCGGCGAGCCTGCGCGTCCCCCTCGCGGCCAGCGGTGGCATCCATACGGTCGAGGACGCCGTGAAGGCCGTCCTCGTGGGCGCCAGCGCGCTCCAGGTCGTCTCCGCGCTCTATGCGAGGGGGCCGGAGCATCTGCAGGCGCTGCGCAAGGGACTGGCGAGGTGGCTATCCGATCACGAGTACGACTCCCTGGCCCAGGCGAGGGGTTCCATGAATCTGAGGAACTCGCCCGATCCGGCGGCCTTTGAGCGCGCGAACTACATGCGCGTAATCACGGGCTGGAGGATGTGACGCGGCGTTCCGGAGAAACGCATCACGAGGGGAACTGGTGCTTGCTGCGAAACCCGGCGGGCGTCTCGCCGCAGGCCCGCTTGAAGAGCGTGAAGAAGTAGGGCACGTTCTCGAACCCGCACTCGGCGGCAATCGAAGAGGCGCTCAGGTTGCTGGTGGCCAGCAATTCCCGGGCGGCGTCCATGCGCAGGCGGTTCAGGTGCTCCAGGGGCGTCTCGCCCATGGTCTCGCTGAAGATGCGGTGCAGCCAGGTGGGGCTGAGTCCCGCGACCTGAGCCATCTCCTTGAGCGGCAGCTTGCGGCGGAAGTGTTTGCGCATGTAAGCCAGCAGCGTCTCCAGGCGCTGGTAGCGAGCGCTGGCGTCGTCCGTCGGGTTGCTATCTTTCCCGCGGCGCAGGGGATCCATCACCTCGGTGTGTAGGCGGAAGAGGATCTGCAGGATGCTCGCCTTGCACAGCAGCTCGGAACCCTCGCCGGGGCTGATGTGATGCTTGAGCGCCGATTCGAAGAGTGTGCGCAAGCCATCGCCCGCGCTGATGGGGAACACCGAGGGGATCACGTCCAGGAAATCCGATTTGAAGTTGGGCTGGATCTCCCAGCGGGGCTCCGTCCCCGGCGCCAGCAGGGCGTCGAAATAGGAATCGGGCCGCTCGCGGCCCCGGCCGTCCAGTTCGAAGATGAGCGTGAGGCAGCGATAGGGCATGATGCCCTGCGTGAGCTGCCCCGGTCGCCGGAAGACGACATCGCCCTTGCGGATCGGATGGTGGACGCCGTCGATGATTTCCGAACCCTGGCTCTCCAGCATGAATTCCATTTCGTAATCGAGCACCCGCCGCAGATTCAGCCGTCGCCCGGCGGGCAGCTGCGTGCCCAGGGAGAACAGGTAGGCCACGCGCAGGCGCGGATTGAAGTCCTCGGGGGCCAGCGCGGGTCGGGGTTTGGGGGTTGCGGGGTGTTTCGGGATGACCATCCTGTTCTCCGCGAATCCTCCCATTTTGCAGGGCACTGCAAGAAAACGAAATAAAAAGGATTCTCCGGGATAGCTGGTCGGATGCCAGCGCTTCACGATGATGCCGGCTCCTTCATTGGATTTTCAGCCAACACGATTGATTCATTCACCGCAACATCCTGAAAAGGAAATCCCATGAGACGCGACAGGCACCCCCTTCTCGTGCACCTCCTCGCAGCGGCAGCCCTGCCTTCCTTGGCTCTTGCCCAGGTACCGGATGTCTCCGCGCGGGCCGCGAAGCTGCTGCAGCAGATGACCGTGGAGGAAAAGGCCGGCCAGATGATGCAGTACTTCCATCTCACGCCTGATTCCACCCAGACCGAGGCCATGGCGGCCAAGGGCGAAGTCGGATCGTTCCTGTTCGTCACCGATCCCAAGCTGCGCAACCGCCTGCAGCGCGCGGCGGTGGAGCGTTCGCGCCTTCACATCCCGTTGATGTTCGGCTTCGACGTGATCCACGGATGGAAGACCATCTTCCCCGTGCCGCTGGCCATGGCAGCCTCTTGGGATCCCGCGCTGGTGGAGCAGGCGCAGGCCGTCGCGGCCAAGGAGGCGCGCGCTTCGGGCATCGAATGGACCTTCGCGCCCATGGTCGATATCGCGCGGGACGCGCGCTGGGGGCGCATGGTGGAAGGCGCGGGCGAGGATCCTTTCCTGGGCTCGGCCATGGCCAAGGCGCAGGTGCGCGGCTTCCAGGGCGATCACATCGGCGCGCCCGATCGGCTGATCTCCACCGTCAAGCATTTCGCGGCCTATGGCGCGGCGGAAGGTGGTCGCGACTACGACGCTACCTATGTCCCGGACACCCATCTGTGGAATGTCTACTTCAAGCCTTACAAGGCCGCCTTGGACGCAGGCGCGGGCAGCGTCATGAGCGCCTATCAGGATCTCAACGATGTGCCGGCCACGGGCAGCACCTTCCTGCTGCGCGAGGTGCTGCGCGACATCTGGGGCTTCAAGGGCTTCGTGGTCAGCGACGCCAACGCCGTGTTCAACCTCACGACGCATGGCTTCGCGCGGGATCGCGCGGATGCGGCGCTGCGGGGCGTGAAGGCGGGCGTGAACATGGAGATGGGCTTCCCTGAAACGAAGATCCCGGCCAATAGCTCGTACGGCAACAAGGAGGCGGTCAATATCCCAGGGATGCACAGCTACGACGTGGAACTGCCCGCCCTGGTGAAATCCGGCGCGCTGAATGTGGCCGAGCTGGACGCGCTGGTGATTCCCCTGCTGGAAGCCAAGCTGCGCATGGGCCTCTTCGAACATCCCTATGTGGATGAAGCCGCCGCCGAGCGGGTTCACGGGCTGCCGGCCCATCGCGAACTGGCCCGGAAGGCCGCCCAGCAGGGCCTAGTGCTGCTGAAGAACGAGCGCGATCTGCTGCCGCTTTCGAAGGACATCCGCTCCGTCGCGGTCATCGGCACCCTGGCGGATTCGCCCAAGGACATCCAGGGTTCCTGGGTGTTCCAGGGCAAGGATCAGGATGCGGTGACGGTGCTTCAGGGATTGAAGACCAAGCTGCCGAAGGCGCAGATCACCTTCGTGCGCGGGGCCGAGATTGGCCGACCGTTCCCTTCATCCGTGGATCCCATGCCCCTCTCGCCCGCCCAGAGCGAGGCCCAGTTGCAGGAGCAGATCGACGCCGCGGTTGAGGCTGCGAAAAAGTCTGACGTGGCTGTTTTGGTGCTGGGCGAGCGCAAGGATATGAGCGGCGAGGCGGCTTCGCGCGCCTCCATTACCTTACCCGGCGCGCAGCAGCGGATGCTGGAGACCGTGGCCGCCACCGGCAAGCCCGTGGTGGTCGTGCTGCTCAACGCACGGCCCCTGGATATCACCTGGGCCTCCACCCATGTCGGCGCGATCCTCGAGGCGTGGTATCCCGGCGCCGAGGGCGGCAACGCCATCGCCGACGCGCTGGTGGGCGACTGCAACCCGGGCGGCAAGCTGCCCATCACCTGGCCTCGCTCGGCCGGGCAGGCGCCGCTCTACTACGCTCACAACCTCACGCATCAGCCGGATACGGCGCGGGACTTCAAGTCCCGGTACTGGGATGAATCCAGCACGCCACTCTTCCCCTTCGGCTATGGCCTCAGCTACACGCGCTTCGCCTACACGAACCTGAAGCTGGATCGCGAGCAGGTGGCGACGGATGGCCGCGTGCAGGCTTCCATCGAGGTGCAGAACGTCGGCGCGCGCGCAGGCGACGAGGTGGTGCAGCTCTACCTGCATCAGCAGGCGGGCAGCGCCTCGCGTCCGGTTCGGGAACTGAAGGGCTTCCAGCGCGTCTCTCTGCAGCCTGGCGAAAAGCGCACCGTGACCTTCAATATTGGTCCCGACGAGCGCACCTACTGGAGCCCCCAGACCCGTGGCTGGGTGCTGGAGCCCGAGCGCTTCGATGTCTGGGTCGGAGGCGACGCCACTGCCAGTGCCCACGCGATGTTCAGTGTCACCGCCCCCGTGTCGATCAAACACCAGTGATCCTTTTTTCAGGAGTCTTCATGCGACGCATTACCTATCTATTGGCGCTTCCGGCCATGCTTTCCGCCGCGAATCCAAGTCCCGCCACCCCTGCGGAGACCGACGCCCGGGTCGAAAAGATCATGGGCAAGCTCTCCGTCGAACAGAAGATCGACATGCTGGGCGGCGTGGACGGCTTCTTCGTGCGCGGTTTCGAGGAATACGGTTTCCCGCGCCTGCGCATGGCCGATGGCCCGGTGGGGGTTCGCAACTTCGGCCCCTCCACGGCGTACGCCGCCGGCATCGGCCTGGCCGCATCCTGGGATCCCCAGTTGGCCCAGGAAGTGGGCAAGGGCATCGGCGAAGACGCTCGCGCCAAGGGAGTCCACTTCATGCTGGGCCCCGGCGTGAACATCTACCGCACGCCGGTGAATGGCCGCAATTTCGAGTACTTTGGCGAAGATCCCTTCCTAGCCGCCCGCACGTCCGTGGGCTACATCCAGGGCATCCAGAGCCAGGGCGTCATCGCCACCGTGAAGCACTTCATGGGCAACAACTCGGAATTCCTGCGCCACGATTCGAACTCGCAGATCGACGAGCGCACCCAGCGCGAAATCTACCTGCCGGCCTTTGAGGCATCCGTGAAGGAGGCCAAGGTCGGGTCCATCATGGATTCCTACAACCTCATCAACGGCGAGCATGCCAGCCAAAACAGTCGCCTGAATAACGATATTGCCAAGAAGGAATGGGGATTCCGGGGCATCATCATGTCCGACTGGGATGCGACCTATGATGCCGTAGGCGCGGTCAACGGCGGCCTGGATCTGGAAATGCCCTATGGGAAGTTCCTGAACCGCAAGAATCTGCTGCCCGCCTTGAAGGATGGCCGCATCAAGCAGGCGACCATCGACGACAAGGTGCGCCGCATCATCCGCACCGCTGCGGAGTTCGGCTTCCTCGATCGCGATCAGCTCGATCTCACGGTGCCTCGGTTCAGCGAGGCCCGCCGGGCCACCGCCCTGAAGGGGGCCGAAGAGGGCACGGTCCTGCTGAAGAACGAGGGCGTGCTGCCCCTGGACCGCAAGAGCGTTCATAGCATCGCGGTGCTGGGCCCCTGCGCGTATCCCGCCGCGCCGGTGGCGGGCGGCAGCGCGGCTGTGCAGCCCTTCAGCGCCGTCAGCGGCCTTGAAGCCATCAGCGCCGCGTTCCCCGGCGCCAAGATCTTCTACGACCGGGGCATCCCGTCCCTGGATGAGGTGATCGAAAACACGCGGTGGAACGAGGTCCGTGTGGATCACTTCGGCAACGACACCTTTGCGGGCGAACCCACCAAGACTTCGCGCGAGATGCGCGTCTCGTTCTTCAGCTCCGAAGCCGTGGATTGGGCGGCCATCATGTCCGGTGCCACGCCCAAGGGCCAGTCGCTGCGCTACACCACGTCGTACCAGGCCACCAAGACCGGGCCTCACCGCTGGTTCGTCAACGCCGTCGGCGGCGATGCCTACAAGCTGATCGTGGATGGCAAGGTGATCGCCGAGCACGCGAAGTCCGAAGGCCAGGGTCCTGTGTCTGTGGTCGTGCCCCTGGAGGCGGGAAAGGCCTATCCCGTTTCCTTCGAACTGGCGGTCGGCATTTCGTGGGGGCCCAACAAGGCGGGTGTCGGCGTGATGCCCGAGGAGGATCTGGTCTCGCCCCTCGCCCGCAAGCTGGCGGCCCAGGCGGATGTGGCGCTGGTCATGGCCGGGTTTGACGCCAGCACCGAATCCGAGGGCTTCGATCGGACCTTCGGACTTCCCGGCGGACAGGATGCTTTGATCCAGGCCGTTTCCGGGGCGAACAAGAAGACCATCGTCGCCCTCACGGCCGGCGGCGCGGTCGATGTGGCCCCCTGGGTGGATGGCGTTCCGGCGCTGTTGCACAACTGGTACCCCGGCCAGGAAGGCGCGCGCGCCCTGGCGGGCATCCTGGCGGGCGATGTGAACCCTTCAGGCCGCCTGCCCATCTCCTGGGAAGCCAAGGCCAGCGACAACCCCGTTTTCAATAGCTACGGCATCAATAACGGCGACAAGAACATCAAATACAACGAAGGGATCTTCGTCGGCTACCGGGGCTTCGAGAAGAACGGCGTGAAGCCGCGCTTCCCCTTCGGCTACGGGCTTAGCTACACCACGTTCGCCTACAAGAACCTGAAGATCACCCCCGCCAAGCCCCGCGTGGGCCAGGAGGTGGTCGTGAGCTTCGATATGACGAACACGGGCGCAGTCGCGGGGGCCGATGTCGCTCAGCTCTACGTCGGCCATCCCACCGCGTCGGTGCCTCGCCCGCTGAAGGAGCTGAAGGGCTTCTCCCGCGTGGTGCTGAACTCCGGCGAGACCAAGCACGTGACGCTGACGCTGGATGGACGCGCCATGTCGTACTACGACGTCCCCGGCAAGGGCTGGAAGCAGGAACCCGGCACCTACACCGTGCAGATCGGCCGCTCCTCCGCGGATATCACCCTGAAGAGCGATTGCGTGGTCACCAAGTAGCACCGATTCGTCAATAGAACCCCAGTCGCCCACGCTACTGACAAAGATTTCACCACCAGATGCGCCTTTGTCTCGGTATCCGCGAAGCGGGTACCGAGAAGACACCAAGAGACACCAAGAACTGCCAATAAGGGCGTGCTTGGTGTCCTTGGTGGTAAATCTTTTCCTTTTCCCCTCCCGCCACCCGCCCCCCTCAACGGCTGTCGCGTTGACGCGGGGCGGATGCCGTTGGAACCTGGAAGCATGAGCGTCGCGCCCGATTCCCAGACCCTTCCGCCTCCTTCCGCCGCCAGTTTGTGGGGCCTGGCCTTGGGCGGCGTGATCATCCCCTTTGCCCTTTACGCCCTGTGGGTGCTGGGCAACAAGGTGGCTTGGACGGCCCCGGTGGCCGTGATCCCGGGGCTGGTGCTGGCGCTTTCGCTGCCGGTCTGGGCGGCGTTCCACATCGCCCAGTGGGTGCAGGCGCGCGGCGGCTGGTGGCGCGCGCTGGCCCTGGCCTGGGCGCTGCTGGCGGTGTGGACGGCGTGGCAGTTGCCTGATGCGGATGCGCCGATCTTTGGCCGCTTCTACGTGCTGGTGCCCATCCTCGCCATGTCTCTGGGCCTGATCCCGCCTGGATCGCGCGCCATGATCGAGAAGTTCTCAAAGAAATCCGCCAGGCCCTTCCGCTGGGGCCTTCTCGCGGGATTGGTGGCCGCAGGGTTCGCCGTAGGCCTGACGGACTTCGTGCCCGAGACGCCCGCGCGCCTGCTGGGATGGCAGGCCCAGGCCGCGCTGGAACTGGCCCAGGCCCTGTTCGTTTCCCTGATGCTGGTGCGCCTCACGATCAAGCGCTGGCCCGTGCTGGCCCTGGCTGCCTTTGCGGCCATCGGCCTGGGCAGTCTGGCCCTCGCGGCCCACACGCATCCCAAGCTGCGCGCCCAGTATCGCGGCGTCCTGTGGCACGCCCTCTATCCCACCGGCCTGGTCTTGGGCGCCGGCGCAGACGCCCTGCTGGCGCGCCGGAAGCGCGTGGAGTCCGACGGGGTCCGTTAGGCACCGTAAGGAACTGCTTTACCACCAAGAACACCAAGGCCTGCTTCGCAGGCAACACCAAGGGCGCCAAGCAAGAAAGATCGGCGGTGGCACCCAGTTGTGCCCAGCCCGCTTTTCCTTTTCTTGGTGCCTTCTTGGTGCCTCTTGGTGCCTTGGTGGTGAAGCTATATCTTTTCCCGCCGAGGGTGCCTACTCCACCGTCACGCTCTTGGCGAGGTTGCGGGGTTTGTCCACGTCGGTTCCGCGGGCTACGGCGGTGTGGTAGGCCAGTAGCTGCATGGGCAGGACGTGCAGGATGGGGCTCAGCATTCCGTAGTGTTCGGGCATGCGGATGACGTTGATGCCGGGGCCGGATTCGATGTGGATGCCCGCGTCGGCAAAGACGTACAGCTCGCCGCCGCGCGCGCGGACTTCCTGCATGTTGCTCTTCAGCTTTTCCAGCAACTGGTCGTTGGGGGCCACGGTCACCACGGGCATTTCGCCTGTCACCAGGGCCAGGGGGCCGTGCTTCAGCTCGCCCGCGGGGTAGGCCTCGGCGTGGATGTAGGAAATCTCCTTGAGCTTCAGCGCGCCTTCCATGGCGATGGGGTAGTGCATGCCGCGCCCGAGGAACAGCGCGTTCTGTTTGGGCGCGAAGCGCTCGGCCCAGGCCATGACCTGGGGTTCCAGCGCCAGCACGGCGCCCAGCGCCGAGGGCAGATGGCGCAGCTGGCGCAGGGCGGCGGCTTCGGCGTCGGACTCCAGATGCCCGCGCAGCTTGGCCAGCGTCAAGGTCAGCAGGTAGAGCGCCGTGAGCTGGGTGGTGAAGGCCTTGGTGGAGGCCACGCCGATCTCCGCGCCTGCGCGCGTCACATAGCCCAGGGCGGTCTGGCGCATGAGGGCGGAGCCCGCCACGTTGCAGATGGCCAGGGTCTTATCGTGGCCCAGGGACTGCGCGTGCTTGATGGCGGCCAGGGTGTCGGCGGTTTCGCCGGATTGGCTGACCGCCACGATCAGGTTGCGGGGATTGGGCACGCTATCGCGGTAGCGGTATTCGCTGGCGATTTCGACGCGCGTGGGCACCTTGGCGATGGATTCCAGCCAGTAGCGGGCGGTGGAAGCGGCGTAGTAGCTGGTGCCGCAGGCCAGGATCAGGATGCCGTCGATATCCTTCAGCAGCTCGTTGGCCTGGGCGCCAAACAGGCTAGGGGCGGCGCATTCCACGCCTTCCAGCGTATTGGCGATGGCTTCGGGCTGTTCGAAGATTT
Organism: Holophaga sp.; assembly: GCA_035352715.1. Lineage (GTDB taxonomy): Bacteria > Acidobacteriota > Holophagae > Holophagales > Holophagaceae > DAOPYE01. The sequence continues at coordinate 15,129 of DAOPYE010000015.1, read as the reverse complement.
CCTTCTGCATGAAGTGGCGGTAGGGGCCCAGCTCCATGGTGAAGGTGCCCGGCGCGACGCGCTTGGCTTCGCGTTTCACCTCGTCGCCCTCGCGGTTGAACACGCGGCAGGATCCCGGCAGCAGATCGACGATGTCGCCTTCTTCCAAAAAGTAGAAAGTATCGGCACTGCCCGCCAGCGCCATGGCGTCGGAGGCCATGAACACGGCGCGCTCGCCGATGCCCGCCACCAGCGGGCTTCCGAAGCGCGCGCCCACGACGCGGTTGGGTTCCTTGCTGGAGACGACGGCGATGGCGTACGCGCCCTTCAAGCGCGCTACGGCGAGGCGCACGGCCTCGCGCAGATCGCCGTCATACAGGCTGTGGATCAGGTGCGCGATGGTCTCGGTGTCCGTGGCGCTGTCGAACTGGTAGCCCTTGGCGCGGAGTTCTTCGCGCAGCTCTTCGTAGTTCTCGATGATGCCGTTGTGGACCAGGCCGATCTCGCCGCGGGAGAAGTGCGGATGGGCGTTGCGGGTCTCGGGTGCGCCGTGGGTGGCCCAGCGGGTGTGCGCAATGCCGGAGGTGGCAGAAAAGGCCTTGGCTTCGACCTGTCCCTTGAGATCGGACACGCGGGAGGCGCTGCGGATGCGGTCCAGGCCGCCACCGAGGTGGATGGCGACGCCGCAGGAATCGTATCCCCGGTATTCCAGTCGCCTAAGGCCTTCCAGCAGCACGGGCACGATATCGAATTCCGCGACCGCGCCGACAATTCCACACATGATGCCTCCGTGAAAACCATGAAAACAAATTATGATTCTATCGCGGAGGCTAGGGGATGGGAAATCAGGCTTTTGCGTGATGCGCGTCGAGGAAATCCACCACTTGGGCCACGGTCGGCGCCCAGTCGCCCGCGACGGCCTGGCGGAACAGGCGCATGGTCGGGTACCAGGGGGAATCCTCGCGCTTGCGCATCCACAGGAAGGCGCCAGGCTGCGGGACGAGTGTCCAGACCGGGAGCGCCAGCGCGCCTCCCAGGTGGGCGGCGGCCGTATCCACGGTGATGATCAGATCCATCAGGGACATGAGTGCGGCGAGATCCGCGAAATCCTGGACTTCATCCATGAGGTCGAGCACGGGCAGGGCGGTTTCGGCCAGTTGTTCCGAGCCTGCGCCCTTCTGAAGGCTGACGAAGCGGTGGCCTGGCCGACGCAGCAGTGGCTCGAAATCCGCCAGAGTCATGGTGCGATTGGCGTTGAAGCCCTTGGTGGTGGGGCGTCCGGCCCAGACGATGCCCACGGTCTTGCCCGGCTGCGCGCCGTTCGTGGCCGCATCGAGCTTTGCGCGCATCCGTTCGACGAGGACCGGATCGGGCGCAAGGTAGGGCGTCTCGGCGGGGATGGTTTCCAGCACCGTGCCAAAGCCTAGCGGGAGGCTCATGAAGGGCGCCTGGTAGTCGACTTCGGGAAGGGGTTCGCCCGAGGGGATCACCTGGGCGACGCCGGGCACGCTTCGGAACAGCCGGGCCAGTTCGCGCGGGCAATCGATGAAGACCTGCGCGCCTCGCTGTGCCAGCAATGGCGCGTAGCGGACGAAGTGGATCGCGTCGCCGAAGCCCTGCTCGGCATAGATCAGGATCCGCTTGCCCGACAGTTCCTGTCCCTTCCATAGGGGCTGGGTGAAGCCGCGCTGGGGCGAGGTGAAGGCGGGGCGCTTCCAACGCCATTCGTATTCCTTCCAGCCCTCCTCGAAATCGCCGTGCGCGAGCAGCATCAGGGCCCGGTTCCAGTGGGTGTTCGGCAGGTTCGGGTCCAGGGCGATGGAGCGCTCGTAGCTGGCGCTGGCTTCCTCGATGCGACCGGCGTGTTCCAGGCTCAGGGCCAGGTTCGCGTGGGCCAGGGCGGAATTCGGATCCAGGGCGATTGCCTGGCGATAGGCGTCCTGGGCCTGGGCGCGCTGATCGTTTGTAGGCGTGCTCAAGGCCTCATAGATGTTGCCCAGGATGTTCCATGCGTGCGGATTGTCCGAATCCCGCTCGAGGGCCATCAGTGCATGGCTCATGGCCTCGTCGTGGCGATCCAGTTCGTAGAGCAGATTCGCCAGATTGGCGTAGGGCACCGCAAGCTCGGGCTCCAGTTCGATGGCGGCCTTCAGACTGGCGATCGCCACGCTGGTGCGGCCCAGGCTATTGGCGGCTTCCGCGAGGTTGACGCGGTAGGCGGAGCAATGCGGGTTCAGGGCGATGGCGTGTCCGATCATGGCCAGCGCGGTTTCGTGGGCGCCGCGCTGGTGGGCCAGCAGACCCAGCAGGTTCCAGGCGTCGGGCTGTTCGGGTTCGCGGGTGAGCAGCTCGCGGTAGCGCGCTTCCGCGCCGTCCAGATCGCCCGATTGGTGCAGGGCCACGGCCTGATTGAGGGCTTCCAGAACGCAGGAGAGGGAGTCCGCTTGGGTCGTCGGGGTGTATGCCATTCCACAATTATCAATGGATGGGCATCAAAGATGGGGAAAAGCTGGATACCCTTTTCGAGTCTCATGGAGAGATTTAGATGCAGTGCAGTGGCAACACCATTCTCATCACCGGCGGTACCTCGGGCATCGGCGAAGCCATGGCGGAGTCCTTTCAGGCGGAGGGCAACACCGTGATCATCTGCGGGCGCCGCAGGGAACGCCTGGAGGCCATCCAGCACCGGCATCCCGAAATGATCACGCGGGTCTGCGATATCCAGGACGAGGATCAGCGGGCCTCGCTGGTTCACGAGCTGCTGCAGGCCCATCGGGATCTCAATGTGCTGATCAATAACGCGGGCATTCAGCGGCCATCGGATCTCACGCGCCCCATCAGCCTGGAATACGTGCGGGGAGAGCTCGAAACGAATATCGTCGCGCCGCTGCACCTGGCGTCCCTGCTTGCGCCCCATCTGGCCACGCGCCCGGGTGCGGCCATTCTCAATATCACGTCGGGGCTGGCCTTTGCGCCCCTGGCGCGGGTGGGCGTCTATTCCGCCACCAAGGCGGCCATGCATTCCCTCACGCTGTCCATGCGGCATCAGCTCAAGGGCAGAGGGGTCGAGGTCATCGAGATCGCACCGCCCGCGGTGGATACGGAGCTGGGGTTCGAGACCTGGCCCAAGGGCGCGGTCTCTCATGGCGGCATGCCCATATCGGAATTTGTTCATGCTGTCATGTCCGCGCTGCGCCAGGGCGAACAGGACATCGCCATCGGGGGCGCCCAGGCCCTGCGCGAGGGCCGCGAGGCCGCTTTCGAGGCGCTGAACGCGTAAACGGTTACCTGGGTGGTGGTGGAAGTGGGTGCTGCTATAGTTGGAACCGGTTTCAGAATTCAGGGACACGGACCGCCCAGTCGCGTTTCTGGGCCGCGCTTTTTGGGCTGTGCCGCGTTCCTCATCCGAAATGCTGTGTGAGTCTCAGCTCCATCCCCGGCAACCCTCAGATCGGATCCCCCATGCCAATCCATTCCCGTCTGTCTCGATGCTTTGCCGTTGCCTGTCTCTGGAGCATGGGGTTCTGGAGCACGGGGACGACCCTTCGCGCCGAATCAGGGGTGGATGCGAAGGGGCAGCTGAAGCCGGTCATCACCGCGGCAGCGAAGGGTTTCGCATTTGTCCGCCTTGATGCAGGGGTCCAGTTCCGCTGCGGCAACGTGACGAAGAACGTCCTGTTCTATGGTCCAGGCATCGTCCGGGTCAACGCCAATCCGGGGCGAATCCACGCGGATCAGCCGAGCATTGCTGTCATCGCCCAGCCTCAGGCCGTGCCCTTTCAGCTGGTGGATTCGCCAAGCCGTTTGGAAATCGTTTCCGCCGAGCTCCGAATCATCGCGAACAAGCAGACGGGCGCCTTGAGCTTTGTGGACCGGGACGGGAAGACGATCACCCGCGAGAAGTCGCAGCAGCCGTGCGAATTCAAAGAGCTGGCGATCGCGGGCGCTCCGACCTACGAGATCCGGCAGACGTTCACGCTGTCACCGGATGAATCCCTTTACGGGTTGGGCCAATACAACCAGCCGTATATGGACTATCGCGGACAGGAAGTGCTGCTGGTTCAGACCAATATCGGGACCGTTGTCCCCTTCCTCGTCTCGACCCGGCGATACGGCATTCTTTGGGACATCTATTCGAAAATGGTGTTCAAGGATGATCCATCAGGGGCCTCGCTGTGGGCGGAGAGCGCGCCTGCGGGGATCGACTACTATTTCGTGGCCGACAAGCGCATGGATGGCGTTATTGCAGGTTATCGGAAGCTCACTGGCGCGGCGCCCATGTTCCCCAAGGCGGCGTTCGGCTTCTTCATGAGCAAGGAACGGTACAAGACCCAGGATCGCCTGCTGGAAGTCGTGCGCAACTTCCGCAAAGAGGGCTTCCCCATCGATTACATCGTCCAGGATTGGCAGTACTGGGGCACGGATCACGATGGAACGTGGAGCGGCATGATCTGGGATAAGGAACGCTTTCCCCGTCCCGCCGAACTCACGAAAACGCTGCACGATGATTTGCACGTGAAGCTCATGAATTCGATCTGGCCCTCGGTCGGAAACGACACGCCGCTGGCCCATGAGCTGGACGCCCATGGATTGCGATTCGCTCCGTTGCACTGGATCTCGAAGCAGGCTCGGGTTTATGACGCCTACAGCCCCGAAGGGCGTGCCATCTATTTCAAGCACATCAAGCAGGGGCTTTTGGATATCGGCGTGGATGCGCTGTGGATGGATGGAACCGAGGTGGAAGTGGGCGGGGCCTGCCACGATCCCAATGAGGTGGAACGCGATATCAAGGGCCTTGGCAGAAACGCCATGGGAGATTTTGTCCGCTACTTGAACCCTTACAGCCTGCTGACCACCAAGGGCACGTACGAGGGGCAGCGCGCCACCAGCGATAAGCGCGTCTTCACGCTCACGCGCTCGGCCTGGGCGGGACAGCAGCGGTATGCGGCGCTGCCTTGGTCGGGCGATACCACCGCCAGTTGGGAGACTTTTCGGAACCAGATTTCGGGCGGGATCAATATCGCCATGGCGGGCCTGCCTTACTGGACGCAGGATACCGGCGGCTTTTTTGTGAACGATCTGCTGGGTGAGAAAAGCCCCAGTTATCAAGAGCTGTTGGCGCGCTGGAATCAGTTTGCGATCTTCAATCCCATCTATCGCATCCACGGTGCCAACATTGAACGCGAGCCCTACATCTTCAAGTCCTTTGCTCCCGAGACCTACCGCTCGCTTCTGGGCGCCGCGAATTTGCGCTACCAGCTTCTGCCCTACATCTATTCGCTGGCCTGGGAGACAACCGCCCATGCCTATACGATGATGCGCGGATTGCCGCTGGATTTCCCCGATGACGCCAAGGTGCGCAAATCGGACGATGCGTTCATGTTTGGGCTGGCCTTTTTGGTCCACCCCGTGACCCGCGCGATGTTCCACGCCAGCGATCCGCTGCCGACCACGATTCCTGCGGAAGCCCTTCAGGCCCCAGATGGTAAAGCGGGGCTTGCCGTTCAGTATTTCGAAGGGCTGGACTTCAACCGGCCTGCGGGAAAGACGCTGGATACGCGGGTCGAGCACAACTGGCCGGGGCCTCCGCTGGCAGGGCCACCGCCGGGGCTCTCGGGCTTCGATAACTTCTCCGCCCGTTGGGAGGGATCGATTGTCGCCCCCGAGACCGGGGAATACGAGATCGGCATTGAATACGACGACGGCGGACGCCTTTTCCTGGATGGCCAGTTGAAGGTCGACGATTGGAGCTTCGGTGCGAAGCGGTACCGTGGGACGCATATCGCTCTGGTCAAAGGCCAAAGGCTTCCGATCAAGGCCGAGTTCCATCAGGGCGGCCAGGACCGGTACTTCCGCCTGGGCTGGCATAAGCCCAGCGAACGCCTGGCCATGGAGAACCAGCTCAAGGTGATCAAAGACACCATGGAAACCTACCTGCCCTCGGGTTCGGACTGGTTCGATTTCTGGACCGGCACGCGCCTGCGAGGTGGGCAGGTGGCGCAGAAGCGTTGCTCCATGGACACGTTCCCGCTGTACGTGAAAGCGGGCTCCATCGTGCCCATGGGGCCGGTCCAGCAATATGCGACGGAGCGTCCCGAAGCCCCCTACGAGATTCGCATCTACCCCGGGGCCAACGCGCGTTTCACGATCTACGAAGACGACAACGAGACGTACGCCTACGAAAAGGGGGCCTACGCCACCTACGAGCTCGCGTGGGATGAGGCGCGCCAAACGCTTGAGATCGGGAACCGCAAAGGCGCGTTCCCGGGGCTCGTTTCCGCCCGCACGCTCAATCTTGTTCTGATGGGTGCGACATCCGATCAGACCAAGCGCAAGGCCCTCGTTTATCGGGGGAGCGCCGAGGCGATTGCGTTTACAGAATGACGCCCCAACACATGCCAATGGACATGCATCGGGGCGTCATTCTTCGCCGGAAATCGCGAGAGAGGCGTCAGCCTCGTTAGCTATCCAGCTCTTCCTTGATGGATTGGCCCAGTTCCACAAGGCGATCCTTGGCCTTGCCCACCCATTCGCTATTGGGGTAGCTCTCCACCAGCTTCTGGTAGTAGTCTCGGGATTCTTGCCGGGATTTATGGAACTCTTCCGTGATGAAGGCGTTGAGCTCCTTGCTGTAGGTGATGTACTCATCCCGCGTCAGGTTGTTCATGTTGTCCTTCTTCACGCGCGCGAGGTAGTCCTTCCCGAACTGCTCAAGCTGGCTCATCTCCATCCGGTGGGAGCGCATGGCCTCTCCCAGGAAGAAGTAGGCCCGCTCGCGATCCACGAAGTCAGGATAGGCTTCCATGGCGTTCTTGATTCGCTTGTACCCGGCATTGGAAGCGGGGTAGGTCTTCACGTAGAAGATGCCCACCTGGAGTTCTGATTCTGCGAGGCGGTGCCAGCACTGGTTCAGTTTGGCCTTGGCGTCCACCGCGTAAATGGAGCCCGGAGCCTCGTTGATGAGCTTCTGGAATGCGTCGATGGCCTTGCGGGTTTCGCTCTGGTCACGTTCGGCCGTCTCGATGGTGGCGTAATGGCAGAGGGCGATCTGGTAGAGGGCGTAAGGCTTCTGCTCGTGCTTGGGGAAGTAGGTGAGGAAGCTCTGGTACTCGACAACGGCTTCAGGAAAGCTGGGGACGGTGCTGAAGAAGTAGCTGTCGCCCAGCAGCAGCTTGGCGCGGGGATATTCCTTGGACGAGGGCAGGTTCTCCTCCACGACGCGCAGCAGCGTGCGCGCGTCGGTCCACTGCTTGCGCTGCAGGCGCAGCTCGGCCTCCTCGACGATATCGGTGGCCGTTCGGCCCACCAAGCCGCCCTCCTCCTTCTTGGTGGGGGTCGCGGAGATCTTCTTTCTGCACGCCGCCGTGCCGCCCAGGACCATCAGGGCTGCGAGGGGGAGAATCAGGGTGCTGCGCTGCTTCATGGGGCCATCCTTCACTCACATACTCTCATGAGAGAAGGGCGTCCGGGGTTCCTGACCATTCGACGAGAAGGCGGTCCAGCCAGTCCTCGATTAACCGCTCGGCTTCCGGTCGGCGGCGGTCATGCAGGATTTCGTGCCGGAAGGCCTCCAGGCGGTGCCTTTCGAGCAGTTCCTGGCGCACATTCGCCCACAGCGCTTCGGCGCCGTCGGGATCTACGACCCCGTCCTGTCCCGCTTCCAGCAGTAGGATCCGGGCGTCCAGTTCGTGCCCGAAGCCGATGATCTCCTCCTTGCCCTGGGCCAGGGCTTCGGCGAAAGCCGCACTGACATAGCGATGGCACAGGGGATCGTCCCAATAGCGCTGCACCATGATGGGGTCCGAGCAGACGTTGCGCTTGTCGTTGGGAAGCTGGATCGGCTTGTGGGGCGCGGCCCAGAGGGCGAGCTTTTGCAGCAGCTTCAGGCAGGTGCCCAGGGGTCGCAGGGCCACGGCGGGGCTGGTGAGGATCAGCCCCTCGAGCGTGTCCGAATGCCATAGCAGGGTCAGCAGCGCCACCAGACCGCCGAAGCTGTGCCCCAGCAGGATCTGGGGGCAGACCGGCAGCGGCGGCATCGGCACGCCCTCGACCATGCGCGCCCCCGCACCCATCCGATCCGCGTCATAGCGCCGCTCATGGCGCAGGAAGAGCGTCAGGTCCTCCACGAACGCGTGGATGCCGTTCGCGTCTCCCCGTCGGCCGCCGCTGCGTCCGAAGCCCCGGTGATCCATGGCCGAGACGGACCAGCCCAGATCGTGCAGCCATTTGGCGACGTGCCGGTAGCGCTCCGAGTGCTCGCCGTACCCGTGCGAGATCACGACGCGGCCCTTGGGGTGCGAATGCTCCCAGCGCACGAAGGCCAGGCTCGTATCGCTGTGCCCGTCAAGCACACCGCGATGGGTGGGCTCCAGGTCCTCCGGCAACAGGGTGGTCAGGTTGGTCATGGCCCCTAGGATAGCGGCTGCGCTGCGAAATCCCTGTTGCAAAGCGGTAAACGGGGCGCGATGTCCCATGGGCTATCATGGTGGACTCGGGGCTGCTTGGGCCTCGGTCAATGCGATGGATGGAACATGGATTTCGAGACCCTGATGAGGGCCAAGGCCGAGCTGGAGCCCCGCGTGAAGCAGCTCTGCGGCCATCTGGATGCGGAACGCAAGGCATTGGAGCTGGAGCAGATCGAGGAAAAGGCCTCGGCGCCCGGGTTCTGGGATGATCCCGAGGCGGCCAAGCCGGTGCTGAAGGCGCGGGGCCTGTTGACGGATGACATCGCCACCTCCAAGAAATTGTCGCTGGGGCTGGAGGATCTGGAGACGGCGCTGGAGCTGTCGCGGGATGACGCGGACATGCTGGTCGAGGCGGAGGCCGTCGAGCAGAGCCTGCGCGAAGGTGTGGAAGCCGCCGAGCTGCGCATGATGCTTTCGGGCGACCTGGATCAGAACAACGCCATCGTCGCCATCGCCCCCGGCGCGGGTGGCACCGAGAGCTGCGATTGGGCCGCGATGCTGCTGCGCATGTACCTGCGCTACTGCGAATCCAAGGGCTGGGCCACGGAGATGATCGACTACCAGGATGGCGACGAGGCCGGCGTCAAGGGCGCCACCTTCATCGTCAGCGCGCCCTACGCCTACGGCTACCTGCGCGCGGAGGCGGGCGTCCATCGCCTGGTGCGCATCTCGCCCTTTGATGCCGCCAAGCGGCGCCACACCAGCTTCGCCGCCGTGTACGTGAGCCCCGAGCTGGATGATTCCATCAACGTCGATATTCCCGAGAAGGATCTGAAGATCGACGTATTCCGGGCCAGCGGCGCTGGCGGCCAGCACGTGAACCGCACCGAATCCGCCGTGCGCTTCACCCATCTGCCTACGGGCCTGGTGGTTTCCTGCCAGGACGAGCGCAGCCAGATCAAGAATCGCGCGCGCGCCCTCAAGGTCCTGCAGTCCCGCCTGTACGAAATAGAGCGCCGCAAGTTCGAGGAGAAGGTGGCCGCCGCCAGCGGCGAGAAGTCCGACGTGGCCTGGGGCAGCCAGATCCGCAGCTACGTGCTTCAGCCCTATCAGCTCGTGAAGGACCACCGCACGAACCATGAAACGAGCCAGACCCAGAAGGTCCTGGACGGCGATCTGGATGGATTTATCCGCACCCAGCTATTGGCGAAGAGCGCGAAGCCTCAGGCCTGATCCATCCTCGACATTCCACTGGGCTCGAAAACGCCGCGTTCGCGCAGGGCCTTTACGAGCGCTTGGCTGCAGGCCGCGTGGTTCGCGGACCACTCCGCATGCGCGTCGGGACCCACGCGATTGGCCACGGCCAGGGCGGCGGAGGCGGGAATGCCCGCCTGCTTGCAGGCTGCGAACACGCCGCTCAATTCCAGGTGCTCGGCCGGGGCGATGGCCGCCAGGCGTTGCGCGCCCGCTTGCGTTTGCGTGATGGCGGGCGGAATGGCGACGGTGTGGGCGGGCAGGCCCGGGAGGGGCACGGCGTCCCATGCCGTCCGCTCCGGTCCGGGCCGGTACGCGCGGCCCTCCTGTTCGTCCAGGCTGGTCACGAGAACGCGCGAGACGGTGATGAGATCCCCGATGCCCAGGCGCGAGTCGTACGCGCCGCAGGTGCCGATGAACACCACGCGATCAGGCCGCGCCTCGGCGATCAGGCGGGTGGTTGTGATGGCCGCCGCCAAGGCACCCACTCCCGTGCAGGCCACGCGCCAGTCCGTCGGCGGGGCGAGGTCGAGTCCCGCCAGTTCGGGCGGGAAGGCGGCGAGCAGCAGGGCGTGTGCCATGCCCGTATCTTACGTGAAGGCGGCCTATTCCTCGGTCTCCGCCAGCACCCGTTCGCCATGGCGGTTGGGGATGTGAGTTCCCTGGCACAATTCATTCATTCGATCGAAGAATGCGTGAATTATCACGAGGCCCGATTGGGAGGTTTTTGCATGTCGCGCTTTGAGCGTCTCGCTTTCTCCATGCTTTCCGCTGTCTCCGTGGTTGCAGCAGCGCCCCAGCAGGCTCCCCACGCCGATTGGCGCACCATCAAGACCGCTCATTACCGCATCCACTATCCGCCGGTGCTCGCAGATTGGGCCCAGGATGTGGCTTCACGCGTGGAGGGCATCCACGCCCAGGTCGTGAAACTGGTGGGCTACGAATACCCCAAGCCCGTCCAGGTCGTGCTGCGCGATCCCGTCGAGGAGGCCAACGGGGAAACCGTGCCCTTGCTTCCGTATCCCTATTTCACGTTGTGGCGCACTGAACCCCGCAGCGACACTTTCATGGATGCCATGAGCGGGTGGACCGAAGTCCTGGTGACCCACGAATTCGTCCACATGCAGCATCTGACGCGGCCTCAGAACCAACCGACTTGGCTGGAACGCTGGCTCGATCTGCCACTGGGGCCCCTGGTGATGAAGGGCGAGCGATGGGTTTGGGAAGGCTACGCCACGCTGGCGGAAGGTCGCCTGACGGGTTCGGCTAGGCCCCACGGTGTGAGCCGTTCGGCCCTTTTGCGCCAGTGGGCCATCCAGGGGAATCTGCCGGACTATGGCCATTTGAATGGCTTTCAGGGCTTCCGCGGGGGCAGCATGGCCTACCTGGTGGGATCGGCCTACCTGGAATGGCTGGAACGCCAGCGGCCCCAGACGCCGGATATTTTGCAGCGGCTGTGGAAACAGATGGCGTCGAAAAAGCGCCGCAGTTTCGATGCGAACTTCAAGGCCACCTTCGGCTTCACCGCGAAAGACGGCTACGATCGCTTCCGCGCGGAAGTCACCCACGACGCGCTGGAGTGGGAGGCCCGCCTCAAGGCCGAAGGGCTGCGGGAGGGCGATCTCTGGTGGCGCAGCGCCGGTTCGCTGTCCGATCTGTCCGTGAGCCCTGATGGCTCGCGCCTGCTGGCCACGCTGGATGGAGGTGCCTCGCCAGGCTTGTGTGTCTGGGATCTGCTTCCCAAGAAGAAGCCCGCAAAGACGGAGGCACCCAAAGAGGAAGCGCCGGACCCGAACGAAGTCGCGGATGTAGCGCCCGAATCGCCCGATCGCAAGGCGGACCATCGCCTGCCGCGCTTGAACTTCCAGATGCCCGACCGTCCCTGGTGGGTGGACGATCATCGCGTGGGCTTCATGCTGAAGCGCCGGGACGCCGAAGGCATCCAGAAGCGCGCGCCCGGTCTGTGGCGTCTGGAGGGGGATGGCCAAGGCATCGACCTTCACCCGCAGCCGCTGGGACGCGGGCGCTGGTTGGCCCTCGAGCCGGTCAACCGTCAGGGGCGGTGGATGCTGGAGTGCCAGGGCCGCATCGTGCCCCTTCCCGGGCAGGCCGCGGGACGGGCCGTTCTGGATGCATCGAACCACACGCTCTATGCCGCCTGTGTGCTGGAAGGCACCTGGAACCTCGTGCGCGTGCCCGTGACCCCCGAAGGGTTTGGTCCCGTGGAGCGGCTGACGCGCACCACCTCGGCGGTCTGGAATCCTGCCCCCAGCCCCGATGGCAAGACCCTGTTCTTCACGCGGCTGGATGCCCGCGGCATCGAGATCCGCCGCCTGAATCTGGAGCAGGCGCCCCTGAATGAAACGGCCAGTTCGATGGCTGGTTCGACGACCGGCTTGACGATTGACGCGCGCATCCTCAATCCCGACGCCATTATTTCGCGTCCCATCGAAAAAGGCCTGTTGCCAGAGCCAGGGCCGGTTCCTCCCTCGGAGCCCTATCGCGCCTGGGATAACCAACTGATCTCCCCCAGCGCGGGCATCACCCTCGGCCCCTCGGGCCAGAGCTGGCAGATCGGCGTGATGGGCAATGATCTGGCGGTGGATCGTCTGGCCTGGCAGGCGCTGATCAGCGAGGGCATCGATGGTGGCCCCAGCGGCGCCAATGCGGCCCTGCGCTACAGCGGCTGGGCCTGGAACCCATCCGCCACGGTGTTCCTGGCCCGCGAAAAGCCCTCGCACCAGCGGTACCGCCAAACGCTGGGGCTCGATCGTGAACGGCGTGGCGCTGAAGTGAGCTTCACCTTTGATGATCGCGGCGAGCAGCCCTTCTGGTTCAGCCCCGTGGTGGCCTGGGAGCGGGATGAGCGGCTGGATGGCCCGAGCCTCGGCGAGCAAGGCCATCGAACGCTGGCGGGGCTGCGCCTTGGGGCGGAAGCCCATCGCGCCCGGGGTTCGTGGGGGTTCGGCCTCCAGGGGGAAGGCCAGGGCTTCGTGGGCGAAAGCCGCTGGGGTTCCGGTTCCGCGGAATCCTGGAATGCGGTGCGCGCTTGGCTGAAGGCCACGGTTTATACCCCCAGGGGACCGCTCTCCTTCCGCAGCGAGTGGGGCCGCATCGGCGGCGATGCGCCCGAGGCGTTCCACTTCGGCGGACAGACCGCGGCGCTGGTACCGTTGAGCCTGGAGGTGGACCGCGTTGAGCAGGCCGCCTTGCCCGCGTATCAAGCGATGGGAAAGCGCCTGCTGCGATGGCGCGGTGAGTGGGGGGAAGCGGTGCACGCCTACGTGGAAGGCACGGCACTGTGGTCTGGCAACAGCTCGCGCTCGGCCTTCCAGCGGGTGGCGGGGATCGAGTGCTCGTTGAAGGGCCTGATGGGGCCCCATTCGGAAGAAGCCCTTCGCAAGCTGGATGTCTCTCTCGGCGCCCATCGCATTCTGGATGGCGCCTTGAAAAACCACGATGTCATCACCTTGAACCTCGTCCTGCGCCCCTAGTCCCGTGCGACGCGCGGACCGCCTTTTTCAGATTGTTCAGCTTTTGCGCCGTGATCGTCTCAGCACGGCGCAAAAGCTGGCGGCGGAACTGCGCGTCTCCGAGCGCACGATCTACCGGGATATCCAGGATCTGCTTGCCTCTGGCGTTCCCATCGAGAGCGAGGCAGGCGTGGGCTACCGCCTGACCCGGCGCTTCGATCTGCCCCCGCTGATGTTCACAGTCGAGGAGATGGAGGCCCTGATGGCGGGCATTCGCTTCATCCAGACCTGGGGCGATCCCGCTTTCCAAATCGCCGCGCGCTCGGTGGCCTGCAAGGTGGAATCGGTGGTGCCACCCGAAATCCGCGCGCGGCTCGCCCATTCGGAAATCCACGCGCCGGAATTCATGGCGCCTGCGGGAGCCAGCGCGTTCATGGGCGAATTGCGCCGCGCCCTGCGGGAACAGCGGAACGTCCGCATGCGCTATCGCCGTGCCGATGGCCTGGAGTCCGAGCGCACGGTGCATCCCCTGGGCCTGTTCTTCTGGGGCTTCACCTGGTCCCTGGCGACTTGGTGCGAGCTGCGGGGCGGGTTCCGGGTGTTTCGATTGGATCGCATCCTGGATCTCGAGGTCGGGGATCCGTTCGATTCCGCGCCCGGCCGCACGCTGAAAGATTACCTGCGCGCCGTGAACGCCGAAACGACAGAAGGCGCGCGCCAAGGCTCCTGACACAACCCTGTCAGGATGTCCTGCGAACGTGGAGTTCAACCCACAGGAGGACGCATGTTTCGACGCATCGACGACTTCATCAACAGCTGGACCTATGAAGCCCAGTCCACGCTGAAGGTTTTGGAGGCCATTCCGGATGCCGCCGCCGGAACCGCCGTGGCCGAGGGGCACCGGGATCTGCGCCGCATGGCATGGCATCTGGTGGAAAGCCTCATCGAGATGCCCTCGCATTGGGGCATCCAGGTGATTGCCGGCGAGAACCTGATCCATGGCATGACCATCGTGGATCCCCCGGCCACCATGTCCGAGATCCGCGCGACGTACCAGCGCGCCGTCGAATCCCTGCGGGAGGGCCTGAAGACCTGGACCGACGCGACCCTGGAGCTCGAGGACGATATGTACGGCCATATGTGGAAGCGCAGCTTCTCCCTGGGCTGCCTGCTGAACCACGAGATCCATCACCGCGGGCAGATGACCGTGCTCATGCGCCAGGCGGGCCTCAAGGTGCCCGGCGTCTACGGCCCCGCGAAAGAGGAATGGGCCGCCTGCGGCATGGAACCGCCCAAAGTGTGAAGTCTGGGCCTGATGGCTGGAGCGGCGGCTCCGGCAACATTCCGACAGATAACTCAACCAAAAGGGCACCCGAGGGTGCCCATTTTGGTTGTCTCGCCAGTGAGGATTCCGGATCTTCCTCGCTGCGGAAGGGGCTTGTGATCTGGTAGCCCCAAGGGTTGGGTGAAACGAAACGTTACAACCCAATGGAAAGGTAGGGTGCCCCGATTTTGGTGCAAGTGGTATTTTTGGCCGTGATGAAATCCTGATGGATTTTTTGATAGCGCCCCGGCTCGAGGCGTCGTGAGAGAGATCCACGGGGTTTCGGGTGGCCTCCGGTAGAATTGGCGTTCGGCCCTGTTGCCCCTGATTGGAATGTCATGTTCGAGACCCTGACCGAAAAACTGAGCAAGGCCATGAAGTCCCTTCGCGGCCAGTCGAAACTCACGGAAAGCAACATCGAGGAAGCCCTGCGCGAAGTGCGCATGGCGCTGCTGGAGGCCGATGTCCACGTCGCCGTGGCCAAGGCCTTCCTGGCGAAGGTGAAGGAGAAGGCGCTGGGCGCGGGATCCGATGGCAAGGGCGCCGAGGTCCTGCAGGGCCTCAATCCTACGCAGGCCTTCATCGATATCGTCTACCAGGAACTGACCGCCATCATGGGCGGCGAGGCTTCCGAAAAGCCGCTGGATTTCTCGGCCAAGCCGCCGACGGTGGTGATGATGGTGGGCCTGCAGGG
>DAOPYE010000014.1:0-39670 GCA_035352715.1 Holophaga sp. | reverse complement strand
AAGAGGTTGTCCACGCTGAGGCTCTTTTCCAGCACGTAGCCCGTGAACCATTCCGCCCCCACGCGCGGGCCTTCGAAATAGAAGATCGCCGCGTTGAAGAGCAGGGCCAGGGTGACCCACACCACGCTCCAGGCCGCGGCTTCGCGCATGGATGGCGCATGGACGCGCCGGTTGAAGACGCCCAGATCCAGGGCCAGCATGACGAACACCAGAAGGTGGAAACCAGCCCAGGCCCACCAGGGTGCAGATTGAAGCAGCGCGTTCAGCACGAGACCTCCCCAGACAGGGTACAACTAGAGGCATGAGTCTTCCCCGATTCTTCTTCTCCGCCCCCGCTGACGCCCATGAAGGCACCCTGGTTCCGCTGGATGTGGCGCAGGCGCGCCACGCAGCTGTCCTGCGCCTGCACACGGGCGATCCGCTGGAGCTGGTGCTGCCCGGTGGCCCCTGGCGGGCGGATTTGGCGGAAATGGGCCGCGACCGGGCCGTGGCCCGTCTGATTGCGCCCCTGGACGAGGATCGGGAGACGGCGGTTCCCCTCCACGTCTGGTTGCCCGTCACGGCCCAGCTCAGCCTGCTGGACGATCTGATGGCGCCGCTGGTGGAGCTGGGCGCCGCCCGCATCCAGCTTGTCGCCTACCGGCGCAGCGAGTTCGACGCGCGCAAGAGTGAGGCCCGCATGGACCGTTGGCGCCGCATCGTGGCTTCTGCCTGTGAGCAAAGCCATCGCACGCGCGTGCCCGAGCTGGGGGCGGCCGTGCCGTTCCAGGCGCTTCTGGACGTGGAGCTGCCTCAGAAGTGGGTGGCCTATGAGCTGAAGACCGATGAGCGCAACCCCGCGCTGCGGCGCGAACCCCTCGCGGTCACCAGCGGTCCCGAGGGCGGCATCACCGATGATGAGTTCAAGGCGCTTGCCAGCGCCGGATGGCAGCCGGTCAGCCTGGGGCGCAGCATCCTGCGCGCCGTCACGGCGCCCGTGGCCATGCTGGGAGCCGTGCAGTTCGGATGGGAAGGCTGATTTCGGCCCTGGGCGGCATCCAATGGGGTGTCGGAGGTTTCCCATGTTCCGAAGTTCCAGTGCCCGGATGCTGGCCCCCGTGCTCTTCCTGCTGGGGCTTCCGGTGCCCTGCGCCCAGCCGGGTCCAGGCGCCAAGGCCCCGGACTTTGAGGCCGTGGACCAGGAGGGCCGCACCATCCGCCTATCGGATTACCTGGGGCGGTCCAGCGTGGTGCTCTACTTCTATCCCAAGGACGATACGCCGGGATGCACGCAGGAAGCCTGCGCGCTTCGGGACGGATATGCAAAGCTTCGCGAAGCCGGCGCGGTGGTGCTGGGGGTCAGCGCCGATGACGCCGCCAGTCATGCGGCCTTTGCCGCGAAGTTCCATCTGCCGTTTCCGCTGTTGGCGGATCCATCGCGCACGATCATCGAAGCCTACGGCGTGCGCGTGCCCGTGCTGGGCATCGCGAAGCGCGTGACGTTCATCATCGATTCGCAAGGCGTCATTCGACGGGTGGTGACCCACGTGGACACCGCGCGCCACGACCAGGAGGTGCTGGAACTGCTGCGGGCGCTTTGAGCCTTAAACCTTGAGCCGGGATCAGACCTTGCCGCCGCCCACGCGCTCGATGCGGGCGCCCAGGTTGCGGAGCTTGCGCTCCAGCCCGGCGTAGCCGCGGTCCAGATGGTAGATGCGATCCACCGTGGTCTGGCCTTCGGCGGCGAGCCCTGCGATGACGAGGGTGGCCGAGGCGCGCAGATCCGTGGCCATCACGGTGCAGCCCTTCAGGCTCGCAGGGCCCGCGACGATGGCGGTGCCGCCGTCGATGCGCAGATTGGCGCCCAGGCGCTCCAGTTCCATGGCGTGCTGGAAGCGGTTCTCGAAGATGGTTTCGCGGATCACGCTGATGCCCGTGGCCTGCGTCATCACGGCCATGGCCTGGGCCTGCAGATCCGTGGGAAAGCCCGGGTAGGGCAGCGTGGTGATGTCCTTGGCGTAGAGCTTCTGGCTTGCATCGCGCTGCACGCGCAGATGCATGCCGTTGGCACCTTCGCGCTCGGTGAACTGGCAGCCGCAACGCTCCAGCAGATCCGTCAGCGAGCGCACATGGGTGGGCACGATGCGCTCCAGCACCACGTCGCCGCCCGCGGCGGCCACGGCGCAGATGAAGGTCCCCGCCTCGATGCGGTCGGGAATCACGTCGTGTTCGCAGCCGTGCAGGGACGGCAGCCCCTGGATGGTCAGGGTCGGCGTGTCGATGCCCTCGATCTGGGCACCCATCTCCACCAGCAGTTGCGCCAGATCGCCGATCTCCGGTTCCTGGGCCGCGTTGCGCAGAACGGTGGTGCCTTCCGCCAGCGTCGCCGCCATCAGTAGATTTTCCGTGGCGCCCACGCTCACCTTGTCAAAGGTGTGGTCGATGCCCTTCAGCTTGCCCGCGGGCACCTGGGCTTCGACATAGCCGTGATCGATGGTGATGACGGCGCCCATGCGCTCCAGTGCCTGTAGGTGCAGATTCACCGGGCGCGCGCCGATGGCGCATCCGCCGGGCAGGGAGACTGAGGCCCGCCCAAAGCGCGCCAGCATGGGGCCCAGCACCAGGATGGAGGCGCGCATGGTCTTCACCAGCTCGTAGGGGGCGCGCAGCTCGCCGTGTTCCAGGCCCGAGGCCGCGAGGGTCGCGGACATCTCATAGCCTTCTTCGTCCTTCTGGATCTCGGCGGCGCAGCCCAGGGCTTCCAGCACCTTCACCATGGTGCGGATATCCGACACGGCGGGCAGATGGTTCAGCGTCACGGGTTCGGCCGTGAGCAGGGTGGCCGCAATGCAAGGCAGGGCCGCGTTCTTGGCCCCCGAAATGGGCACGCGTCCCGACAAGCTCACTCCGCCTTCCATCACCAACCGGTCCATGCCCCGTCCCTCGCTCCAATCCCACAGGGTAGCGTGGAACTCGCGGAGACCCGATGGCCGGGTTACCGTTTGAGGTCAGCGTCCCTCTTTTTCCTGGAGCCTCCCGTGGTTCGTCTTTCGCTTTCGATGATCGTGAAGAATGAAGCGCAGAACCTGGCCCACTGTCTGGACTCGGTGCGGGACCTGGTGGATGAGATGGTCATCCTGGACACCGGCTCCACGGATGGCACGGTCGAGATCGCCCGGGGTTACGGCGCCTGCGTGGAATCCTTCACCTGGATTGACGATTTCGCGGCGGCCCGAAACGCGTGCCTGGAGCACTGCACGGGCGACTGGATTCTGGTGCTGGATGCCGACGAGGCCATCGATTCGGCGGATCACGCCGCGATCCGCACGGCCATCGAAAGCACCTCGGCCCAGGGCCTGATGCTGTGGATGCGCAATTACCTGCGCACGGGCGCGTTCATGGGATGCAGCGGCGAAGCGCAGGCCAACGACGGCCATTACCGTGAAGGATCGACCTTCAGCCATCACATCAGCCGCCGCGCTCTGCGCCTGTTCCGCCGCCAGGGCGAGCCGGTCTACCGTGGCCGCGTGCACGAACTGGCCGAGACGTACTTCGACGAACACCATCTGCCACTGGAAGATCTGGAAGCCGTGATCCATCACTACGGCAAGACCGACATGGATCGCGATATGGCCAAGCAGGCGGAATACACCCGGATGGCCAAGGCCGAGGCCGCCGCGCGCCCCGAGGATCTGGACGCCCACTACAACGTGATCCAGGAAGGGTTGATGATCGAAGATTGGGCGGCCGTGCTGGCTTCGGCCAAGGCGTTCCTGGCGTTGCGGGACCGCGCGCCCCTGCTCGTCTACCTGGGGGCGGCCATGGCCTGCCAGGGCCTGGGCCGTTCCGCCGAGGCCCTGGATTATCTGCAGCCCGTGCTGGCCCAGGAACCGGATCATCCCGCAGCGCTGTGCGTGAAGGGCGAAGCCCTGGCCAGCCTGGGGCGCACCGCCGAAGCCCAGCAGGCCCTGCTGGCGGCTATGGAGCGGAACCCCGCCTTCACGCTGCCCTTCCTGAAGCTGGCGGAACTGCTGGAACGATGTGGGGATCTGGAGAACGCCCGCAGTGTGCTGGAAGCCGGGCTGGATCAGAATCCGAAAGACTTGGTGCTCTGGACGCATCTTGTAGCCCTTTCCGCACGCAAGGCCCCAGATCGCGTGGCTGCCGACGCCTGGGATGCCATCCAGGCCGTGCCCGATGGTGGCAAGGGCGTCTGGCACCTGATCGTCGCGCATCACCTGCTGGCGAGCGGCGCGCAGCAGGAGGCCTGCCTGGTGCTGGAGCGTGGACTGGCCGTGTTCCCGGATCATGCGGAACTTCGGGCGGCGCTGGAGGCAGCCCGGATACGAGCCCATCCTTAGCGGGGCCTTTGCCGCGATACTTCGCGGCTGCTGGAGGGCCTGCATCTGTCTTTACTTGCCCGTAGGAATGGCTTTTGGGGTTTTTTGTTGGGGGGCTCCATGCGAGCAAAGGCGATGACTCGGCTGCTTTGGCCGCTGATGGTAATCCTGGCGTGTGCCACAGGGCTTCATGCCGGACTCGGTGAGCCTGCGAAGGTGTGCTTCGCGCCGGAGCCTGGGGCCATGCTATTGGCCTCGCCTCGCACGACGACGGTCGTGATGGTCGATGCGAAGGATTGGCCCGGCGTCACCCGCGCGGCGGGGGATTTCCGGTTGGATATGGAGCGCGTGACGGGGACCCGACCGGAACTGACCCATTCCACGACGGGCAAACAGGCCTCGGTCATCATCATTGGAACCCTGGGCAAAAGCGCGTTGATCGATGGCCTGGTTCGATCCGGGAAACTCAATGTGGCGGCCATTCAAGGCAAGTGGGAGTCCTGGATCACGGAGGTGGTGGCACAGCCTTTCGCGGGCATCGACCAGGCGCTCGTGGTGGCGGGGAGCGATAAGCGCGGCGCGATCTACGGGACGTACGACCTTTCCGAACAGATCGGCGTCTCCCCTTGGTACTGGTGGGCTGACGTGGCTCCCGCGCATCACGATGCACTTTTCTGCCGATCGGGTCGCGTGGTTCACGATGCTCCCGCCGTGAAGTACCGTGGCATTTTCCTCAATGACGAAGCCCCGGCGCTTTCGGGTTGGGCGAAGGAAAAATTCGGTGGCCTCAATAGCCGGTTCTACGCCCACGTGTTCGAATTGCTGCTTCGCTTGCGCGCCAACTACCTTTGGCCCGCCATGTGGAACAACGCCTTCAATGAGGACGATCCCGACAACGCCCGGCTTGCGGATGAATACGGCATTGTCCTGGGGACCTCCCACCACGAGCCGATGCTGCGCTCTCAGCAGGAATGGGGAAGGCACGGTCGGGGGCCATGGAATTACGAAACCAATGGAACGACCTTGGCGGAGTTCTGGCGGGACGGCATCAAGCGCAACCGGGCTTTCGAAAGCATTGTCACCATTGGCATGCGCGGTGATGGCGACATGGCGATGAGCGAGAATGCGAACATCACCTTGCTGGAGAAAATCGTCCACGACCAGCGCGAGATTCTTGCGCGTGAAATGAAGACCAAGGCGGAGAAGGTTCCGCAGCTTTGGGCGCTCTACAAAGAGGTGCAGGGATACTACGAGAGCGGGATGAAGGTCCCCGACGATGTGACCCTGCTGTGGTGTGACGACAACTACGGCAACATCCGTCGTCTTCCCACACCCGAGGAGCGAAAGCGGATCGGTGGCGCCGGCATCTACTACCACATCGATTACGTTGGCTGGCCTCGTTCCTACAAGTGGCTGAATGTCACGCCGATCTCGAAGATCTGGGAACAGATGCATCTTGCCCGGGAATATGGGGCCGATCGCATCTGGATCCTGAATGTGGGTGATCTGAAACCGATGGAATTCCCGATCGAGTTCTTCATGCGTTACGCATGGGCGCCCGAGCAATGGCCCTTTGAGCGGCTCAACGAATACGGACGTCGGTGGGCAGAACGCGAATTCGGCCCATCGCACGCGCAGGAGATCGCGGATCTGGTGGCTGGGTACACGAAGCTGAATGGCCTTCTCAAACCCGAAAACCTTTCACCAGATTCGTTCAGCGTGATCCATGACGACGAGGGACAACGCATCGTGGCGAGATGGAAGCAGCTTGACGCGCGGGCCGGAAAGATCGAATCCCTGCTTCCCGTTGATCGCCAGGATGCGTATTTCCAGTTGGTGAGGTGGCCGATCAGCGCCTGCCGGATTGTGAATGAAATGAACGTTACGGCCGGACTGAACCATCTCTACGCTTTTCAGGGCAGGGCTGAAACCAACACGACTGCCGCGCGCGTGCGCGAACTGTTTCAGGAAGACGCTGCGCTTACACGCCGATACAACGAGGAGCTTGGGAAGGGGCGATGGCGGCACTTTGCAGATCAGACCCACCTTGGCTATGCCATCTGGCAACAGCCTCCAAGGAACACGATGCCGCCCGTCGGTGAGATCCAGGCGACCACGGATGGCGAGATGGGAGTGGCCATTGAAGGTGCGATGCCCGCTTGGCCCGAGATCATTCCCGGCCAAAAACGGCCCACCTTGCCTCCGCTGGATTCCCTTTCTCGAAATTCTCGATGGATCGAGGTGTTCAATCGAGGGCTTGGTCAAACACGCTACACCATCCAGCCGACAGCGCCTTGGCTTCATGTCTCGAAAGCTGATGGAGCGCTTGCGGGGCCGACGACCCATCGGGTTGAGGTGACGGTGGACTGGTCCGCTGCGCCCGAGGGAAAAAACGAAACCACGATTTGGCTGAAGGATGAGCGCGGAACGCGTGTTTGCGTGTGGGTGCCCGTGATCAAGCACCTCGCCTCGCCTGCGCCAGCGGCTAGCTCTTTCATCGAATCGGAAGGCGTCGTCTCCATCGAAGCGGTTCATTTTCATCGGGCGGTGGCCGAACCTGGCGTCATCTGGCAGACGCTTCCGGATTTCGGCCGCACGGCGGGAGGCGTGACGCCTTTCCCCGTCACGATGGAAAGCCGAACCCTTTCTCCCCAGTCTCCGCGGCTTGAATACCTGATCCACACCGTGTCGACCGGCGAAGCCACCATCGAGTTGACGCTATCCCCCACACTGGCATTCACACCGGGGCGAGGGCTGCGCTTGGCCGTATCGGTGGACGATGAGGCGCCGCAAATGGTGGATCTGCGCCTTCCGGTGGGCGATGGTCAGGAAGCGTGGGGGCGCACGGTGACGGAATCCGTTCGCAAGGTGACCACGAAACACACCATCGCTCGCCCGGGAACTCACGTCGTCAAGATGTGGGTGGTGGATCCGGCGATCGTGTTGCAGCGTGTGCTGGTGAGCTTTGGCGAGGTGGGTCCGCGCTACCTCGGCCCCATCGAAAGCGTCCAGCGATAGGGGCTACATCTTGGCCTGTTGCAGTCTGGGAACGCCGCCCATTCTCGTCAGTCCGGGATATCGGCTTCCCGTAGCGCCACCACGGCGTTCCTATCGGCCAGGGCGGCGAGGCTGGCGGTTTGAAGGACTTCGGCTTTCAATACACCGCCTTTCCCGTCCGGCAGATCCCGAGTGGCTGTGGTGTCAGCGACCACGGTGACCTCGAAGCCCAGTTCAAAGGCGGCTCGCACGGTGGAGCTGACGCAATTGTGGGTCATGAAACCCGCCACGATGAGCTTCTTCCGGCCTGTTCGGCGGAGTGCTTCCTCCAGTCTGGTTCCGGTGAAGGAGCTGATCTGGCGTTTTTCGATGATGGCCTCGCCTTCTTGCGGTTTCAGGGGCGGAACGATCTCGAAGAAGCGCCCCTCGGGGTCGAACAGGCCCTTTCCACCGCGATGGACGACGTGGATGACCGGTGTTTTTTGGGCACGGGCCCTGGTCAAGAGCCTCGCTGTCTGATCGATGGCGGTCTTCACGCCCGAAAGCGGCAGGGCACCCTCCACGTACTCCCGCTGGGCATCGATAATGACAAGCGTGGCGTTCGAAAGCGTGGCCGGTTTGGGTGTCCGACCCGCCATCTCATGCAAGGTTTTGGCTGGTGTTCCTGCGGAAACATCGGTCATTACAAACAGGGCTCCCAGTAGAGCCATCGCTCCCATTTTCACTTTGATCTCCAAGAATCCGGCACCCTGCCGCACCTAAAGACTATCGCTGCGCAATTCTTTCGGAAGTGGCGTAATTGAAGGTGTTTCGAAATAAATCGAATTTGACGTGACGATCCTTGTTCGGTCCATGCGATTGAAGGTGGGCATTCTGGTTCATTCATGGGAGCAAGCACCATGTGATCGTGGAGCGCACCTTCGCTTGGCTGCACGGGTTCCGGCGACTCACCGTGCGCTGCGAACGAAGGTCTAATATCCACCAAGCATTCCTCAAGCTCGGTCGTATCCTCATCTGCTGGTATGCCAAGGATTGGAAGGGGGTAGGCTCTTTCACCACTTGGAGGATCTGCCCAGACGCCACTCCCAAAGGGACAAAACCCCGTTCGTCTTCTTTTTGCCGCCTTTGGTGCAATCCTGCTTGATCCTCAAATTTCCATCTGTTGAGCTGACAGGTTATGAGTCCAAAAAGTCGTCCCACGCTTACTTATCGCTGGCTGATCTGGACGCCGTTCATCGGAGTGGGAGGCGGCATTCTGGTGGGTTGGTTCTTTCTTCCGTTCCATCCGGGACTGAAGGACTTTCGTATCTTCGGAGCCGTTGGCGCCATCTTCAGCGTGTTGATTTCGGGGGGATCCACCTTGGGGTGCTACCTGTTGATCCGCCTGCTGCCCGAACACGGGTCGCCGGGGCAACAAGCCAGGCGCTTCTTTTTGGGCTGGAGCGTGGTTTTCACGGCGTGTTTGCTGTTAAGCACCTGGGTGATTCGATGGACGCTGGGCATCAACATGTTCAACCGGGCGTCCCTGGGTGGCGCGCTCTTGGTGGGGCTGGCCATCTCTGGCCTGGTGATGGGCTACCAATTCCTAAGCCGGCAAATCCAGCTTTCCCGAGAGTTGGCGCTTTCCCAAGCCAGAGCCCAATCCTTGGCCCTGAGAGCCCAGCTGAGTCCCCACACGCTTTTCAATAGCCTGAATACCGTGGCATCGCTGATCCCTGAACAGCCGGCCCAGGCTGAAGAGGCGGTTCGCCGCCTTTCGCGACTGCTGCGCAAAATCCTGGCGGCCTTGGAACATGATCAGTGGAGCCTGGAAGAAGAATTCGCCTTGCTTCAAGACCTTTTGGATACTGAACAAGCCCGCTTTGGAGAGCGCCTGAATTTCCGGCTTGAGCTGGCGGATTCCATGCGAGAACTCCGATTGCCTCCGCTGTTGCTTCTGCCTTTGGTGGAGAACAGCCTCAAGCATGGGTTTCGCGCCAAGGTAGGGAACTGTGCGTTGAGCATCGTCGCAAATGAGCTTTGCATCGCGGTCAAGGACGATGGGGTGGGTCGCTCTGCGGATGCCGAGGATGGCATTGGTTTGCGCACCGTTCGCCAGAGGCTCGAAGCCATGGGTGGCAGCTTTCATTGGCTGCCGATGGAACAAGGCGCCTGCTGCGAAATTCGTTTGCCTCGGAGTCTGCCATGGCCTTGAAATACGCCCTGATCGAGGATGAGCCTCCTGCCCGGCGATTGCTTCAGCGCATGATTCAGGAACTGCGTCCCGATGCGGTTTGCCTTGCAGAAGCCTCCGATGGCGAAGCCGGGTTGCACCTGCTGGCCATGACGCAGCCCGATGTTATTTTCATGGATATCGAATTTCCTCCCGCTGGCGCCTTTGGCCTGTTGCAAGCCGCTCGCGACAAAGGCTTGGTGCTGCCTCCCATCGTTTTCGTCACGGCGTACGATCGCCATGCGGTTGAGGCCTTTCGATGGTCCGCCCGGGATTACCTTCTCAAACCGGTCGAGCGCGAACAGCTTCGGGAATCCTTGATGCGGATTGAGGCCCAATCGGCGCCTGCGCCTGAACTCGAAGGGCTTTTGAGCGCGCTTCAGGCGGTGCGGCGCTCCGAGATTCCCGAACGCTTCACGGTGCTGCACAAGGGTCGGATGAAGGTTTTCACCTGGGATGAAGTCAGCCATTTGGTCACGGAAAATCGAATGCTGTTCGTGGTCACGCCCGAAGGACGCTTTGTCCTGGATCGCACCCTGGATGAGCTGGAAAAGCTGCTGGCACCGCGGTTCTTCCGCTGTCATCGCGGCGCCATGGTGGACCTTAACCGCGTGCGAGAAGTGGTCACCGAACCTGGCGGAACGGGCGAACTTCGACTGGAGTCGAACGATCGCGTAAACGTAAGTCGAGATCGCATGGCGGAGCTGCGCAGACGCTTGGGGGCCTGATTCTCCGATTCGTCGCCTTTTCTCGGCCCTTGGTTCGACGCGCTGAGACAGGCCTTCTCCTGGAAGCCGAAGCTGGGATCAGCCCACCGGCGAACAGGAGAATCCCATGAAACTGCTTTGGATCGTTCCCGCATGCATCGCTTTCAGCCTTTCGGCCCAGAGCGATCTCGCGACTGCCCTTTCACGTGTCCAAGGTCTGAGCCTTGACCAGATCCGCGAACTGCAGGCGCGCGTGGCGGCAGAAGAAGGCACCCTCGAACAGAAGGCCTATGAGGACGCATATTTGAACTACTGCGTGGCTTCTCGGTTTTCTTCGAAAGAGGCCAAACAAGCCGAGGTCTTGGTCGATCGCAATCTCAAGGTGCTGGAACCCAAGCAGGATGCGGATAGCTTGGCCCTGCAGGGCGCGTTCATCGGCCTCAAGCTGAACCACTCTCCCATGCAAGGGATATGGCTGAACCCCAAGGCGCTGAGATGTTTTGAA
This sequence comes from Holophaga sp., assembly GCA_035352715.1. Classification (GTDB taxonomy): domain Bacteria; phylum Acidobacteriota; class Holophagae; order Holophagales; family Holophagaceae; genus DAOPYE01. The sequence continues at coordinate 28,930 of DAOPYE010000014.1, read as the reverse complement.
ACCGCCGAGAAGATGCAGCCCGGGAATCCTCGTCCGTGGATTTTGCATGGAGTGCACATGCTGCACATGCCCGCATTTGCGGGAGGAGGCGCGCAGAAAGCCATTGTGCTTTTGGAAAACGCGGTGAAGGCCGCGGAATCTGAACCCAAGTCCAAAAACCCATGGGTGCCGCAGTGGGGCCGCATCGAGAGTTACGCCTGGCTGGCGATTGCCCAGGCAGAAATGGGGTTGGCGCCTCAGGCCGAAGCCACGTTGATGAAGGCAAAGGCCTTCGATCCCGAACACGGATTCCTCAACTACGCCGCCGGTCGCGTCCAGTCTGCCAAAAACAAAAAAAGCTGAGCCCAAAAGTCTGTTGGAACGAGCGAGAAACCTTAATGTGAGAGGGTCGCCATGCATGCTGCATTGGTCGTGGTTCAATCGGTTTTGGAGCTTTCGGGCATCGTCTTCGGACCCGATGGCAAACCGTTGCAAGGGGCTCGGATTGAGGTGGGTTCCGCCGAAACGCGCACCGATGCCAAGGGCCGCTTCAAGTTGTCCATTCCCGAAGGGGCCACCCACGTGCGGATTACGGCGGAGGGGATGGAAGATCTTGAACGGGAATTGGTGCCTGGGAAGCCTCTGTTGGCGCGGTTGGAGGCCAAGGTCGCCAGTGCGGTGGTGGTGGTGGAAGGGTCAGGCTACGGCACCGAAGACACGGCTCGAAGTGGCATGACGCGCTTGGAAATCTACACCACGCCAGGTGCGGCGGCCGATGTCTTCCAGGCTGCCAAATCGTTGCCTGGCGTGAGCAACACCACCGAAGGGGCGGAGCTGTTCGTTCGTGGAGGCAAACCGGAAGAGGTGGGCATCTTCATCAACGGCGGTCGATTGGGCCATCCCTTCCACCATCCCAGCACTCAGGGTGGGATCTTCAGCAGCGTGGACACCGCCATGGTGACCTCTGTGAACTTCATTCCCGGAGGTTTCTCGGCACGCTACGGAGACGCCCTGTCTGCGGTGCTGGATCTTTCGGTCGACAATGCGCCTTTGAAGGCCGGAGGCGAGCTGATTCTCGATCCTGGCGGTCAATCCGCCATGATTCAGCAGCCGTTTGGTCAGGGCTTGGCTCGCGCTTCAGCTCGCTATGCAGACACGCATATCCTGGATCAATGGTTTCATCTTTCCAGCAATTTCGAAGAAGCACCTATTTCATCAGACATGCATTTGGCCTACCAGCAGCCGATGGGGTCTGGCCGAATCTCGTTCTACGCTCTGGGATCCAAAGACCATCTGGCGGTGGAAACACGCATTGCCAATCAAAAAGACACCTATTCCAGCCGCAGTGAAACGGGCTTTACCTCGGTCAATGTGAGCCAGGCTTTTGGTGAAATACTGGCGCTGAACCTCGACGTGTCTCGAACCGATTTCAGCAGCCGTTGGTCTTTCGGGAGTTGGGGTGATCAGAACTGGGGCCTGGATCAGCGCGAAGGCGAGGTGTTTTTTCGAGGGGAAGGGCTTTGGCAACCCAGCGCAACATTCGCCTTGGAAGCCGGTTTGGATGGCAACCAAACGCGATTCAGCCCGCGGGGTCGCGTGCCTGAGGATCTGGCGAACTGGAACCCCGGAGGGGCGGCGCGGCAGTTTGGATACGACTTTCGGGGCGATCGCTTGGGCGGCTATGCCACGTTGCGGTGGCGCATGAACGATGACTGGGGGCTTTCCCTGGGAGGACGCACAGATCATTACGACCTTCAGCACGAGCAGACGTCGGATCTTCGGACCACCCTTTCGTACCGTGCCTCCGATCGCCTGACTTGGCGCTTTTCCGCAGGCAGTTTCCATCAGGCGCCGGCCATGACCGCCATGGATCCCTATGCCGGCAACCCGAATCTCAAGACCCTTAAGGCCACCCATGCGCTGGCGGCCCTGGAGTTCAAGGAAGACCGCGGGTCGCTGCCTTGGCAAGCGCGGATCGAGGTCTATCGCAAAACCTACAAACGCCTGCTGGTGGAAGATCCCACCGCACACTACCTGGGGAATGGCCATGGCACCGCCACCGGCCTGGATCTGTTGCTCAAGGCTTCGGGGGCGAATTGGCACGGTTCCTTGGGGTATGGCTATTTGAATACCCGGCGACAGGAAGACAAACAGTATGTCGAAGGCCCCGTTCCCACCAGCATTCCCCATAACGTGACCCTGGTGCTGACGCGCACGCTGAGTCCCGGATGGGAGTTGTCAGCCACTTACCGTTTGGCTTCGGGCGCACCGGTGACGCCCATCCTCGGCGGCTTGCCGGATGGAACTGGCAACTACCTGCCCATCGAAGGGGCGCGCTATGGAGATCGCCTGCCCACCTATCAGCGAACGGATATGCGCCTTACCCGCATGTTCATGGTCGGGCCGTTTCGCTGCGTGAGCTTTCTGGAAATCATGAACCTCTTCAATCGGGCCAATCTCTCGGGTTATTCGTATTCCACGGATTACCGCGAACGCACTGACAACCCTTCCTACTTCAGCCGCCGCATCGTGGTTGCAGGGGTTTCGGCAAGCTGGTGAAGATGGCCGAGTCCCGTCGCGGGTGTGCCCTCATCTGCTGGTACGCCAAGGATTGGGGCTTAATTCGGCAGGCATAGCAATCGGGTCCGGAAGGCATGGCGATTGAGCATGCCCCAGGCGCGCCCGTCGCGGCTTTTCGGTCGGTTGTCGCCCAGGACCAAATAACCCTCGCCCGTGTCCCAGGGGCCCAGGGATCGGAAATCCTTTTGGGCGCTGGGTTCATCCAACGGGCGTCCTTCCAGGAGGATGCTGCCGTCGCGCTGTTCGAGGTGTTCGCCGGGCAGCCCCACCACGCGCTTGATGACCGCGCCTTCGGGGCCTGCAGCCAGCCAGACCTGGCCACGCTTGGGTTGTCCCGCGCACCAGGCGCGCAGTCCCAGGCGCAGATCGCCATCGTGAAGGGTGGGCTCCATGCTGGCGCCGGAAACGCGGACGGGATGGAGGACGGCGAGGGGCGTGAGCGCCAGGGCAAAAGCCAGAAGGGGCACCCAGGGCCTCATCGCTGGGTCTGCTCCTTCAGCCAGCGCTCCAGTTCGTTTCGCACGCTCTTGGGGCTATCGCCTCGCACGCCCAGGCCGTATCCGTGGCCACCCCTCGGATAGATATGCAGCTCGGCGGGCACGCCGCAGGCGGTGAGCTTGCGGAAGAAGCCCAGGCTGTTCTCCACGGGCACGAGGTCATCGTTCTGGGAGTGCACCAGGAAGGTGGGTGGCGTGGTCTTGTCGGCGCGAAGCTCGCAGGAGGCGTTGTCCACAAGCGCTTGCGAGGGCGCATCGCCCAGAAGACCCTGGCGCGATCCCGGGTGCGTAAGGCCCAATTGCATGGAGATGACGGGGTACATCAGGACGCAGAAATCCGGGCGGGCGCTGATGGCATCCACGGGCGGGTAGACGCGCTCCGCGTGGCGCGTGGCGGCGCTGGCGGCGAGATGGCCTCCGGCGGAAAAGCCCATGATGCCGATGCGCTCGGGATCGATGTGCCATCGCGCGGCCTGGCGGCGCAGGGTGCGGATCGCTTCCTGCACGTCCTGGAGGGGGCCGACGCCCTTGTCCTCCATGATCTCGTCAGAGGGCAGGCGGTATTTCAGAATGGCGGCCGTGAAGCCATGCGCCGCCAGCCAGCGCGCGGTGGTGCGCCCCTCGTGCTCATAGGCGAGGCATGCATAGCCGCCGCCGGGGCAGACGACGATGGCGGGGGACAGGACGCCGTTGGCAGGCAGGGGATCGGGCTGGAAGATCTCCAGGGTCGGCTGGCTGACCTTGAAAATCAGCGTGCTGGCGAGATCGCCGGGCCTGCGGGTGCTTTCCTGGTAATTCGGAACCGCCTTGGCTCCGGGCGGAAGCCCCGGCCATAAGGGGACGATCACGGGTTCCACCGCGCCAAGCCCCAGCCAGGATAGGCCCAGCATAAAGATGAGGAAGCCGTTCCGAAGGGGACGCTGAAGGGCGATGGACATGGGGGTGGATCTCCGTTTCTTCCATGATGCCCACAGTCTGGAGGGGAGGAGGCCAGGGAGATCGTGGCTCGACATCCCTCGGGCCGGGGTATGGAAAAAAGCACAAAGGCGGTTCCCGTCCCCCGGCGCGGGATCGGGACAGGTAGGATGCTTTGTCCTGTTCGAATCTTTACCCGGCGAAGAAGGGGCGAGATGCCGTCATCCGACGCGCGTTGGATACCTGGCGCCGGATCGCTTGAATCCCGTTTTCACAACCCTATCGAGGAGCCCATGCCGCGACGAACCATAGATGTGGAGGAGCGCCTTCCGCTGCTCCAGACCCTGCCGCTGAGCCTTCAGCACCTCTTTGCCATGTTCGGCTCGACGGTGCTGGTGCCCTTCCTGTTCCAGGTGAATCCGGCCACCAGCCTGATGATGAACGGCGTGGGGACGCTGCTGTACCTGTGGCTGTGCAAGGGGCGCATCCCGGCATACCTGGGCTCCAGCTTCGCCTTCATCGCGCCTGTGATGGCTGTGATGGCGGCGCCCGCCATGGGGTATTCCGCCGCCCAGGGCGGCTTCATCGCTTTCGGCCTGTTCTTCGTTCTCATCAGCCAGATCGTGCGCTTCGCGGGCACGCGCTGGATCGACGTCATCTTCCCGCCTGCGGCCATGGGCGCGATCGTCGCGATCATCGGCCTGGAACTGGCACCGACAGCGGCCAAGATGGCGGGGCTCACCGGCAGCGTCTCGGCGCCGTTCACGCTGGGCTCTGCGGCGTTCGTGTCCCTGGCCACGCTGTGTATCACCATCCTGGCTTCGGTGCTGCTGCGCGGGTTCCTGGGCGTGATCCCCATCCTGATCGGCGTGGTGAGCGGCACGGTGATTTCCCTGTTCATGGGCAAGGTGGATCTGGCCTCCATCGCGGCGGCGCCCTGGGTTCAGGCACCCAGTCTGTATCGGCCTTCCTTCAGCCTTCAGGCCATCCTGATGATCATGCCCGCGGCGCTGGTGGTGCTGGCCGAACATGTGGGGCATCTCGTGGTGACGGGCAACATCGTGGATCGTGATCTGGTGAAGGATCCGGGCCTGCACCGCTCCCTGCTGGGCGACGGCCTCTCCAATATCCTGTCGGGTCTGGTGGGCGCAACGCCCAACACGACGTACGGCGAGAACATCGGTGTCATGGCCATCACCAAGGTCTACAGCGTGTGGGTCATCGGCGGCGCGGCCTGCATCGCGGTGGGCGTCAGCTTCCTGGGCAAGGTCGCGGCGACCATTCGCGCCATTCCCGTGCCCGTGATGGGCGGTGTGTGCCTGCTGCTCTTCGGCATCATCGCGGCGGCGGGCATCCGCATGCTGGTGGAGCGCAAGGTGGACTACACGAAGTCGCGCAATTTGGTACTCACCAGCATTGTGCTGACCGCAGGCGTCAGCGGCGCGGCGGTCAAGCTGGGCACGGTGGAACTCAAGGGCATGGCCCTGGGCACCGTGGTGGCCATCGTGCTGAGCCTGATGTTCTGGCTCTTCGATCATCTGCATCTCAGCAACGACGTCGAGGACGTCAACACAGAGCACTGATTTTTCTTCAAGCGAGGTTTCCATGCTGGAAAGACTGTTCAAGCTGAAGGAGAAGGGGGCGAGCATCCCCATCGAATGCCTGGCGGGTACCACGACGTTCATCTCGATGGCGTACGTGATCGCGCTGGTGCCGAACTCCTTCCTGAAGGCCGCGGGCATTGATCCCACCATGGGGTTCACGGCCTTCGTCATCTGCGCCGTGCTCTCCACGCTCATCGGCGCGCTCTACGCGAACCTGCCCATCGCTTTCGCATCGGGCCTCGGCCTGTCGGCCTTCTTCGCGTTCACGGTCTGCGCGCCCGCGGGGCAAGGCGGCATGGGCTACACGATCCGCGTGGCGCTGACGGCGCTGCTGCTGGAGGGCCTGGTCTTCATCGTGCTTAGCGCACTCAAGGTGCGCGAAGCGTTCCTGGACGCCATCCCCTTCTCTCTGAAGAAGGGCATCTCCGTGGGTATTGGGCTCTTCATCGCCATCATCGGCTTCGTGGATAGCGGCGTCACGAAGGTCGGGCTGAAGATCGACGAGGGCACGCTGCTGCCCGCGCTGAAGAACGATCCGGCGGCCATCTTCGGCGTGCATGACGTGAAGAATCTCTTCATCGCGCGCTTCTGGGACCAGGGCCACCTGACGCCCGCTTTCTGGTCCATCATGGGCCTGCTGGTGATCGCGGTGCTGTTGGCCCGCCGCGTGAAGGGCGCGATCCTGCTGGGCATCCTGGCCGTCACGCTGGCGGGCCTGCTGCCCGCGAAGCTCGGCGGCGGCTTCACGCATCTGCCCACGGGCAACCTCTTCCAGCTGCCCGCGTGGCCCCACATGTTTACCTATGACTGGAGCTGGGTGCGCAGCCTGAGCGGCATGGTGAACATCTTCATCATTCTGTTCACGCTGCTCTTCGTGGACATGTTCGACACCATCGGCACGCTGATGGGCATCGGCGCCCAGGGCAAGCTGCTGGACAAGGACGGCAAGTTCCCCGGTGCGTCGAAAGCCTTCATGGCCGATGCCGTGGGCACCACCTTTGCATCCATGTTCGGTACCACGGCCATCACCGCCTACATCGAAAGCGCCTCGGGCGTGGCCGAGGGTGGCAAAACGGGCCTGACGGCGCTGGTGACGGCCGGTTGGCTGCTGGTCGCGCTGTTCCTGTCTCCGCTGTTCCTCATGGTGCCCATCGAGGCCACGGCGCCGGCGCTGATGATGATCGGCTTCTTTATGCTTTCCGAGATCAAGGCGGTTCATTTCGATGACATCACGGAAGCCATCCCCGCCTACCTGGCGGTGGTGGTCATGCCCTTCACCTTCTCCATCGTCAACGGCATCGCCGTGGGCATGATTGCCTACACGGTCCTGAAGGTCGCCACCGGCCGCCGCCGCGAGGTCCATCCCATCGTCGCCGGGCTGTCCTTCGTCTTCCTGCTCAAGCTGCTCTTCCTGTCCGCATAGAAAGGGACTTTATGAAATTGACAACGACTGTCGCATTGCTTGCTCTTGTTACTGCTGTGGCGATTCCCGCCCAGGCCGCCGACTGGAGCGACACCTATCTGGGCTACCGCTATGGCACGCAGTTCCGCGAGCCCGGCATCGACGGCACCCTGGAGAAGAACATCATCCAGCTCAGCCACGCCAGCGGCTGGGCCTACGGCGGCAACTACTTCAACGCGGACATGCTGCTGTCGGACAAGAACGATCCCTCCAACAACGGCAAGACCGGCGCCAGCGAGACGTACGTGGTCTACCGCGGCTCCCTGAGCTTCGGCAAGATCTCGAAGAAGGATCTGGGCTTCGGACCCGTGAAGGATATCTCTGTCACCGCTGGGTTCGATCTCGATTCCAAGAACAACGCGTTTGCTTCCAAGAAGCGCTTCATGTGCCTGGGCCCGACCCTCAACCTGGCGGTTCCCAAGGGCTTTTTCGATATCGGGTTCTGGGCCTGCCACGAGCAGAACTTCAACGGCATTGTGGGCAAATCCGTGGACTACAAGGTGACCTGGATGATCGGTGCCTCGTGGGGCATTCCTTTCGAGATGGGTCCCGTCAGCGCGAAGTTCGAAGGCTTTGCGAACCACATAGCCCCCAAGGGCAAGGATGGTTTCGGTGTCGAGACCAAGGCGGAAACCGTCGCCAATCTCAGCTTGGTGGCTGATCTGGGCGCCGCCTTCGGTGCCAAGGGCAAGGTTTTCGCCGGGCTTGGCTACGAATACTGGAACAACAAGTTCGGCGGCGCGAACAGCGACGCCCCTGCACCCGCCACCAACAAGCAGGTCAACGCGCCCATGCTGGTGGTGCAGTACCACTTCTAAATTTCCATGATTTACGAAAGGGGCCGCGCGATGCGGCCCCTTTCGATTGCCTGGAACCAGGTTCAGTTCGTGCCGAAGATGCGGTCGCCCGCGTCGCCCAGGCCCGGGAGGATGTAGCCCTTCTCGTTGAGTTGGCGATCGAGGGCCGTGATGACGATGTGCAGGTCGGGGTGATCCTCCTGGAGCCGCGCCACGCCTTCGGGCGCGGCGAGGATGGAGGCCAGCGTGATCTGGCGCGCGCCCGCGACCTTGAGCTGGCGCACGGCTTCGGAAGCGCTGCCGCCGGTGGCGAGCATGGGGTCCAGCACGAAGACGGGACGCTCTTCGAGCAGGGGGGGGAAGTTCTTGTAGTAGGGCACGGGCACCAGCGTGTCGTGATCGCGGAACAGGCCCAGGTGGCCCACCTTGGCCGTGGGCAGCACGTCGAGGAAGGGCTGCAGCAGCCCGAGCCCCGCGCGCAACACGGGCACCAGCACGGGGTCCAGGGCATTCAGCCGCTTGCCCTGGGTGCGTTCCATGGGGGTTTCCACCGCCACGGAGGTCGTGGGCAGCGTGCGCGTGGCCTCGACGGCGAGGAACAACCCCAACTCCTCGATGAGCTGCCGGAACTGGCTTACGGGCGTCTTGCGATCCCGCAGGTAGGACAGTTTGTGGTGAACCAGGGGATGATCGATGACGATGGGTTGCATGCAAGCTCCTGATGGCGGATCCCGTCGGTGGCGAACCCTCTCGGGTCGCTGAACCGCCTAGCAGTCTGGCCCGCTTTGGGCTTCCTGAGAAGCCAACCCCGTCACGCTTTTGAGAAGCCTCTGCCGCTCGGTGTCCAGAAGCTGATCGAGGTTTGGAAAAGCGCGTCGGATCAGGTTCTGGATCTCGCTGGGCAGCGACTGCAGCAAGGATTCCAGGCTGGCGTGGGCAGTGGGATCGCTCGGATTGGCCCCGCCCTCGACTTGCCCGCCGCGCATGATGCGGCGGATGACGGCCTTGAGCGTCTCCAACTGGGTTCGGATCGGGCCCGGAGAAGTGCCAGTCGCCCGATCGTCCGGATCTTGCTCGAAGACGCTGCCATCCACGCGACCGGTGCTCAAGGCCGCAAGGATCCGAAAGAGTGCCTTCATGGCCTTGTCTTCATCCTGCGCATCCACGGAAGTCTTCCCGATTTCCAGCGTCAGGAGATCGCTGAATCCATGGGCGGCGGTTGGCGATCCGCTGCGGGGCATCGCTGCGTGCGCCGTCGTGGATGATGGGCTGGACAGGACAGGGTTCCGGGCAAACATGGCCGCCTCCGCGAGGAGGCACGCAAGCTTCGAGCCTCAGGCGCTTTCGGCGCGCACCGCCACCTTGCGTCCCGCCCCGTCGGTCAGTGTGACTTCCGTCAAATGTGCGGGGCCGGGCACGTGGGGGGCAAGATTCCGGAAGAGTCGCTGGGCCAGTTCGGAAGGATCTTTCATTCCCAGCTCCGAGAGCAGGCGTCCCGCCATTGGCGCCAGTTGCGCGTCCAGCGCGGCTTCCAGATCGCGGAAGTCCATCACCACGTCGAAGGCGTCCAGCCCGGGGCGCTCGACAATGGCTTCCACGCGATAGTCGTGTCCCTCCCAGGTGCCGTTCGCATGGCAGAAGACCGTGGACAGCGGCCGCTCCACGGCGGCCTGGAAGATCAAGGAGGAGGGCTGGGGTTCAGGAGCCATGGGCCCAGTATCCCATCGCGCGCGCTACACTGGAGCTTCGGTTTGATCAGGAGTGGAACCATGGCTGATTTCTCGACCCAGTCGGCGCGCCCGGACGTGGAACGCGAAGAGCTGGAATTCGATGTGCTCTTCGTGGGGGGCGGACCCAGCAATTTGGCGTCGCTGTGGAGGCTGCTGGATCTCATCGAGGCCCACAACCGGCGTGAGGGTGTCACCAAGCTGGAGGGCTTGACCATCGGCCTGATCGAGAAGGGCGACGAGATTGGCGATCACGCGTTCTCTGGCGCGGTGATGGATCCCAAGGCCCTGGCGGAGTTTTGCCCCGACTATATGGAGCGCGGCTTTCCCACGGAAGGCCCCGTGGCCCAGGAAGAGGTCTGGATGCTCAGTTCGCAGCGCGGCGGCTTCAAGCTGCCGATGCTGCCCCCCAACTTCAAGAATCACGGAAGCCATGTGGTTTCGCTCTCCAAGGTCGTCCGCTGGATGGCCGAGCAGATCGAATCGCGCGAAGTCCCTGGCGTGGATGTGATGCTGCTGCCCGGCTTCGCTGGCATCCAGGTGCTGTGGGAAGACCAGCCCGATGGCACCAAGAAGGTGGTCGGTGTGCAGACCGCTGATAAGGGCGTGAACGCGGATGGCAGCAAGCGCGGCAACTTCGAGCCCGGCAACGCCCTGAAGGCGAAGGTGACCATCTTTGGCGAAGGGCCTCGCGGCCACCTGTTCCGCGAGCTGGACGAGGTGCTGGGTCTTCAGAAGGACTCCATCAATCCCCAGGTCTTCGAGACGGGCGCCAAGGAAATCTGGGAAGTGCCCGAGGGCCGCGTGAAGCCGGGCTTCGTGATGCACAGCACGGGCTGGCCCCTTCAGAACTCGGAATCCGGCGGTTCGTTCCTCTACGGCATGTCGGGCAATCGCGTGGCCGTGGGCTATGTCGTCAGCCTGGATGTGGAAGATCCCTTCGCCGACGCGCATCTGGCGCTGCAGAAGTTCAAGACCCACGCCCGTGTCGCTCCGATCCTGGAAGGCGGCAAGGTGGTGCAGTACGGCGGCAAGGCGCTGGCCATCGGCGGCTACCATTCGATGCCGCGCCTGGCGTTCGCGGGTGGCTTGCTGGTGGGCGAAAGCGCGCAGATGATCAATTCGGCCCGATTGAAGGGCATCCATCTGGGCATGAAGGCGGGCGTGGAAGCGGCGACGACGATCCTGGCCGCCCTTGTGGAAGACGATGTCAGCGAGGCTTCCCTGTCCCGCTACGCCGAGGCTTTCATGGCCTCATGGGCCGGCGCGGAACTGAAGGCCACCCGTAATTTCCACGCGACCATCGCCCACGGCGTTACGCCGCTGGCCATGCTGCGCCTGGGATTTGCGCAGATCTGCAAGGGCTGGGTGCCGGGCAACCCGCTGAAGTCCAAGGCCGACGCCGAGACCACCGAGACCGTGGAGCGCTTCTACGGCAAGGAGAACCTGAAGCGCGCCGACCTGGATCTGGGGGTGAAGTTCGACGGTGAGAAGCTGATCCAGAAGCTTGATGACGTCTACCTCGCTGGCGTGATGCACGACGAACACCAACCTTCGCACCTGAAGATCGTGCGCAGCAACGCGATCTGCGCCCTGTGCTGGGAGGAGAAGGGTTCGCCCTGCACGGCGTTCTGCCCCGCCCAGGTCTACGAGGTGCATCCCGATGAATTAGGGAATGTCAGCGGCGTGGAGATCGCCTTCTCGAACTGCCTGCACTGCAAGACGTGCGACATCAAATGTCCAGAACAGAACGTGGTGTGGACGCCCCCGGAAGGCGGCGGCGGCCCCAAGTTCTCGCTCTGCTAGGGCGACCCGATGCCCTTGGATCCCGCGCTGCTCGCCATTCTGTGCTGTCCCGCCGAGATCGGTGGTGAGGCCTGCCATGGCGATCTGGAGGAGCGGCCGGAAGGCCTGTTCTGCCGGAAGTGCGGGCTGATCTATCCCGTGGAGGATGGGATTCCAGTGCTGCTCCAGAGCGAAGCAAGGAGATTCGAATGAAGTTGGATCGGGCCGAGGCTGAAGTCCTCTTGAATCGCCTTCGCGGTCGCAGGGTGGTGGTGCTTGGCGATCTGATGCTGGACGAGTACCTGTTCGGCGAAGTCAGTCGCATCTCCCCCGAGGCCCCCGTGCCCATCGTCCATGTGCGCCGCGAGAAGGCGGTGCTGGGCGGCGCGGCCAATGTCGTCTCGAACCTTCGCGCCATCGGCGCGGAGCCCTTGGTGATCGGAACCCTGCGGGAGGATGCTGCCGGCTTGCGCCTGCTGCAGATCCTGAAAGGGCTGGGCGTCGCGTCCGACGCCATCGTGAGAGACGGGAACCGCCCGACCATCATCAAGACCCGCGTCATCGGCCAGCAGCAGCAGATGCTCCGCATCGATCGCGAAGAGCTGGATCCCTTGTCTGAACCGGTGGTCGAGGCGCTGCAGATCAAGCTGGCCAGTGCGCTGGAGGAGGCCTCAGCCCTCATCGTCTCCGATTACGCCAAGGGGGTGATCAGCGCGCCCTTGATGGATGCGGTGCGCGAATGCTGCGCGAAGCGGGGTATCCCCTGGATCGTGGACCCCAAGCCCTCGCACCGCGAGCTGTACCGCGGCGCGACACTGATGACGCCCAACACGAAGGAATTGACAGAACTGTCCAATAAGCCGTCGAAGAGCGATGCCGAGGTCGAAGCCGCTGGCCGAGCGCTCTCGGCCGAGCTCGGGATTTCAGGCCTGCTGGTCACGCGCAGCGAGAAGGGGATGGCCCTATTCGCCCCCGAGTCGGGACGGGTGGATCCCTGGCTGATTCCCACGGAAGCGCGCGAAGTCTTCGATGTGAGCGGTGCCGGGGACACGGTGATCGCCGTCTTCAGCGCCGCTGTGGCTGCGGGTGCGAACTGGAAGGCCGCTGCGATGCTGGCCAATGCCGCCGCAGGCGTCGTGGTCGGCAAGATCGGAACCGCTACCGCGAGTCCGGCCGAGATCCTGGCCCATTACCAGGAACAGCGCGCGAACTAATTCCGCAACTCCAGGCTCAGCACGGCGTAGGCCCCCAGGGGCATGCGTTCCGTGACGTAGCTGAAATTGAGATCGAAGGTCTCTGTCTCGCCGGGCTTGACGGTTCCGATCTTCGTGCCGCCGCTGGCGACGCCCAGTAGGCGATCATCCGCATCGAAGACGGCCACGGCGAATCCCGGGACCTTGGGGTGGCTGGAGGTGTTGGTGACTTCCAGTTGGCCACGCAGCCCGAAATCCGCGCCCTTGAAGAGGCCGCTCTTGATCTCCCGGCGATTGAAAAAGACCGTCTTGACCTTCAGGCCATCCACATCCAGATCCACCGGCAGCAGGGCGTCCCAGTGGTAGATCAGGCGCTTGCTGCCGAAGCTGAGGGATTTGACGGCGCTTTCCGCAGCCTTGTCGGCTGGGACGGGCTTGGGCGCAGGAGCCGTCGGGGCGGCTTTGCCCGCCTTGGATGGAGGGGCGAGCGTTGAAGCCTTTTTGGCGGTACCCGCCGCGGCTTCGGGGGCCGTTTCGGGCGCGGGGACGTTTTCCGTTTCTTGGTTGGGCTGGGAAAGGCTCAGGGCGAGAAGCAGCGGAAGGATCATGGGCTAGCTCCTGCCGAAAATGCCGCCGAAGAGGCCTTTCTTCGCCGGGGGTGGGTTCAGGGGCGTTTCGGGAATCTGTGGCGCGTTCCGGACCTGGTTGGGGCGGCGAATCCGCTCAAAGGCCATGCGCAGCCCGGGCACCTTGCCCGCTTCGATCCAGTGCTCGCTCTGTTGGCGGGCGACCATGTGGAACTCCTGCACCCGTCCCTGTTCAATCCACATGGCAATGGTTTCCAGATTCAGGTTGTTCACGACTTCCTTGGGCAGCTGGACTCGGTACAGCGTCTCCTCCGTCGGCGCGGCAGGTGCCGGGTCGAAGGTGGGGGGAGGAGCTTGCGGGGGCCAGGCCGGGGGTGTCGGCGGTTGATATTCGGGCGCTTGGGAGGCCGGGGCCTGTGCGGAGAAGGGATCGGGCGGCGTCAGCCGCGATGGCATCTGTCCCGCTGTGGGCACCGTCGCCGCAGAGGCGGAAGCGGATGTCGAAGCTGCCCGCATGGCCTCCATCAGCTCCTCGTGTGACAGCTTGACGGTGCTGCTCATCGCGGGTTCGGCTTCGGCCTGGTGGAACTGGGGCGGCTGCACGATGGGGCGCGTGCTGTTGATGGGGCGGACCTGCGAGCCTCCCAGGGTGGAATCCAGCGCATCCAGGGCCGCTTCCACGTCCATCTGGTTGGTGGATTTGGACGATGGCTTGCGCTCGGGCTGGGGCTCCGCCTCCGCCTTGGGAACATCTCCCAACAGCTTGGAGATGGCGTCACGCGCGCTGGCAAAGCCGCCCGTCGCGGTGGGTCCGGCCTGGAAATCCGACAAAGGCGCGGGTGCGTCGTCAGCTGTCTCCGTTTCCCGAGGGGCCTCCTGCAGGGGCGTGAAGTCCATGCTCTCTGTGATGATGGTCTTTTCCAGGATCTCGTCTTCGCTGCCTTCCAGATCACCCAGCGTGAGCGAAGGAGGGAGCTGTTCCGGATAGCCCTCGGGTTCTTCCGCGAGTTCCTGCGTAGGGGCGCCGACCGCTGCCTCCTCAGGGATGTCCGAAGTGGAGGCATCTTCCTGGCTCAGGCTCGCCAGATCATCGGGACTGATGACCAGTTCGTCCATGCCGATGTCCATGACATCGGGATTCATGATGGCAGCCGCGTTCGCGAAAGGCGTCTCGGCAGGCGCAGCCTCCAGGGGGGCGAGCTCGGGGATGACGGGCGTTGGAAGGCCCAGCAGGCGCTGGACCTCGGCCTCGATGCCGAAGACGGACCGGCAGCGGAAGCAGCGGGCGCGCCGGATGCCCGATCGCACACGATCGGCCTTCAACCCATAGTGGGTGGCACAGTTGGGGCAACGTACGGATTCAAGCACGGTCCACTCCGCAGGGGATGACTTTCGACAGCATAGGCACTTTTGGATCCGGATGCAGCTGTGGCATGGCCGGTTATGCTGGTTTGAGGAAATGGAGGGCGGTTTGGGCGGCGTGCTGATCACCATGGAGGGGGTGGAGGGATCGGGGAAATCCACCCAGATCCAGCGCCTCAACGCGCGTCTGCAGCGAGAGGGCTTTCCCTTCATCGCAACCAAGGAGCCCGGGGGGACGAGCCTCGGGAAGGAACTGCGCTTTCTGCTCTTGGCCCCCCACGCCAGCGGCGAGAGCTGGTGTTCCGAAGCCGAGCTTTTGCTGTTCTATGCGGATCGGGCCCAGCATTTGGCGAGCCTCGTGCGCCCGGCGCTGAAGGCCGGAAAGATCGTCGTGGTGGACCGGTTCGAGGATTCCTCCCGGGCCTACCAGGGCGCGCGGGGTGTGGACGACACCTGCCTGGATCACCTGAGCGCCATGGTACTGGGCGATCTGCGCACGGACTTGACGCTGGTTCTGGATATGGATCCCGAGGTGTCGCTGCAGCGGGTCGAGGCGCGCAACGCCAGCCTCGGCGCTGATTTCAAGGAGACACGGTTCGATCAGGAGGCACTCTCCTTCCACCGGAAGGTCCGGGAGCGCTTCCAGGCGATCGCCGCCAAGGATTCGGATCGCGTCGTGCTGATTCCCGCGGATCGTTCGGCGGATGAGGTGGAGTCCGCCATCTGGCAGACCGTGGCCCCCGTGCTGGCGCGCCATGGACATCGTGGGGGCGGACCGGGCCATGTTTGATCCCGCCATCAAGGGGCATCTGTCCGTTCGCACGCGTTTGAGAGAGCGGCTGGAGGCCGGGCGTCTTCCGGGCTCCATGCTGTTCGTTGGATTGGAAGGCATCGGCAAGCGCCGCGTGGCCATGGAATTGGCCCAGCGCGAACTCTGCTTTCGCCGCAACGCGTGTGGGCAGTGCGAGGGCTGTCGCGCGTTCAAGGCCGATTCGTTGCCGGTGGAATGGCCCAATCTTTTGCGCATCGCGCCCGAGGGCAAGGCGGGCCTCATCCGCATCGGCGCCATCCGCGAGGACGATCTGGTGGAAGGCGGCGTCATTCGCTGGGCGCACCAGGCCGCGCCCGCAGGCTGCCACCGATGGATCCTGGTGGAGGACGCCCATCGGCTCAATGGCGCTTCCGCCAATATGCTGCTGAAGACCATCGAAGAACCGCCCATTGGCACCCACTTTCTGCTGATCACGCACCGGCCGGAATCCGTGCTTCAGACCATCCGCTCCCGCTGCGAGCGCATCGCCTTCTCGCCGCTGGAGGATGACGAGGCCTGGGCCGTGGCCCAGGAGGCGGGATGGAAGGAGGAGGATCGCCCCGTGTGGACGGCCCTGGCTTCGGGAACGCTGCGCTACCTGGATCCGGAGGCCTTCGACCGTGCTTCCCGCCAGATCGAAGCCTGGCTGGATCTGGCGGAAGGGGATCTCTTCGCGTCCGCCGCCAAGCCCCTGCTGCCCGAAAAGGATTCGGACTTGGCGCAGGGTGAGCAGGTGGCGCGGGGGCTGGAACTGCTGATGCTCGTTCTGGGCGATGTGGCGCGATTGCGGGAAGGCAAGGCGCTGAGGCTGGAACCCTGGCGCCCGCGCATTCAGAAGCTCGCCCAGTCCGCGCTCTCCCTGCCAGTGCCCCTACATGGGGCATTCGACGCGCTGCGCAACCTGGCGCGCAATCCCAGCGCGGAATCACTGCTGCGCGAAGTGGCGATGACGCTGGCGGGCTGATCGGGCCGGTATAGAGCTAGCTCTTATTCCGCCAGGGCGACGCGTCCCTTGCCTTGGCGCTTGGCCTGGAACAGCGCCCGGTCCGCGCGATCCAGTAGGCGTTCCGCGCCGTCTGCGTGGGCGGGGTAGGCGGCGATGCCGATGCTGATGCTGACGGTGAGCTGCTGATCACCGACGGCGATGGGCGCATCCGCAAGCGTGTGGATGAGGCGTTCGCCCAGCTTGGAGGCGCCGATATGCGTGGTGCCGGGCATCAGGATGCAGAACTCGTCGCCGCCATAGCGGTAGAGCCTGTCCTGGGCGCGGATGATGCGCTGGGCTTCCTGGGCGACGGTGGTCAGGACCTTGCTGCCGACGGGGTGCCCGTACAGGCTGTTCAGGGCCTTAAGGTTGTCTACATCGAGAAAGAGCAGGGAGACGGATTCGTTCCGGGCCGCTGCGTCGCGCACGGCCTTGGGCAGCTCCACCTCCAGGCAGCGGCGGTTGTGCGCCACGGTGAGATCGTCCCGGAAAGAGAGCGCCTGGCTCACCTCCAGGCTCCAGGCGTTGATGAGGAGATCTTCCACGTCGCGGATCCATCCGAGGAAGTGCTCGGGGAGCCCTTTCGGGTGATAGAGCCGGAGAATGCCCATCTGGGTGCCTGGGCACAGGAGCCATGCTTGGCCCGTCCGCACCAGGGCGGCAGCATCAGCCAAGGGAATGGGCGCCTCGGCAAAACCCTCGCCGCAGCGCTGAAAGAATGCGTCGTCCTGGCGAATCCAGATGGCGCCATGGCGGGCTTCGGAAAGCTCCATCACGCGGGCCAGGACTGGGCGCAACAGCTCGTCCAGGGTTGCCAGATGCAGCATCTGGCGCAACCAGCCCTCGCTGCCCAGATCGCGGTTGCGCAGATGTTCCAGGGCGCTTTTCACGGCTTCCAGGGGAGAGTCCTGGCGCACGACCCAGCCCGGGCATTGGGACAGGACCTCGCTGACCTCCTCGGGCGATCCATCCTTCACCCACCACAGCACCTCGGGCGCATTGACGGGAATGAGCCCGGGATCCGGCCGGTCGGCCACGATGATCTGGGAGCCTTCACTCTGGCCGTCTTCGATGATGAATCCCCAGTCCGCCAGGGCCTGGCGCAGGCGCAGGGACGATGGGGATGGATGGGGTTCCCGCCAGAAGATCCTGGGCATATCAGCTCAGCGCCGCTTCCAGGCGGGAGGAGAGGTGCCCCAGATGGGAACCCAGCGTATCGAGGGCCGTCTTGGCGTCCTTGCCGTTGCGTTCGGCCCGAACCCATCGCTTGAGCAGCCCAAGCGCCTGGGGATCCCGCACGCCGAGCGGTTTCGTGGTCTGGATGATGCGGTGCGTGGTGCGGCTGCGATCCGAGGCGGCTGGCTCCATGCCCAGCAGCTTGACACAGAGTTGGTGCGCCTCGCGCGCGCTGGTGAGATCCAGGCGGATCAGTGGCACGCGGGCATTGATGCGGAGCAGGAAGACATCCAGGAATCGCAGCAGTTCGCCCAGGAGTTCCGAACTCTCGCGCAGGGCGCGTTCGACATCCTGAGGCCCGTCGAGGATGCGCACGAAGGCCTGGGTGATCCGCTCGAATTCCTGGCGGTCCTGGCTGCGGATGAGCAGGAATTCCGGGCTGCGGCGGAAGCCCACCACATGGTTTTGCGCCTGCGCGACCGTGAGGGCCAGTCGCGGCCAATCCTGGAGTTCGAGGTGCAGCTGGATCTGCTGGAAGGTGGGGTCCAGGAAGTCCCACAGCCGGTGCAGCCGTTGGCGCAGCCGATCGCCCTCCTCGGTGAGCGAGGGTGAATCTGGGAAAAGGCGTTGGCGCAGCTCGGCGGAGAACAGCCCCGCCAGATCGCCCAGAAGCTGGCGCTGATGGTTCAGCAGCAGCGCGCGCAGGTTGTCCAGCGTGCTGGCCAGCTGGTCTACGTCGTTGTTGACCAGCGTCTGCTGCAACAGGCCGCGGATGGTGGCCTGATCCTGCAGCAAGGAGAGGGTGGCCTGGCGCAGGAAGGCGCCCAGCAGCAGGGATTCCTCCGTGCCCACGGGCAGCTGCTCGGCGATGCGAGGGTGGTAGACGCGCTCAGCCAGACGCCCCAGTTCGGATTCAATGACGTAGAAGGTTGGAACCATGGCGTAGCGCTCCTGGATGGAGGCGTTCACGGCGGGTTCCAGATGATCCACGAGGCTGAGCAGCGCGAGGTGGTTGGCCAGAGCTCGGGCCACGATGCGGAAGGCCTCTGGGCGGTCCTTGCGCAGCTGCTTGAGCAGGGCGCGCACCTCCCGCGGGAGGCTGTGCTCCAGCAGGCCGCCTTCCGCGCGAGGAAGGGACCATCCCAGATGGTTCCATAGCCACTGTAGGCTGCCGCGGACGTTCTCGATGGCGGGCCAGCGGATGCCCCGGTCGAGGGGGCGGAACAGTGTCATGCGGAGATTCGAGATCACATGCTGGACGAGCAGCAGCGGTTCGGCGCGCAGGCGCGTGTCCTCGGGCAGCGCGCTCTCCAGCAGGACCTCCAGCTTGCGGATGGCCTCCAGCGGGCGTCCCGTCGAGGTCTTCAGGGATTGGTTCAGGATCTTCATCCGCTGATTGAGCTGGGCCGTCAGCTCCGTGCCTTCGCTGCGTTCGCCCAGGGTCATGAAGAGCGTTCGGAAGTGCTCCCGGCGGTCCTGTAGGAAGCCCGACCAGTGTTCCTGGTAGCGCCCATCCTCTTCCGAGCCCAGGGAGGTCGCCATGGTGCGCAGGGAGGCGATGAGATCCAGCAGGTGGATGATCCATTCCGGTTCCTGGTTCTGGGCCAGGATGTCGCGATGGGCCGCCTGTGCCATCTGCTCGATGTTGGCCAGGCAATGCTGTGTCACCAGGGCCATGGCTTGGCGGACGTCCCCCAGGCGCTTGTCTGAGAATTGATTGAGAAATGCCAGGAACAGGCCAAAGGCGCGCCGCAATCGGGCCAAGTGAGGGGATTCCGGGCGAATGGCTGGCGTTTCCGGCGAGGGCTGGAGCATGGGTTCCAGATCACCGGCGCCCAGGTTCAGGATTTCATTCAGCAGTTCCAGATCCTGCCGAGACAGCCCTTTTTCCCGGACGAGTTCGCGGGCGAGGTCCAGGCGGTTGTCGGACGGGAGGTCGGAAGGCATGTGACAAGGATAACGATCATGGAAAAACTGGCTAGATCACTCTCAGGTGTTAGACTTCCTTACCCTTCGGAGGCGAACATTGGCTAGCAAGCTCGGCGAGATGCTCGTCAAGGCTCAATTGATCACGGACGCGCAGCTGGAAGATGCCATTCGCATCCAGCGCCGCGAGGGTGGAAAACTCGGCAGCATCGTGGTGCGCCAGGGCTTCTGCGCCGATCAGGATATCGTCAGCTTTCTCGGGATGCAGTACGGCGTGCCCGCCGCCGATCTGGACCAGTGGCCGCCGATCGAACCCGCCGTCATCGCGCTGGTGCCCGGCGAGTTGGCGACCAAGCACAAGGTGTTGCCGCTGCAGCGGTCGGGCAACGTGCTCACCCTGGCCATGTCCGACCCCACGGACATCTTCGCCATGGATGATGTCCGGTTTCACACGGGCTACAACATCGACCCCGTCGTGTCGTCCGAGATGGGCCTCACCCGGGCCATCGAGCGCTACTACGGCGGCAGCAGTGCCCTGAAACTGCGCGAGGACCAGGGCCGCAAGCCCGGTGCCGCTGCGCCCAATGCCACGGAAGCGGCGGCCGCCAAGCTCAACTTCGATCGCAAGGCTTTTGATAACGCGGCAGACGAGGCGCTGGATCTCAAGGGCCTGGAAGAAGAACTCGAAGGCACCGAGACGGACTACCAAACCTACGATGAGGACGAGGAGAATATCAACGCGGCGGCCCTGCAAAAGGGCAGCGAAGAAGCTCCCGTCGTGCGCCTGGTGAACATGGTGCTCATCGATGCGATCCGCAAGGGCGCGTCCGATATCCATATCGAGCCCTACGAGAAGAGCTACCGCATCCGTTTCCGCATTGACGGCCTGCTGCAGGAAGTCATGCGCCCCAGCATCAAACTCAAGGATCCGGTCACCTCCCGCGTGAAGATCCTGGCCAAGCTCAATATCGCCGAAAAGCGGCTGCCGCAGGATGGCCGCATCAAACTGCGCGTGAACCTGGGCGGACAGGGGAAGGTGATCGACTACCGCGTGAGCGTCCTGCCCACGCTGTTCGGCGAAAAGATCGTGCTGCGATTGCTGGACAGCGACAAGCTGATGCTCGATCTCACGAAGCTTGGCTTCGAGCCAGAGAGCCTGCAGCAGTGGGATCGCCAGATTGACAAGCCCTACGGCATGGTGCTGGTGACAGGCCCGACGGGTTCAGGCAAGACGAACACCCTGTATTCGTCCATTGCCAAGCTGAATCAGCCGGACGTGAATATCATGACGGCCGAGGATCCCGTCGAGTTCAACTTCGCGGGCATCAACCAGGTCCAGATGAAGGAGCAGATCGGCCTGAACTTTGCGGCGGCGCTGCGATCCTTCCTGCGCCAGGACCCCAATATCATCCTGGTGGGCGAGATCCGTGATTTCGAGACGGCGGAAATCGCCATCAAGGCCTCACTCACGGGCCACTTGGTGCTCTCGACGTTACACACGAACGATGCGCCCAGCACCATCAGCCGTCTCATGAACATGGGTGTGGAACCCTTCCTGGTGGCCACTTCCGTGAATATCATCTGTGCCCAGCGTCTGGTGAGGCGCATCTGCGCGAACTGCAAGGCGCCGGAGCCCCATCAGCCCCCCAAGGAGGCGTTGGCCAAGGTCGGATTCACCGAGGAGGAAGTCGCTCGCGGCATCACGATCATGAAGGGGACCGGATGCGATATCTGCGGAGGACGGGGCTACAAGGGCCGCGTCGGTCTGTACGAGGTGCTTGAAATGTCCGAGACGCTCAAGGACATGATCCTGACCGGTGCCAGCGCCATCGAACTGCGCGAACAGGCCGTCAAGGAAGGCATGATCACGCTTCGCCGCTCCGGCTGCCGTAAGGTTCTGGATGGCGTCACCACCATTGAAGAGATCATCCGAGAAACAGTGCTCTAGTTCACCGGGAGGTTGCCATGGCCGAAATGTCTGCGAACTATGCCGTTCCCCTTCAGCAACTCCTCAAGACCATGGTGGAGTACGGGGGCACGGATCTGCACATCACCACCGATACGGCCCCTCAGATCCGCATTGATGGGCGCATGGTGCCTTTGAAGCTTCCCCCGTTGGATGCAGGCCAGACGCGGTGGCTCTGCTACAGCGTGATGACGGATCAACAGAAGCACCGCCTGGAGGAGGACTGGGAGGTCGACTTCTCCTTTGGCCTTCAGGGTATCGCGCGATTCCGCGCCAATGTTTTCAATCAGCGTGGGGCGACGGCGGGTGTGTTTCGCACCATTCCCGAAAACATTCGATCATTCGATCAGCTGGGGCTCCCGCCCATCGTGCAGACGCTGTGCGACAAACCCCGCGGCCTTGTTCTGGTCACCGGGGTCACTGGTTCTGGCAAGTCGACGACCCTGGCGGCTATGGTGGATCGCATCAACGAAGCTGAGCCCCTGCACATCCTCACCATCGAGGACCCGGTGGAATACGTCCATCGGCACAAGCGCTGCCTTGTGAACCAGCGGGAAATCCATTCGGATACGCACAGCTTCAAGAAGGCCCTGCGCTCGGCCCTTCGTCAGGATCCCGACGTGGTGCTGGTCGGCGAATTGCGAGACCTGGAGACCATCGAATCCGCCTTGACCATCGCGGAGACGGGCCACCTCACCTTTGGAACCCTGCACACCAGCAGCGCCATCCAGACCATCAACCGCATCATCGACGTCTTCCCGGCCCATCAGCAGCCGCAGGTTCGGGCGCAGCTGTCCCTGGTGCTGGAGGGCGTCATCTGCCAGTCCCTCATTCCGAAGGCCTGCGGTAAGGGCCGATCCCTGGCCTTGGAGGTGCTGATCCCCAACCCCGCCATCCGGAACCTGATCCGCGAAGACAAGATCCATCAGATCTACAGCTCCATGCAGACGGGCCAGCTGAAGTACGGTATGCAGACGTACAACCAGAGCCTGTCGGATCTCGTCTTGAAAGGGGACATCGCCCAGGATGTGGCCATGACGTACACGTCTAATCAGGACGAGTTGCGCGAGCTGATCAATCGCGGCGTGGGCACGACGGGCGCTTCCCAAGCGTCGGCTCCTCAGAGCGGAAACCAAGGGGGAAGTTCGATCCTTGGGGGACGCAATCCGAAGATCAAGTACACCTAGGCAGACTTCGCCCCGCGGCCTATGCTAGAAGCAATCACCTGTTTGTATATTCTGTTGCTCTGAGGTTCCGATGCCCGCATATGCATGGAAAGCCAAGAACCGCCTGGGAGAGATCCAGGAAGGCGTTATTGTCGGCGAGTCGAAGGATCAGGCCAGCGCCACGCTGAAACGCAATGGGCTCCAGGTGCTTTCGGTCAAGCCCCAGGTAGCTTCAGGAGGCAAGAGCTTTGGCAAGGTGAAGTCCAAGGATCTCGCGATCTTCACGCGGCAATTCAGCGTGATGATCGATGCGGGCCTTCCCCTGGTCCAGTGCCTTGAAATCCTGGCAGGACAGCAGACGGATAAGGGTTTTCAGAGGATCCTTAACGCCGTGCGTTCGGATGTGGAGCAGGGCGCGACCCTGCAGGCGGCCCTCTCCAAGCACCCCAAAGCCTTTGATGATCTCTACGTGAACATGGTCGGAGCAGGCGAGACGGGCGGCATCCTCGATATCATCCTCCAGCGCCTTTCCGGCTACATCGAAAAGGCCGTGAAACTGACCAGCAAGATCAAGGGTGCGATGACCTACCCCGTGACGGTGATCCTCATCGCCATTATTGTGGTGACCATCATCATGATCAAGGTGGTGCCCGTGTTCGCCACCATGTACGAAGGCATGGGCAGCAAGCTGCCCTTCCCGACGATGGTGTGTCTGGCGATTTCCGGCGTATTGGTCCACTACTCGTGGCTGGTCGCGATATTTGTCATAGCCCTGGTTGTTGGGCTTCGTTACTACTACAAGACGATGTCGGGACGCCTTCAGATCGATGCACTGATGCTCAAGTTGCCCGTGCTGGGAGATATGCTGCGCAAGACGGCCGTGGCGCGCTTCTGCCGCACGCTGGGCACGCTGACCAGCTCGGGTGTGCCCATCCTCGAAGGCATGGATATCACCGCCCGGACCTCGGGCAATATGGTCATCCAGAACGCCATCCTCAAGGCGAAGGACGCGGTGGAGCAGGGCCGCAATATTTCGACTCCCCTGGCAGAGACCAAGGTGTTTCCCCCGATGGTGATCCAGATGGTGGGTGTGGGCGAGGCCACGGGCGCCCTGGACGCCATGCTCGGAAAGGTTGCGGATTTCTACGAGGACGAGGTCGATAACGCCGTTGCTGCGCTCACGGCCTTGATGGAGCCCCTGATCATCTTCGTGCTGGGCGGCATCATCGGTTTCGTCGTGATCGCCATGTATATGCCGATCTTCGGTCTGGCCAATGTGATGGGCAAGGACTGATCAAGATTGCTTCGCTTTCCCCGAGCGCCCCTTCGAAAACGGAGGGGCGCTCTTTTTAGGCGCGTTGGAAGGCGAGGCCCTGAAAGCCTTCGCCGTCCCATGCGAGGGGTTGGGTGCGGAAGATCCCAGGTTCTGCAGCGGTCGAAGCGGCGGGCCAGGCATCGACCAAGCGGATGCCGTCGAATTGGGAAGCCACCCAGGCTGTGTGCTGCTGGCCTTCTTCGGGAAGCCAGGAACACACGGCGTAGATAAGCAGGCCCTCCGGGGCCAGCCTCGGGATGGCGGCTTCCAGCAGGCTTCGCTGGGCCTGGACCAGGCGGTCCAGGTCGATGCCACCGCCGATCCAGGTGAGCTCCGGGTGTTTGCGCAGGGTGCCCGATCCAGAACAGGGGGCGTCCAGCAGGATCAGGTCGTAGGTTTCGTTGGTCTGCTTCAGCCACACGGTGGCATCATCCACGACGATGCGCGCCTGGATGCCGCGGACTTGAAGGTTCTCCTCCAGCCTCCGGGCCCGGCGGGGATGCTGTTCGATGGCGGTGAGTTCGGCTTCTGGCCATCGCAGGGCCAGGGAGGTCGTCTTCCCCCCAGGAGCGGCGCAGGCGTCCAGGATGCGCCGCACCGGGGCTTTCCGCCGGAACGCCATCAGGGCCTGGGAGCTGCGATCCTGGACCATCCCCTGTCCTGATTCCAGCCAGGCGCGGGGGAAATTCGCCCCGGGCTCGAGTTGAAGGCAGCCTGGAAGCGTCGGGTCCGCCACCAAGCCTTCGGGCAGAGGCCCGGGGCGAATCTGGCGGAAGGCGGGACGGGCGGGTTCCTGCAGGCGTGTCCAGACAGCCTCTTGCTGCTGCTCCAGGCTTTGTTGGGGATCCTGGGCCACGCCCTCCAGGGCGCCCCGCAGCACGCGCTCCGCGAAGGGGGAGCGGTCCAGGGCCGCCGGCAGGGCTTCCAAGGCCAGGCGCAGTTGCTCCCGATCCCTGGCCCCAGCGCGCAGCAGGGCGTTCACCAGTCCCAGATGCGGCGGAAACCCCCAGGCGCGGTCCTTGGCGAGCTCTGCGGATTCGTTCACCGCCGCATGGTCGGAGACGCCCTGCAGCCATGCGAGCTGCGCGAAGCCCATGGCCAGCGTGACCTGGGAGCCCAGAGGCAGCCCGCGAGCGGGGTTCTGCAGCATGGTCTGGATGTAGGCCTGAAGGCGGCCCCAGTGGCGAAGGCACAGGGCCAGCAGGGCTCCCGCAAAGATCGCATCCTCGTGGGGCAGCTTGGCGTCCCAGGTGTCAGGCACCCTGGACCCCTGGCCAAAGACGCCATGCAAGGTCTGGGCAACGCAGATTCGGCTGATGGTCGGCATGCAAGCTCCCCATCCAGCGTAATGACGGAGAGCGCATCCCGGCAATGTACTTCGGCCGCTTGCCTTACACTGGAGCCATGCAGGATTCGTCGACCCCCGCCGCCCTGATCCGGGCTCTCAGTTCCGATCATCACATCCGATTCAGCGTGCTCGATGCCCGTCCCCTATGGGATGGCGTGCGCCGAGGTCATCCGCATCTGTGCGCCGAGGCTTGCGTTGCCTTGGTGGAATTGATGTCCGCTGCCTTGCTTTTGCAGACCCGGACTTTTTTCAGTGAGCGGCTGCAATTGCTTCTGCGAGGTTCAGGTCGCGCCAAGGCCCTGGTGGCCGATTCCTGGCCCGATGGGGATATCCGGGGCGTTCTGGATGTCTCGGATATCGCCGAGGGCCCGTGGCTTCTGGCTCCCGGCACCTTGCAGGTGATGCGATCCAATCCCAGCGGCCAGCCCTACATCGGAAATTTGGAGCTTCTGGAGGGTTCCGTCCAGACCCAGATCGAGGCCTACCTTGCGCAGTCCGAGCAGATTCCCGCGAGCGTGACGCTGTGGTGCGATCCGGCAACGGGTGAATCCGGCGGTCTGCTGGTGGAACCCCTGCCCCAGTGCCCCCCGGAGCGTCTGGCCGCCCTGGTCCACGCCATCGAGGGGCTCGAGGTGGTGCCCCTGTGGGAGCGCGATGCGGCTTTCCTTTGCCGCTGGGTCAATCAGGGCGAAGGCGCCGAACTCCTGGCCACCACGGAGATCCGCTATCGATGCAAGTGCAGCAAGGCGGCGGTGGTGGATTCCCTGCGCGGCTTCGATGGCGCGAAACTGGATGAGCTCTTTTTCGATGGCCATCCCGCGCAGGTGCGCTGCGACTACTGCGGCGTCACGTACCAAATCACGCGCGACGAGATCCAGGCGGGCCATGCGTAAGATCGAGATCTCCCAGCGCGGGCGTCCCCTCGGGTCGCGCTTCAGCCAGTGGTCCAACTTCCGTTTCGTACCTTTCATCGCGGCCATGCTGGTGAAGGCGCTGCGGATCACGCTCCGCACCCGACGCGAAGGCTTCGAGCCGGTGGCCGATCTGATCGCCAGGGATCAGCGCATCATCCTCACCTTCTGGCACCGGCGGCTCGTGATGACGCCCCTGGCGTATCCCTTTCACCGGAAAAAGGGCGGAGCGAGATGGCGCGGCGTTGCCATTCTCAGCAGTGATAGCCGGGACGGAGAGCGCAGCGCGGCCATCTGGCGCTGGTTCGGCATCCATGCCGTGCGTGGAACGGCGGCCGACGACGGCGCCAAGGCGCTGGTTCGCATGATCCGGGCGGTGAAGGAGGGCTGGGATTTCGGCATCACGCCGGATGGGCCGCGCGGCCCGCGGCAAAAGGTGAAGCCCGGCGTCCTGGCGCTTTCCCGCAAGACCGGCGGCTGGATTGTTCCCGTGTGTGTGGCCTACAGCCGTGCCTGGGAGCTGAAAACCTGGGATGGCATGTTGATCCCCAAGCCCTTCTGCCGCGCCACTGTCTCCTATGGCGCGCCTTTCCAGGCCGAGGACGACCATGCCCAGGCTTCCGAACTGGAAGCCGTTCTCAATGAGATGGAACGGAAGGCAGATGCACGTGGATAAGCGCGAACTGGCGGTGGTGTCCCTCTCTGGCGGCATGGATTCCTGTGTGACGGCCGCCATCGCGAAGGCGTCGGGCTTTGATCTGGCGCTGCTCCACGCGGATTACGGCCAGCGGACGGAAGCCCGCGAGCGCCGCGCCTTCGAGGAAATCGCGGATCACTACGCCGTGCCTCTGGAGCGCCGCCTGGAGATCTCCTTCGACAACCTGCGCCGCATTGGCGGCTCTGCCCTCACGGATACGCGCATCGCGCTGCCCGAGGGCGATCTGGATCGCCCCGGCGTGCCGTCCAGCTACGTGCCCTTCCGCAATGCCCATCTGCTATCCACCGCCGTCAGCTGGGCCGAGGTGCTCGGCGCGCGCCACATCTTCGTGGGGTTCGTGGAAGAGGACTCATCGGGCTATCCGGATTGCCGCGAAAGCTTCCTGCGCGCCTTCGAGCAGGTCGCCAATCTCGGCACCAAGCCGGAGACCTGCCTGGAACTGCACGCGCCTCTCATCCACCTGAAGAAATCCGAGATCGTCAGCCGCGGCCTCGAGCTGAGTGCGCCGCTCCATCTGAGCTGGAGCTGCTATCAGTCCGAGGACGAGGCCTGTGGCCACTGCGATTCATGCTTGCTGAGGCTGCGCGGTTTCCGTGAAGCAGGGGCGGTGGACCCGATCCCCTATCAGCCTCGGGCGTAGCGCTGGAGCTTCTGGAAGTCGAGGATTCGCACCACGGGGAAGGTGCTCTGGATCAGGCTCAGATCCATGAGCAGGCGCAGGGCCCGGCTGAAGGCTTCGCGGCTGGCGCCGATGCACTGGGCCAGTTCCTCCTGGGTTTCGCGGAACTCCACGAGGGGGCGGGCGGGATGGCGGGCGTGGCTATCGAGCAGCAGTTGCGCCACGCGCTCGGGAACGCTGTGCAGGCTGAGCGTCTCCACCAGGGTGATGAGATGGCGCACCTTGCCCGCCAGATGCTGATTGATGACTTCGGCGGTGGAAGGATCCTTGCGGGCCAAATGGCGGAGCGCCTCGGCGGGCACCAGCATCACTTCCGCATCGCCATGGGCTTCGGCGGAAGAAGTGGCCAGGCCGTCATCAAAGATCTGGGCATCGCCCACGCAGGTCCCCGCGTCCAGGATGTCCAGCACCTGCAGCTTGCCGCGCCCATCGGTGCGGAACACTTTCAGGTTGCCCGAGATCACGACGAAAACGCCCGGCAGGTGTTCGCCCTGGCGGAACAGGATCGCGCCGTCGGCGTAGTGGCGGAACTCGCTGCAACGGGCGAGTTCTTCCGCGGCCGAGTAGGAAAGGCCGCGAAGGTATTCGATGCGTCGGAGATTGAGAACGGCTTGGGGCATGGTGGACTCGCTGGGATGGCTCGGAGAAGAAGGCATGGGGACAAACGGATGGACTTCGTTCACCAAATCGGTGTGGCGTCGGCATGGCTGGGACAGCCAAAGACCTGGCTCACTTCGGGCAGAGCGGCAGCGGGACCGTTGACGCGCCAGCGCACAGGGCTGTGGACATCGGACTGGACCTGAAGGCGAAGGGCCTCGGGGCGCGTGTTGGTGCGCCAGCCCTGGGCGAAGGCCACGAAGAAGCGCTGTTCTGGGCTCAGGCCGTCCTTGGGGCTTTGCGGCTTGCCCGCGGTTGCGAGCTTCCAGGCCTCGAAGGAGATCTTCAGTCCGCCGATATCGGCGAGATTCTCGCCCAGGGTCTGGCGGCCATCGATGTGCAGGCCCGGCTGCACCTCGAAGGCGTCGTACTGCGCGGCCACCTTGGCGGTGAGCGCGTCGTAGGCCTTGCGGTCGGCGACGGTCCACCAGTTCTTCAGATTGCCGTCGGCGTTGTACTGGCTGCCCTCGTCGTCAAAGCCGTGCAGCAGTTCGTGGCCGATGGTGGAGGCCAGGGCGCCGTAGTTGCTGGCGTCATCGGCCGTTTCGCTGAAGAAGGGCGGCTGCAGGATCCCTGCGGGCAACACGATCTCATTGAGGACCGGCGTGTAGTAGGCGTTGTTGGTCTGGGGTGTCATCTCCCATTCCGTGCGGTCCACCGGCTTGCCCAGCTTGGCGAGGCGGCGGCGAAACTCGAAGGCATTCGCCGCTAGCGCGTTGAGCACGTAAGGCTGGCGCTTGATGCCCGCTTCTGAGTAGTCGCGCCATTGGTCGGGATAGCCGAC
>DAOPYE010000013.1:0-42497 GCA_035352715.1 Holophaga sp. | reverse complement strand
CGCGCGCATGCCACCCAGCGTGGTGTAGAGACCGGTCAAGAGCAAGAGCGCGAGGCATCCCACCCAGAAGCTGTCCAGGTAGATGAAGCCCAGGTTCAGGTGCATTTCAGGGAGAAGGAAGCCGAACACCACGCCACCGGCGAAGATGCCCACGGCCACCTTGGAGAGCACGTAGAGCACCAGAGACACCAGCGTGAGGGTCAAGCGAGAGGACGGGCTGAACCGCTTCTCCAGGAATTCCGGCATGGTGTAGACGCGGGTGCGCATGTAGAAGGGCACCAGCACCCAGGCCAGCACCAGCAGACACCAGGCGTGCAACTCATAGTGCGCCATGGCCACGCCATCGGTGGCGCCAGAACCCGCCAGTCCCACCACGTGCTCCGAGCCAATGTTGGAGGCGAAGATGGACGCGCCAACGATCCACCATTCCAGATGGCGGCCCGCCAGGAAGTAGTCATCCGCCGTATCCGTATTCTTGCGGATCACCCACCAGCACACACCGATCAGGATTGCGAAATAGATGGCGATGACACTCCAATCCAGCGGTTGCAGCAGGCTGGATGCCATTGCCAGTGGCGGAAGAGGAAGGGGGCTGAAAGCCAGTGACATAGCTTCTCCATGCGAAATGAAAAGATGATTGGACCCACTGGATTCCAGAATGAAGCAGGACCGCTCGTTCCGCAAAACCTTCCGTGGGATCGTCAAAAAACTGAAACCGGTTCCAAGATTTCCTAAAATCAGGGTTTTGGTCAAGAGAAAGGTCATTCCCAGGTTGGTTTTTTTGACCGTGACATCCCTTTTCCACAAGTGCGCCAAATTGGGTGCAGCCATCCATGACCCGGATGGCATCCAAAGCGGGAAGGATGAACCCGAATGCTTGACACCCTGCTGCTGCTCCTGATCTTCCAATTTCTGGGCGAAGCGACCGCGCATGTGACCCGTGTTCCGATCCCCGGTGCCGTCATTGGCATGGCCCTAGCGTTCATCGGGCTACTGGCCTTCCCGCGTCTAGCCCCCAAGGTGGATGGCACCATTGGTGCTATCACGCGCAACATGGCTTTGTTTTTCGTTCCGGCTGGCGCGGGTCTGATTCAGTACCTGGATCTATGGAAGCGATTTGGATTCGCCATCCTGGCCACGCTGATCCTCAGCACCCTGGTGACCGCTGCCGTGACAGGGCTCGTGTTCCAACTTCTGCTCCACCTCGAAACGGAGGAGACCGATCGTGTTTGAGCTGGCCGCCCTCGCGGGCACCCTGGGCATCTATCTGCTCTCAAGCAGACTTAGCCGACGCTTTGGCAATCCACCCCTGTTGAACCCCGCGCTGCTCAGCCTGGTCGTGGTGGCGATCGTCCTGTTGGCGCTGCGAATTCCCTATCCCAATTACTTCCAGGCCGTGCGCCCCATCCACTTCATGCTGGGACCCGCCACCGTGGCGCTGGCCTATCCGCTCTACCTTCAATGGCCCCGCCTGAAGACCCTCTACCGGCCGCTGTTCCTGGCGCTGCTCTGCGGATCGGTGGCGGGCATCCTGAGCGCCGTGCTGATCGGCCGCGCCTTCGGCCTGCCGCAGAACGTCCAGCTCGCCCTGGCGCCCAAATCCGTCACCACGCCCATCGCCATGGGCATCATGGACAAGCTGGGCGGAGAGCCAGCCCTGGCCGCGGTCTTCGTCGTCCTGACGGGACTGGTGGGAGCCACCTGGACCTTCGGAATGCTGGATCTGTTGCGCGTGAAGGATCCCGCCGTGCGCGGCTTCGCCCAGGGCCTATCCGCCCACGGGTTTGGTACCGCGAGGGCTTTCCAGCTCGATCATCGCCTGGGTGCTTTCGCCGGGCTCGCCATGGCCCTCAATGGCCTGCTGACGGCCATCCTGGTGCCGCTGCTGATCCGCTGGATCTAGCCTTTCCATGCGGCGAATCAGGCGCGGCGATGAACGCGCGCCATGGTGTTGCTGGCCTGATCCCGGCACTTGACCAGCATCTCGTCGATGTTCACGTGGTCCGGCAGTTCCAGCGCCCAGCGGATGCACTCGGCCACATCCTCGCCGCGCAGAGGCTCGATGCCTTCGTACAGCTTCGCGGCCCGAACTTCGTCCCGGAACCGCACGGCAGAGAACTCGGTTTCGACCATGCCAGGATCCACGCAGGTGACGCGAATGGGTTCGCCGCACAGTTCCAGGCGCAGGGTCGCGGCGAGAGCCTTCACCGCGCTCTTGGAGGCGCAATAGGCCGCCGCCCCTTCGTAGACGGCGCGACCCGCCGTGCTTCCGATGAAGAAGATGTGGCCCCATCCGCTCCGGCGCAGATGTGGCAGCGAAGCCTTCAGCGTGCGGATCACCCCTTCCACGTTGGTGTGCAGCATCTCTTGCCAGTCTGATTCCAGGACCGAATCAAGCTTGTCCATGCCCCGTGACAAGCCAGCGTTGGCCACCACGCCATGCAGTCCACCCAGGGATGCGGTAGCGCTCTCCACGAACGCATCCACCGAATTCGTTTCGCGCGTATCCAAAGCCGCGGCGAAGGTCCGCACGCCATGGGCTTCCGCCAGCTCATCCGCCAGGGCCCGTACGCGCTCCCCGCGGCGAGCGCCCAGCGCCAGATGGCAGCCGCGGGCGGCCAGCATCCGCGCCGTGGCTTCCCCAATGCCCGATGAAGCGCCGGTGATGAGGACGATGGGATGTTCGGGGCGCACGGGATCTCCAGATCAAAACACGATGCGGTGAGGACGTAGCATAGCGCCACTGAACGGCCCGGCTCGAAATGCCTCTTGCCTTGAAACGCCCTTGAGCGTTGAATGTAAGCCCTTACATGCCGAGAGGCTCATGAAGCACCCGTATCGAGACTATGTGGCAGCATTCGCGGCGCTGCGTGCCCGCGCGCACGCCCTGCCCTTGGGCGGCATGGCGTCAGTGGCCGTTCCATCCGCGTCCAACGGCCCCCGCGTGCTGATCTTCGCGCCGCACCCCGATGACGAATGCATCACGGGTGCGCTACCGCTGCGGCTCCTGCGCGAGCGCGGCGCCCGCGTGGGCGTGGTGCCCGTCACGCTGGGCAGCCGCATCGAGCGGCGCCTGGAGCGGCTTCAGGAGCTGCGCGGGGCGCTGGCGTTCCTGGGCTGGGAGCTGGTACCCGCGGGCGAAGGGGGATGGACGGACATCTCCATCCAGGGGCGATCCCGGAATCCCGAGAACTGGCTCCGCGCGGTCCGAGCCATGGCGGATCTCCTGGCGCGCGAACGCCCGGTGGTGGTGTGCTTCCCCCACGGGGGCGACTGGAATGGGACGCACATCGGAACCCATGCCCTGCTGATGGACGCGCTCGCGAGCCTGCCCCCGGATTTCCGGTGCAACGTGATCGAGACCGAGTTCTGGGGCGCCAACGCTGAGCCGAATCTGATGATCGAATCCTCTGCGGATGACGTGGCCGATCTGGTGGCCGCCCTGTCCTTCCATGTGGGGGAAGTGGCACGCAACCCCTATCACCTGAGCCTGCCCGCGTGGATGGCGGACAACGTGAGGCGCGGCGGCGAACTGGTGGGCGGACAGGGCGGCGCCGCCCCGGATTTCCAGTTCGCGACCCTGTACCGGCTGCGGGAATGGAATGGACAGTCACTGTCGGATATCTTTCCGGGCGGCCGGGTGATGTCCGTGGATTCAGATCTCGCAGAACTGTTTGGTTGATCGGAGGCACCCGTGGAAGTGATCATCCTCCCCAATCTGGATCAGGCCGCGCTGCTGACGGCGCGCATCGTCGATAAGGAGTTGAGGGCGCGCCCTGAGCTGGTGCTTGGCATGGCCACGGGCCGCACCATGGAGCGCGTCTACGCCGATCTGGTCGAGATGCACTGCCAGGAAGGGCTGAACTTCTCGCACTGCCGCACCTTCAATCTGGACGAATACATTGGCCTGCCCGCCGATCATCCCAATTCGTACCGGCGGTACATGCAGGAAAAACTATTTGATCATGTGAACATCGACCCCGCCTGCACGCACCTGCCCAATGGCGTCGCCACGAACCTGGCCTGGGAATGCCGCAGCTACGAGGCGCTGATCCAGGCGGCGGGCGGCATCGATCTGCAACTGCTGGGCATCGGCGCCAGCGGGCACATCGGTTTTAACGAGCCCATTTCGGCCCTGGCATCGCGCACGCGGGAGAAGGCACTGACGCCTTCCACGCGCGAACAGAACGCAGGCATGTTTGGCGGGGACGCCGAACAGGTTCCGCCCCGCGCCATCACCATGGGCGTCGGCACCATCCTGGAGGCCAAGCGCTGCATCCTGGTGGCGACGGGCAGCGCCAAAGCCGACATCGTGGCCAAAGCCGTCGAAGGCCCCATCACGTCCATGGTCACCGCCTCGGCGCTGCAGCTGCATCCCAACTGCCAGGTGATCCTGGATGAAGACGCCGCCGCCGAGCTTCAGGGCAAGGGCTACTACCGGTGGATCTTCCACAACGAGCTGGAGTGGCAGGAATTCCAGCATCTCCAAGCCCCCGGCGCCCGTCGGGCAGAGCGCTGAGCGGACCGGCCATGGCAAGAACCCCATCCTCCACCGCAACGATTGGTGATGTGGCGCGACAGGCGGGCGTCTCCATCGCCACGGTCAGCCGCGTGGTGAACGGCAGCACGCCCGTGATCCCAGAGACGGCGGAACGGGTGCAGGCGGCGATCCGGGATCTGGCCTACGTGCCCAGGGCCGCGGCGCGGGTGCTGGCTTCGCGCAAGACCCACACCCTGGGACTGCTGGTGCCCGAGATCAGCGGGGCGTTCTTCCTGCCCCTGCTGCGGGGCATCGAGACCGCCGCGACCGAGGCGGGCTATGCCCTGCTGATCCAGACCGCCACGTCCCGCGAGGACTCCGCAATCCCCCGGCTGGGCGAGCACAACACCGACGGGCTGCTGGTGTTCTCGCGCAGCCTGCCGCCCAAGGAACTGGACCGCCTGCGCCGCGCCGGCTTTCCCGTCGTGCTGCTGCATCAGGCGGCCCCGGACCGGGTGGCGATCCCCACCATCACGATCGAGAACGAGCGCGGCGCGCAACTGGCGGTGGAACATCTGATCCAGGTGCACGGGCGCAGGCGCATCGTCTTCCTGCGCGGCCCGGAGCGCAGCGAGGAGTCCCAGCGGCGCGAGCGCGGCTACCTGCTGGCCCACGAGCAGGCGGGCCTGGCCGTCGATCCGGCCCTCATCGCACGGGGCGGTTTTTCGCGGGATGGTGCGGAACAGGCCATGCGCGAATTGCTGGAGAAAGGCGCGGCCTTCGACGCAGTGTTCAGCGGCGACGATGATTCCGCCACCGGCGTGCTCGCCGCGCTGCACGCGGCGGGGCTTCGCATCCCCAATGACATCTCGCTGATCGGCTTCGACGACGTGCCCTTTTCGATCCATCTCACGCCCCCGCTGACCACGGTCCGCGCGCCCACGGAACAGGTGGGCCGCGAAGGCATCCATCAACTGCTGCGCATCATCGAAGGCGCGCCCATGGAAGCCCGCGTCACCCTGCTGCCCACGCAGCTCATCCTGCGCCAGTCCTGCGGATGCGGCGCCGAACCCCCTGCGCGCAAAGCACCCCCCACCCAGCCGGTGCGCCGCCGCTGATGCCTGGAGCCCTCATGAATACGCCCACGGCTGGCCCGTTTCGTCTGGGCATTGATATTGGCGGCACGACCATCAAGGCTGGCGTTGTGGACGCCGAAGGCTACATCGTGGATCGCCTCGCGCATGATTCCTCTGCCCTTGGCCTCGGAGGCAATCCGGCGCGCGATCTGGACGAATGGATCATCGAACCTTTGCGAGCCAGGCACGCGATCCAGAGCATCGGCGTGGGCCTGCCCGGCGTACTTTCCAAGGATCGGTCCACGCCGCTGGAGGTGCTGAACCTACCGGTGCTGAACGGCTTCTCACTGCGGGACCGCCTTCAGGACCGCCATCTGGAACTCGCCGTGCGCCTGGAGAACGACGCCAACGCCGCCGCCATGGGTGCGCATGTCTTCGACGCGAGCATTCCAGAAACCACCTTCGGCTTCATCACTATTGGCACGGGCATCGGCAGCGCGGCCATCGTGGACGGCCAACTCTTCACCGGCGGACGCGGCAACGCGCTGGAACTAGGGCTGATGCCCTCGTGGGAGGGGCGCATCCTGGAGCGCAATATCGCCCGCACGGGATTGGGCAAACGCGCGGCGAAACACGCCAAAGGCACCGTTTCTCCCCTAACCCAAGATCCCTGTCCTTCGCCCCAGATGATTCTGGCCGCCGCGGAAGCAGGTGATGCCGCGGCCCTGCAGACCTTTGCCGACGCAGGACAGATGCTGGCCGAGGCCCTGGCGGCTTTCATCGTCATCCTGGATATCCCGACGATCTACATCGGCGGCGGCATCGCGCCCTGCCTGCCCCACCTGAGGCCGACGATGGAGCATTGGCTGAAGGCCCATCTCATTGCCTACCACCAGCGCGGCCTGACCATTCGCCCAGCAGAACTGGGCAACGACGCGGGCATCCTGGGGGCGGCGGCGCTGTGCGCCGACGCGTGAGGTAGGCTTTCCCATGGTTCTGTCACGGTTGCTGGCGCGAGAGCAGCGCGCGTTCCTGGGCCGCTCCCGGCGCGGCTGGGATCCCCACTTGGCGCGGGTCCGGGCTTTCATCGGGGACGCCCTGGACCAGGCGGATGCCGCGGATGATGCGCGACCGACCCTGATCCTGGGCGCGGGTTCGGGCCTGGAGATCCCCTGGCGTCGTGCGCCAAAGGACACGGTGGGCTGGGATGCGGATCCCTGCAGCCGCCTCCGCACCCTCCTTCGGCATCGGCGCTTCCCGGAATGGGTCTTTGCGGATCTGACAGGAGGCCTGGCGGCCCTGGAGGCCACGGTCCGTCGCGCGTGCATCGATCCCATGGGGCGCCGCCGGACGCCCGAGCAGGCCATGGAGCGCCTGGCGGGCCTGCTGCCCTCCCTGGATCCCCAGGCAGACGCGCTTCGAGCGTGGATCGAGACACACAGACCAAGCACGGTGATCGTGGCCAACGTACTCGGCCAGATCGGATGCGTGGCCCAGCGCCAAGTGGAAGGCGCTTTCGGGGGGATGGATCCCTGGGACGACGCCTTTCCGGCTTCCGATCGCCTGGCGAAATCCCTGGACGCCTGGACGGCCCGAGCCCTGGCCGCCGTGCTGGGATGCCTGGCGTCCAGCGGCGCCGAGGTGTGGATGGTGCATGATCGGGCCGTTCTATGGGGCGAACCGGACATCGCCTTGGGGCCCATCCAGGAAGACTGGAGAGCGCAGCTTCTGAGCTCGGGAACCCTGAACGTCAGCGATCCCTGGTGCGGCCTGGAGCCCCTCGATCTGCTGCGCGCCATGAACCGGGTGAGGCTGGAGCGCTGGCTTTGGCGATTGGATCAGGGACAACTCCACATCATGGAAGCCGTGGCGTATAGTTCCAAAGGATCTTCAAGGGGCACCCTTGGGGTCGGCACCTGCGATTCTTCCCCAACTTGAAAAGCCGCTTACGGATATCCATGCCTGATCTTCGCCGATTCATCCTGGGACGCCGCCTGGCCAGCGATGAGACCCATCACACCAAGCTGAGCAACACCGTCGGGCTGGCCGTGTTCAGTTCGGACGCGCTTTCCTCCGTGGCGTACGCCACCCAGGAGATCATGGCCAGCTTGTCCATGGCCTTGCACAGCGGACCGGCCGCCGTCGGCGTCGCCGCCGGCTTCGCCTCTCACTGGATCTTCGGGCTTTCGATCCCCGTGGCGATCGGCATCGTCGCCCTGCTGGTGATCCTGGGCATCAGCTACCGCCAGACCATCCTGGCCTACCCCACCGGTGGCGGCGCCTACATCGTCGCCAAGGAGAACCTGGGCGAGACCTCCGCCCTGGTGGCCGGCGCCTCGCTGCTAACGGATTACATCCTGACCGTGTCCGTGTCCGTGTCCGCGGGCATCCAGGCCATCACATCGGCCATGCCCCAGCTGCGCGGCTACAACGTCAGTCTCACCCTGCTGGCCATCATCTTCATCGCCGTGGCCAATCTGCGGGGCGTGAAGGAAAGCGGTTCCGCCTTCGCCATACCGACCTACGGCTTCGTGGGCCTGATGCTCATCACTATCGCCGTAGGCTTTGGCCGCTGGATCTTCGGGACGGTGGAGACCCCGAATCCCGAGCAGCTACACGCCGCCGTCCAGCAAGCGCAGCATCTTTCGGGGCTGGCGCTGATCTGGGTGTTCATGCGCGCCTATTCGGCTGGATGCACGGCCTTGACCGGTGTCGAAGCCATCTCGAACGGCGTGCCCGCGTTCAAGGAACCCGCCGAACACAACGCATCGAAGACGATGATCTGGATGATTGTGCTGCTGGGCACCATGTTCCTGGGCATCACGTTGCTGGCGAACCACTTCAACGTGGTCTACCACCACAGCGCAGATCCTTCCGTGGTCTCGGAAACGCTGCTCTCCAAGCTGGCCAAGGCGATCTACGGGGATGTATCCCACGGCCTGCCCAAGTTCATGTACTACCTGCTGCAGGGCTTCACCTTCGCCATCCTGGTCATCGCGGCCAATACGGCCTACGCGGATTTCCCGCGCCTGGGCGCCCTCATGGGCCGCGATTCCTACCTGCCGCGGCAGTTCGCGAGCCAGGGCGACCGTCTGGTGTTCTCCAACGGCATCATGATCCTCACGGTCGTGGCTGGCTTCCTGGTGTGGCTGCTGAAGGGCAACCCGGACATGCTGCTGCCGCTCTACGCCCTGGGCGTTTTCCTGGGCTTCACCATCAGCCAGGTGGGCATGGTGACGCACTGGGCCAAGCTGCGCGAGCTGGAGCCCCACTGGCACTACAAGGCCGCGATCAACGGGGTGGGCGCAACGGCCTCCGCCATCGTGATGCTGGATATCGCCATCACCAAGTTCAGCCACGGCGCGTGGATCGTGGTGGTGATCATTCCCATCATGGTGTTCACGTTCATGAACATCCATCGGCACTACATCGGACTCCAGGCCAAACTCGCGGCCAGCCGTCTGGACGCGGTGCTGCCCAGCAAGCACCACGCCGTCGTTCTGGTATCCAGCCTGCACAAGGGTGTGGTCCAGGCGCTTCGGTACGCCCGGCTGATCTCGGGCGATCGCGTCGAGGCGCTGACGGTGGATCTGGGTTCGGATGGCTTCAACGAAAGCCCTTCCATGCAGAAGATGCGCGCCGACTGGATGCACTACGGCATGGGCATCCCCCTGCGCTCGGTGCCAAGCCCCTTCCGGCGCATCGTTGAACCCATCCAGGACGAGATCGAGCGCTTCCAGCAAGTGGAGCCGGACGTCTGCCTCACCGTCATCCTGCCGGAATACGTGCCCTCCAAGTGGTGGCAGCGCTTCCTGCACAATCAGATGGCCCTGCGCATCAAGGCCATGCTGATGATGAAGCGGGGCGTTATCGTCACCACCGTGCGCATGCACGTGGAGGACTAGCTCTTTGGCTCGGCGTTCAGCGCAGGAGCGGCTCCGGCCGCAGCAGGATCTCCTGGCCGGATAGGATCTCGGCCAAGGTGCGATGGCTGGGCGTCAGCACCATGCAGAAGAAGGACACGGGAAACAGCAGGACCGAGCAGAGGTGCATCAGCGAAAACGCGATGCGGCGCTCGGGCTGGGAAGCGTCCAGCAGCAGGCCCTGGGCGCCCATGAGCGGCGATTGCCCCACCAGGGTCAAGGGCACCATCTCGAAGGCCCAGGAAATCGCGGCGTGCACGGGCACGAGAAACGGCCAGAACTCCGAGTAGGTGCGGGTGATGGAGATGCCCACCAGCCAGGTGGCCAGCAGGGCCAGGATGCCGTTGATCCCCAGCAGGCAGAGCGCTTCGGAGAACTCCAGCATCACCAGGGGCCAGAAGGAATCATCCGGCTCCGGCGGCAGGCTGGGCCCGGCGCCTTCATCCGGCAGCGAGACAATGGGAGCCGGCGAGACGCGCAGGGTGAGCCCTGGATCCGGTTGCGCGGGTTCCGGCAACGCGATGGGAGTGACGCGCCCAAGGGCGGGCGTGGAGATGGCGACCCGGGGCGACGGGGCGCTGGCCTTGATGGGCGTTGGCGCCTTGGCCTGGATGGCGCTGGCCTGGAAGATCAAGGGCCGGGGCAGTTGCCGCCGCTCCAGGGTCAGCCCGCAGACGGGGCACTCCAGGGCCAAGGGCGAAATGCGGTGATGGCAGCTGGGACAAAGGGTACGGTTGGCCATCCTCATCCCAGAAGCTGGATCCAGGGTGCACGATCCGCCTTGGACATGGCCTGAACCTGCTCCAGCAACTTCAGGCGGCTGTTCCAACTCTTATCAAAGGGGAACATGGCGCGTCCCCGCCGCAGGCAGTCCGAGGCGTCCTGCCAGTGTTCCTTGGTGGCGTGGAGCTGGCTCATGTAGCGGTAAAGCCGACCCGCGCGGGCCTTCAAATCGCCATCTTCCGGCGTCTGGGCCAACAGCTGGCCGATAATGCGGCTGGCGGCGTCCAGATCGCCGTTCTCGATCTGGCGGTCGAATTCCTTGAGGTTCGCGGAGGCGGAAGTTGCAGCGGCAAGCCCCGCCTTGGCGCGCTCGAACAGCTGAACGGCGGCCGGATCGGTGGGATTCAGCCGAACCCCTTCCTGCGCCCGGTAGTAGGCGATCAGCGGTTCTTCGCCCAGGGTCTTTTCAGCTTCCTTGCGGATGCTTTCGGGGGTCTCCTGG
Source organism: Holophaga sp. (assembly GCA_035352715.1). Lineage (GTDB taxonomy): Bacteria > Acidobacteriota > Holophagae > Holophagales > Holophagaceae > DAOPYE01. The sequence continues at coordinate 31,793 of DAOPYE010000013.1, read as the reverse complement.
AGCGAGAACACCTGGGCGCTGCGGGCGACCGGCGCGAGGGCTTCCAGGCGAGAGGATTCCACCGCCCGGCGAAGCAGCACTTCCTTGTGCCACTGGTGGTACGAGGCCGATCCGACAATCACGCAGACCAATCCCACGATGGAGAACAGGATGACCTTGGGAGAAGCCAACCAGGAAGGCAGGCTGACCGACTGGAGCGCCTGGGGCAGATCGACCCCCTTGCGCACGGGAGCGGCGGGAACCGGCTTGGTGAGCGCCTGCGGAGGCGCGGCCGCGGGGCTGGATTCCGGCCCTTCGCTGGGCTCTGGCCTCGGTTCGATCGCCGGGGCGGGGATCTCGGCGACCTGGATCTGGGGCGGTGGCGCGGCGGGCCTGGAGGGGGGCTGGTACGCTGGTGGCGGGGGCGGAGGGACGGCGGCCGGAGCCGGGCGCTGGGCGTCCCGTTCGGCCATGGCCAGATACGCCAGGGCATCGGGGTGGTCCGGCACGGTCTCCAGGATCTGGCGCCACTTGTCCGTGGCCTCCTGAGCCATGCCCATATCGTAGAGCTGCACGCCCTCGCGGAGGATGCGATCGAGCTGTTCCAGGTCGGCCGACGCCTCAGCCCCCCATCCAGCGTTCGCTTCGAGAGCCGTCCCATGAGCGTCCGCTTCCATCGGTTCCGCAATGGGCGCCACCGGGCCCCCCGCTTCCACGGGAGGGAGCCCCAGCTCTTTTCGCGCATCCTGGGCATAGGCCTGGGCCAGGGCGTGGCCAGGATCGATCGCGAGCAGCTGTTCCCACTTCCGCAGCGCGTCTTCGGGCTGCCCCATGTCATACAGCGTGCAGCCATCCCGCAGCAGCTTGTCCAGATCCACGTCCGGATCCGCAGCAGGATCGGGAGACACGCCCTGGGCGGGCTCTGGATTCGGCGCTGGAACCGGCGATGGAACCCAGGCAGAGCCTGATCCGGGTTCGGAATCCGCCTCGCGCATCACGATGATGCCGGTGTTCCGGGGCGAATCGGCCGCGCTGGTTTCCTGTGCGCGGCGGGCGCCGGTGATGTAGCCCTTGGCCAGCACGTTGTCGGGATCCAGCTCCAGCACCTTCTCCCATCGCTGAAGCGCATCCTCTGCGTGTCCCGCGTCGTACAGCGTGCAGCCCTGCTCCAGCAGGCGGACCACTTCGGGATGAGCGGTCGGCGCGGGCGCCGGCGTCCCGCCGTTCTTGGCGTGATCCAGTCCGCCCTGGGTGGCGCGGGCATCGAAGTAGAGCTTCACCTTGTACAGCCCGGCTCGCGCGATCTCGTGATCGGGAACCCGCTTCAGGATGGCCTGCCATATCTGTCCAGCCTGAACGATATCGCCTGCATCAAACAGATCGCTGGCCTGCTTGAGATAGGACTCGAAGGGATCCTTGGCCATGCTCATCCTCAATCCATGGAGAGGGAATCTTCCTTGCGGATCAGCAGCATGAACGTGCTTTTCCCGCAGGTAAATTCCTGGCGATTCGAGATCTGGAGGGTCCCGAAGATCTGGACGCCATCCACGAAAGTGCCGTTGGTGGAGCCCATATCCGTGAGCCAGACGGTGCCATCGGAATGGATTTCCAGCATGGCGTGGCGGCGTGAGGTCTCGGGATCCTTGGTGATGACATCGCCATCATCGCGCCCGATCAACGTCTGCGGCGATTCCAACTGCTTGACGGTGGAGGCGTTGGGACCGCTCAGATAGGCGAGGCTGAATCGCATGCCCAGCGGCAGGGCCGCAGCGCCTACGCCCACGGAAGTGAGGAAGGCCTCACGATCCCGGCGCGCGGTGGTCTCCTGGCCGCTGAGCGCGCCGCCGGACGCAATTCCCGGCGGAAGGCCGGGCACGGGAGCGGCGGGCGTGGGCTGGGATGCCCCAGAGACCTTGCGGGCGAAGGCCGCCGAATCGAAAGCCACAGTAGGAGGGGGGGCAGGCGCGACGCTGGGCGCTGCGGCCAGAGTGGGAGATGGCGGCAGAACGGGCGCGGGCATCGGCTCAGGCAGCGGCTCGGGCATAGGCTCGAGTTCGGGGGCCGCCAGCAGCGGGTTGGCCACCTCGAACACATGCTCGCACTTGGGGCAGCGGAAGCGCTTGGATGGAACGCCCTGAAAGCGCGCATCGTCATACTGGAAGCGGGCTTGGCAAGAAGGGCAGACGACAATCATGATTTCCTCGAGGACTAAGCCAGTTTACTTCTTTCTGCTGGCAAAAAAACTGAACTCTGAGCGCAGGGGGACTCCGTCCGGGACGCGGAACCCCGTCACCGACGCCGGCAAGGCCTGGTTGAGCTGAAGCGGCCCCAGCTCGATGAACCAGGAATCGCCGCCGCGCTCCACCCAGTTGATCTGGCGGGGCAGAAAGTTCTCGCGATCCACCCAGATCTGCATCAGCTGCATCCGCTTGCGCAGGGACAGGCTCCGGGGATGGAGCGTGACCAGGTACGTGCCCCCGGCGTCACGGGACTCGGCGCACGTGAGGCTGAAGTAATCCGAGAGATAGGACAGCTTCTGCCCCAGACCCAGGAACTTCCGGTCCGTATGCCGGATGAAGCCGATCTTGAGCCGCTCTCCCTGTCCCGCCGTGGGGCTGTACGAGATCAAGGCCTTGGGCGTGAGATGCAGGATGAGGTCCTCGGGGGGAGCGAAGGCGAAGTGCACGAAATCGGAGCCCCGCAGGTACAGCGTGCCCCGGGTGACGGCGGGGGTTTTCATCAGGGCGCGCCGCGTGGTGAGCGTGAAGGGCGCCTGAAGGGTCTGGACCTTGGCCTGCGAGGCATCAAAGCGCTGCACAAGCTCCTGGATCGTGGGCGGCGCCGACGCGAGCGGAAGACACAGGGTCAGGAAAAGGGCGAATCGATGGATGGATGTGAGCATGGTCATTGGAACAGGGCGGTGTATCCAGTGAGGGGGTGGTCCTTGCTGTACTGCATCCCCAGGGACAGCTGCCAGCCTGTGAGATGGATCTGAAGCGTGGCGCCACCGCGGGTCGTGAAGGCATCGGCGAATTTCTTGCGTTCGGCCCCCAGCAGCAGCGTCATGGTCTGGCTCGCGGCGATGCGCAGCGACGCCGCCGAGGTGCGCTGTTTCACGGGAAAGGGCATGCGCATGGTCGCGTTGACATCCGTCTCCAGGCTGAAGCGGCAGAGCGTGCCGATATCCATCTGCAGACCCACGCGACCCTGGGGCTTTTCCTCCACGTCCCACAGGCGCTTGGCGTTCAGGCGATTGATGTTGCCGCCCAGTCGCACACCGTCGGCCAGATCCATCGTGAAGCCAAAATCCAGCGCCACCGTGGTGGTCGTCAGGCTCGTATCGCTGAATGCCAGCGGATCTGGGCCCGAGGCCAGGGCGCGAAGGGATGTTCCCCCGGGATTGATCGCGGCCATCTGGGCGCCGAGCTTCCAGCGCTCTACGCGGAAGGAGACTCCGGTGCCAAGGCCCTGCGAGGCACTGCCGACGCCGATGGCGGCGCGATCCACGACGCTGCGCCGGATATCCGCGCGGGTCGTGTTCAGATCCATCGTCGAAACGTCCAGATTCGCGGTATCCACGTTCGCCACAAGGCTGGAATGTTCCTCATGGGTGTAGGACGTTCCGATGGTCTTATCGAGATAGATGAACCCGTAGGCGCGCGTGCGCTGGCCCCAGCGCGAATCGGCTAGCTTCCGCAGCGCATCGCTGAAGGCCGCATCGCCCGGGACATGGGATCCAAGATCCCCCAGGGCCGAAGCGTTGTCCTGCGAACGCTCGTCCCCCTTCAGGTAGCTGAACCCGATGATCGGTTGCGGCGAGGGCTGGTCGAGCCGGGCCGCGTTCCCCAGCGGATTGAGCCCTTCCGAGAACACCTGGGATCCCCCCAGGGCCGGGCCATCGTTGAAGAACGGCGTCTGGGCCTGGGCGCTTGCGAGCCCCATGACCGCCATGGCTGTGAGTGCGCGTGCATGGATCATGGGTACATCCTGAACGGTGCCCGATGGGCTGGCAATAGCATGAACGGAACGCGCGGTGCCGGATCTTTACGAGAGGGTGAAAGGACTGCGCTGGCTGGCGACGTGCAGGGCCGCGCCGTGACCCCGCAGCGCCTCCTCGGCCGCGAAGCGCGCCAGGGCCGGATCGTTGTTCTGTTCGCTGAGGTGCGCCAGGACGACATCGCGCAGGCGCTTCGACAGGCAATGCCCCAGCAGCTCGGCCGAGGCTTCGTTGGAGAGATGCCCGACGCGACTGAGAATGCGGGCCTTCAGGGGGGGCGGATAGCCTCCTTCGCGCAGCATCGTCACATCGTGATTGGATTCCAGCACCAGCAGATCCAGGTCCTGGCAATGATCCTTCACCAGGGCCGTGGGATGCCCCAGATCCGTGACCACAGCCGCGCTCCAGCCACCCTGTTCCAAACGGTAGGCCACGGAATCCAGCGCATCGTGCGGCGTCGAGAACGGCAGGATGCTCCAGCCATCCCAAGCCTGGGCGTGCCCCGGCTTGAGCGTCAGGCGCCGTGAATCGGGAATCTCGATGCCCAGAGCTTTCTCCACAGCGCCGAAAGTGTCTGCCGTCGCCATGAAGCGCCACTCGGTGCGCCGCAGCAGCACGGGGATGGCCCCGATGTGATCAGAATGTTCGTGGGTGATCGCCACCGCCTCCACCTGGCCGGGGTCCCAGCCGAGGCTCTCCAGCCGCGTGCGGATCTGCAGGTAGGACACGCCCGCGTCCACGAGCAGGATGCGTTCCCCATCCGAGAAGGCGTGGCAGTTGCCCTTGGAGCCCGAGGCGAGCGAAGCGTAGCGCATCGCTCCAGTCTAGGCCCTACATCACCGATTGAGTCTCGCTGAAGGCGCGCATGATCTCGATGAGCACCTGTTCCTCCTTCGGCTTGATGTCGATGGCGCGCGCGAACCACGGCGAGGCCAGCTTGCGGTATCCGCTGACAAGCATAGCCTTGCCGAAGGCCAGGAACATCTTCCAGTCGTCGGATTCGCGCGCGGCATAGTCCTTCATGTAGCCCGCCGCCTCCTTCACCAGGCCCACCTCCGCAAGATCGATGGCGCTTTGGGCCAGCGCCTCCTTGTTCCCCGGATCGCGGCGCGACAACAACTCGTAGGCTGAGAGCGCCTCGTTCTTGTAACCGTTCTTCAGCCAGGCCAGGGCGATCAGCCGCAACACCGCGCCATCCTTAGGCTCCTTGGCCTCGGCCATCTGAAGGTAGCGGCGGCCCTTCACCACGTCCATCGCGGCCAGGCTGGCGCGACCGTACTCCGCCAAAAGGGCCGCGTCGCCATCCTTCAGGGAATGAGCCCGTTCTGTCACTTCCCGCAGCACGACCGCGCGCTCCCGGTTGAAGAAGGCCTCGTCCATGGCGCCGGCGCTTTGGGCGGATGCGAAATTCGAGGCCACGAGAAGGACTGAAAAGCTCGAGAGGATGCGCATGGGAACTCCCTCAGTGAGGCGACACGAGCTTGCGGCCAAAAACCTTGAAGGGCCTAGGGCTGGGCCGCTGGGCGCGGCTTCCAGAGCAGAAGCCCCAGGATGGCCAGGGCGCAGACCAGGGTACAGAAGACACTGCCTTCGAGGCCAAAGCTTCCGCCCGTGATCCAATCCGGTTTCGCCCCGAGCCTGGGCGTCCACCATCCGGTGGTGTTGATGCCGCTGACGCCGAAGCCCAGCAGATGGCCCTGGGCCCAGTTCCAGCCCAGGTGGATACCGATGGGCAGGGCCAGGCTCCGGGTCTTGAGATAGGCCAGTCCCAGCAGGATGGCGGCCAGGCCGATGTTCAGCGACGCCCAAACGCGCATCGCGCCGCTCATGCCCGGGTTTCCCCAGTGGGCCACGGCAAAAAGCACCGCCAGAAATCCCTGCGTGGCCACGGGACCCAGATCTCCGACCATGCGCTGGAATGCGTATCCCCGAAACATCGCCTCCTCGTGCAGGGCCACCAGCAGAAACAGCGGCAACCCCAGCAGCAGCCCCTTGAAGGAAGCCCCCGCAACATGCATCCAGTGAACGCCCCCGACCAATCGAAGGGCCAGGGCCATCAGAAGGATGAGCGCCAGGCCACCCAAGGTGCCGAGGGCGCATTCGCGCAGCCAGCGGCGATTCAGGACGAATCCGACGGAAGTGAAGGGTACGCCTTCGATGGAGCAGCAGATCCAGGTGGCCAGCAGGGTGCCCATGCAGGCGGCAGCGAGCCCCAGGCGCGCATCGAAGCTGGAAGCATCGCGGATGAACAGCATCTGCAGGACCGATGCGGGAAACCGGAGTAGCGCTCCAAAAAATCCGCATAGCAGCAGTGCGATCACACCCCGCCACGCGCCCCGAAGACGGGACGCTTCATCCAGGAACAGTCTCGCCATCCATGCCATTACGCCGCCGGAGAAAGGGATCTTTCAGCAGCATAATCTCGATGAAGGGTGGACCCAAGCCCGGGGCGAACGCCCCTACCGAACTACTGGACGGTCTCGACGATCACTGCCGGCAGAAGGCTGGGGTTGGGCACCAGCGAGGTTTCCACCTGGGAACCATCCAGGGAGGCAATGCTGGACGCTTGCCCGGGACGGCTGGGCACCAGGCTGAGCTCATCCATCGGCGGCTCCGTGCTCTCTTCCACCACGATCGCGGGAACCAGCACGGGACCCATCTCCGCCGAAGCAGCGGGAGTCGCGGAGAGCATAGCGGCGAGCATGAACGTGGGGACCATGGGGGAACCTTCAAAACGTCAAGTATACGACGCGAATGCAAAAACAACCCCAAGATACCAGCGGAAATCGTGCCCCTCGCGAGCGATGCCTTTCTTCAGGTTGGGGGTTCTATCGGTAAGATCGGGCATACCCGGCGCAACGCCGTGCCCAAGGCCATGTCCCCTTCCCTTCCCGAACTCGTGAAGCATTACGATCGCCCGGGCCCGCGCTACACGGGCTACCCGATGCCGCCCGCCTGGAAGGACTGTTTTCCGGAATCCGAACTGCTGGAGGCCCTTGCCCAAGCCAACGGCGATCCCGGACCGCTTTCGATCTACGCCCATATCCCCTTCTGCCCGCGCCGCTGCACCTACTGCGGATGCAACGTCGTCGCGAGCCCCCACTACACGCCGGTGGAAGCCTATCTGGAGGCCATGGAGACCGAGGCAGAACTGTGGGCGAAGCACCTGCCGACGCGGCGATCCACCATCCAACTGCACTGGGGCGGCGGGACGCCGACCTACCTCAAGGCACCGGATCTGCGTCGGCTCTTTCGCGCCATCACGAGCCGCTTCCCCCTGCTCCCGGAGGCCGAAGTCTCCATCGAGGTGGATCCGACCTTCCTGGATGCGGAACAGCTGCCCGCGCTGCGGGAGCTGGGCTTCAATCGCGTCTCCTTCGGGGTGCAGGATCTCGATGAAGGCGTCCAGACGCTCATCGGGCGCGGTCAGACCTGGGACATGACGCTCGCCGCCGTGCGACAGGCGCGGGATCTTGGATTTGCGGGCGTGAACCTGGATCTGGTCTACGGCCTGCCTGGACAGTCACTGTCAACTTTTCAGAGCACCGTGGAGGCCGTGGCGGAGCTATCCCCCGATCGCATCGCCATCTACGGATTCGCCTACCTGCCCCGAATGATGCCCCACCAGCGCCGCATCCCGGCAGAGCGCCTCCCTTCGCCGGAGACGCGCCTGGATCTGCTGCTCCTCGCCACGGATCTCCTGGAGCGCCACGGATACGCGGCCATCGGCATGGATCACTTCGCCCGCCCCGACGACGAGCTGGCGAAGGCCGCGCAGGACGGCCGCCTGATGCGCAACTTCATGGGCTACGCCGTCCGTTCGGGCCGCGACAGCCTGGGATTGGGCCCCAGCGCCATCTCGAACGTGGCCGGGGTCTACAGCCAGAACGAGAAGATCCTTTCGAAATGGGAGCGCACGGTCCTTTCGGGCCACTTTGCCCCGCACAAAGGCTGCCGCCTGACCCGCGAAGACGAGCTGCGCCGCTGGGTGATCCACACCCTCATGGGCACCTTCGAATTGCGCTGGGAGGATGTCCAAGCCCAATGGGGCGTCGGGGCTGATCATTTCGCCGACGCCCTCTGCGAGCTGGCGATGGAAGTCCCTTACGGGACCGTGGAACTTCGGGATTCGGGTGTGTTTGTCACCGACTTGGGCCGTCGCTTCGTTCGCAACCTCGCGATGCCCTTCGACGCCTACCTCAAGCGCCTGGCACCCAGCACCGCCTTCAGCCGGACGGTGTAGTTAAACCCCAACCCACGCGTCGCCGCGCAGGGGAACCAGCCACGCGTGCACCGTCATGGACGCGCCCCCGCGCAGACAGAGGGCCTCCACGTAGCGCTGCAACTGGGCGCGATAGTGCTCCAGTTCAGTTGCCCCGAAGGCTTTCGAATGCTTGAAGTCCAGGATATGGATGGCCTCTGCGTCCCACACGACCAGATCCGCACGACCTTCAGCGCCGCTGGCAGCGGCTCCGGCCAGGGGCAGTTCGGTGCGTCGGCGCAGATGACGCCAGCCCTTCGCCTCAAATGCCTTCAGGAAGCGCAGGGCGTTTTCCCGCGCGTGCTCGACGGCAGGCGGCGCGTCCAGACACCGTTGGAAGGCCTGCGGATCTTCCCATCGCACCAGAAGATCGCGCAGATACGCGTGCATCGCTTCGCCCTGCTGGCGGGCCTTGGCGCCCGCGGCCGCGTCCTGGCCAGCGATCGCCTCCTGGCTGCCAACTTGCCCGCCGTCTCCAAATCCGGCGGCGAGAACCGCGCCCGGCGGAACCATCCCGGTGCGGCGCTGCGGAGGCGCGATGACCAACGCTTCCGGCTCAGGCATGGGGCGGCCTTCCGGCACGGACGCCAGGAGCTTCAGTTCGTCGCAATCCCGCACCAGATGTTGGCCCCACTGGGCCCACGTCTTCGTCTCAACGGCGGACTTGGGCTTGTCGGATGCCTTGGGTTCCCGGGGCTCTTGGAGCAGCAGGCACATGCGCTCGCGGGCGCGGGTCAGCGCCACGTAGAAAAGGTTCAAATCATCGCGTCGCTGCCGCTCCTCGACGATGGGCTTGAGATCTTCGTAGCGCGCTCCCGGAATCTCGCCCAGCTTCCAGGCCAGCGCGAGGCCCCGCGTTTTCGGATCCGTCTTGATCTGGCCGCGGGTGAAGGCCCAGGGCCCCGTGTGCAGCAGCGGCAGGATGACATCGTCGTATTCCAGCCCCTTGCTGGCGTGGGCCGTCTGGATCACGAGATCCGCGCCTTCGGCGGAGGCGGGCAGATCGCCCCGCTCCTGGCCGTTGCGCTCTTCTTCCAGGCGCGCGAAGGCGGCCACGGGGCTTTCGGGCAAATCCAATAGCATGGCCAGCAGGGCGGCGAGATTGCGGCGGGCGCGGATGGCTTCCATCGGCCCGTGAACGCGCAGAGCGCTGACCAGACGCAGGAGCGCGCCCTGGACCAGCATCCGCCCCGCGATGGCCTGCGTGGGGAGCCCCCGCAGCGCCTGGAGCTCGCGCCAAGCGTCGGGGATGGAGGTGTCTTTTTCGTCCAGCTGATCCCATCCGGAAAAGCCAGGATCGCCTCGCCGAGCCGCCATCGCGGCGAGTTCAGCGGTAAGTTCCGCATCGCTCAGGCCCGCGAAATGGCGCAGCAGAACCGCACAGGGTAAGGGGCGCTCGGGGTGCGCCACGGCTTCCAGGGCGGCCATGACCAGCCGCACGCCGGGACTATCCCAGAAGCCATCCTTGGCCACGACGTAGGGGCGAACCCCCATGGCCTTCAAGCGGCGCAGCAGGGCGGGCAGCTTGGTGCGCTTGTTCAGCAGCAGGGCGCGCCGACGTGAGGCCGGGCGTTCCGGCGCACCGAAATCACGGTCCCATCCCGCATCGGTGGAAAGGGCGGCAATCCAGTCCGCCAGGCGCGGCAGATCCGCGTAATTGCCTTCGAGCTGTGTGCGCACGAGTCCCACGGGACTGGCATGGGTGAGAACAGCGTGCTGATCGCCATCCAGATTCGCAGCGTTGGGATCCAGCTCGGGCCAGACCTTGCCCACGTAGTGATTGGCCAACGACACGATGGCCGGAGCCGAGCGGAAGTTCGAGGGCAAGCGGAAGGCGCCGGTTTCCGCCCCATCTGCAGCCGATTCAGCCTTCTTCAGATGGCCGAGCAGCAGATCGGGATCGCCGCCGCGGAATCCATAGATGGCCTGTTTGAGATCGCCCACGCGCACGGTGCGCTCGGCGCCCAGGGCTTCGAGAAAAGCATCCTGCGCGCGCGAGGTGTCCTGGTATTCGTCCACCAACAGCAGCTTGGGGCGCGGCGGCTCCAGCGCGCCGGAATGCAGACCTTCCAGGGCTTTGCGAACCAAATCCCCGAAGGTGGCCTGCCCGCGTTCCGCCTTCAGCGCCTCGAACCGACCCAGGGCCCGCGCCAGCAGATCACTCAGCCGCGCCTCCCAGGCATCGGCCACGGGCTTCAGGCCACCAACCGCCTCCTTGAAGGCGCTCGTGAAATAGCCCTGCGCTACAGGAATGGCCTGGCGCTCCGCCCATCGGATGCGGTGCGCGAGATCCGCTCCGGGACCCGGGATCCGCTGGATGCAAGAGGCCTTGAAGTGGCGCTTGGACGGGCTGGTCGCATCCAGCGCCAGCGAGGGATCCGCCGCAAAGGGAGCCAGGCTGGCCTCGGCCGCGGATAGCGCCCGCTCAAGCGCCTGGGCCAGCACCTGGCTTCGCGCAGCCGGATCCTCGGTGTCCAAATGACCCATGGCATCGCGATGCCCGTCGTGTCCGCTGGAAATGGCTTCCCAGTTCTTTTCAGCCCAAGCGAGCAGGATCTGGCCGGGTATGCGATCCGGGTGATCCAGTGGCAGATTCAGCGCCTCGCGCAGGGCTTGGCGCAGGGTGCGAAGCAGCGCGGGATGGGCGGAATCGAGGATGCTCTCAGGCGCGCCATCCCCCTGGGCGACCAGACCCAGGGCCAGGCTGTGGATGGTGGAGACCCGCAGCAGTTCGGCTTCGCGCCGGGTGCGACGCCAGAAGGCCTGGGCCTGCTGGGGATGGCCACGCCATTCGGCCGCGCCCCACCACGCGGCGGCCTGGGCCACTTCCTGCGCGGATTTGCGCAGGGCTTCCGGGGCGCTGGATCGTTTCAGGCAGGCTTCGATTTCGCCGGGATCAGGCGCTTCGAGCAGCGGCAGGCAGGCGCGCCAGTCCTCGCTTTCCAGCGAAGCCAGCAGATCGAGCGGCCGCAGCAGACGCCCGCGCAGATCCGCCGCCGCGGCCTCGCTGAAGGTCGTCGCCAGGATCTCGTAGGGTCGAAGATCCCCGCGCCCCAGGCGCGCTGCCACCAGCGCCGTGAGGGTAAAGGTCTTGCCCGAACCCGCGCTGGCGCTGACGACGATGGACGGAGCCTCGAGGCTTGCGGGATCGTTCAGATTCAGATCGCGCATCATCACGCCTCCTCGCCACTATCGCCCGCGGCTTCATCCGAAGCCCCGTCGACCGCCACATCCACGGGCCGACCGCACAGCGCCGCCAGCTTGCAGTACCGGCAGTGATCGCCGGGCGTCGGCGGAAAGTCGCCGCGCTCCAGTCGCGCGTCGAAGTTCGCGAGATGGGTTCGCAGGCGCTGCTTCCAGCCCCCGTCATCCTCCACCTCCAAAAGGGGCTGGAGATGCTCGGTGAAGGGCTTGGGCCCGGCCTCCCGCAGGGGCCACAGGGCCGCGGTGACGGGTTCGCCGTGGACCGCCTCGGCGATCAGCATGTAGAGCGGCGTTTGCAGGTGCGACGAGAAAGGCGCGCCGCCTTCGGCGTAGGCCTTCAGGCTCGCATTCCGGCTGGTCTTGTAGTCGATGACACGGAGGAAACGATGGCCTTCGAGATGCTGCCAGCGCTCCAGGCGATCGAGCTTTCCGGCCAGCGCCAGGCTGCGGTCGTCACCGAGATCCCGATGGCCCAGATCCAGCGTGAAGGGGCCCAGCGAGCTCTCCAGATCCAGCAGGGTGCGCGTCCAGCCCTCCTGCAGTGGCAGCTTGGCAAGGCGGCCTCTCGCTTTTTCCAGGGGCATCTCATCGGGAAACAGGAAGGCCAGTTCCCACTTGGTCGGGCCCTTGGCGCGGGCATCCAGCAGCAGGGCCGTGGCGAGGTTGGCCAGCAGCTCCTCCAGATCCGAAACGATCTGCGGCTGGACTTCCTGGGGGATATCGCGCAGCTCGGCCAGCCACGCATCCCGGTGGGTCTCCCAAAGTTCAGAAAGGTGAGACGTCAGCGCTTCCGGCCCATCGTCTGGCTGGATGCCGTGATCGGACAGAAAAGCGGAGGGCCAATCCTTCACCCCCAGGAACGGACGCAGGGCGGCTTCCATCACCCGATGGACCAGGGTGCCCTTGGCCATGGCAAGACGACTGGAGAGATCCAGGCTCTCGAGCTTCCACACACGCGTGGCCAGCGCGCGAAAGGGACAGGTGGCCAGCGTCTCCAGCGGCGTGGGATTGATATTTCCATTTGTATCGAACCATGCAGTTCGATAGCCAGGAACGCGGTCAAAATCCGGCGCTTCGGCCGCCAGGGATTCCTCCTCTCCCCTAGCTCGCGCCGATTCCGCTCGGACGGTGGCTCGACGCCCGGCGGGGGAATCCATTTCATGGCCCTCCCAATCCCAGCGCAGGCGGCTGGCAGCGCGGGAGGGTGCAGGCGTCCAGGTTCCCGCGCCCTCCAGCGCAGTCCAGAAGGGGCCCTGGGCCTTGGCGCGGCCGTTCTCGTCCTGCGCGGCACTCAGCGCCACGAGCTGCTCGCTCGTCATGGCCAGCGCCTTGTTGAACGCATAGGCATCCAGCTGGAAGGCGCGCGGGATCTGCCCGCTGCGCTCGCTGCTGGGCAACCAGAACCGCTGCAGCGCGGGGGGAAACGGCTTGGGTTCGGTGGAGGCGGCCACGAGAGCCTGGTTGATGGCGGCCTTGCGCCGCCAGTCCAGATCAGGATTCACACTGACGGCACGCGGCCATCCGCCTTCGGAGAGATCGAGGATCAGGGTGGCGCGCGAGCCGTTCCATTCATCGATCAGGGTGCTGGGGGCCAGCAGCCGAACGCCATCCGGCGCACGGAAGGTGCGGGTGCTGCGCGCCGCTTCCAGAAAGGCGCGCAAGGCGGTGAGCATGTCGTCAAAGGTCCAGCCCTGGCGCCCCGCGTCCTGACTCCACGCCTCTTTCAGCAAGCCCATGGGTGCATAGAAATCATCGGAATCCGCCCCCAGGCGCAGCGTCCCCACCATGGATTCAAGAAGCGACGCCCACGTGGCCGGGGTTTCTCTGCGATCGCGCCAAGCAACGAGTTCCGTCCATGTGCTGCGAACGCGCTCCCGCGTCTTTTCATCCAGATGTACCAGGGCGATTTCGAAGGCGGAGGCTCCATCCTGATCCGAGAGCGCCAGCGGATCCGCCCACCGCTTCAGATCCCCGCGCTGCGAAGCGCGCAGTCCGGCGGACAGGGCGCAGGGATCCAATCGCTGCAGGCCCGTCATCAGCATCCAGATCGGGCTCCAGGTTTCGCTATCGATGAGCGGCGTCAGGCCACCCCGCACATGCAGCGCAACACCTTCCGCGGCCAGGATAGGTTCGAGGAATGCCGCCACGTGCTGGGGCTCCGGGTGGATGATCGTGATGTCCTTTGGCTCGATGCCTTCGTCCAGCCACGTGCAAACTTGCTCGACGGCGTGCCGGAGCAGATCCACCGGTCCTTCCGCCAACTGCCGTTGGAAGTGGTCCTGGTGGGCCACAAGATCCAGGGCGCCTTCGAACAGGCGATCGAGTTCGCGGATCCAGGGCGCGGAGCCCCAGCCCTCGGGCTCTTCGAGCTGCAGCGGGTTGGGCAGTTCGGCTCCGTGCTGCTCCAGGCCATCCAGCAGCCAGGCCGCCAGGGGCTGGGCGCTTCCAAACAATCCACCGCCCTTGCTGGTGGCCAGCGAAAAGGTCGCGCCCGCAAGGCCAGGAACACAGGCGAGCGCGCGCAACCGCGCGGGCAGCAGATCCCGAAGCCCCGCGGAAATGGGACCATCGTCAGCCGTGCGCTCGATCCAAAGCCCCCGTTCGCCGGACTGTTCGCGATCCACCGCGCGCCACAGCGCCTCGTCGGGTTCGAGGTAGCCGATGCGATCCACTTCGGCCAGATAGGCCTCCAGATGTTCGATCAGGGTGGCGAGGCTGTGCGGAGCTCCCGGATGGCCCAGATCCAGGTGCGCCCGCAGATCCCGCAATGAAGCGGGGAACAGGCCTTGGGCGAGCAGTTCGCGGCAGGCCTGGGCACGGCCTTTGACGAAATCCAAGCCGGGCACCGCCCAGCCCCGGGCGCGCGCCATCCGCTGGGCCACGCGCAGATGGAGCAGCATCGCCATCGCCCCCGGAATGGGCGGCCTCGCGTCGTCCAGAAGGACGCCGTCAAATGGGGCATGGCTCATGAGCGACCTCGTGCATGGCGACAGCGCTCATTCTGGCAGGCTTTCCACAGGTTGCCGGGGGTGCGGGAATCACCCCTTTTTGATCAGCCCTTTTCCAGTTTCAGCATCACCAAGCCGTCTTTCATCGCGGTCGTCAGGATCAAGGCGATGGATTCCGGCGCATCAAGATCGCCTCTCCGAAGGGTGGCAGGGACCCGCAGCCTGGGTTCGCCTGTGGCGTGGGTTTCAAACACGGCGCGACGGATGGCACATCCCGAACAGTGGATACCCCGCCCGCAGCCTTCAGGCAGATGGGACTCGGCGCAGTCGAAGACCTCTCCGCCCCGTCGGTTCAGGACCTCTGTGGCGGGACGCCCCAGCATGGCCAGCGCTGGGCGGTTCGCGGCCAATACGACCACATCATCATCCGTGGCGAGGACGGGGAAGGGGAAACGATCCAGGAAATCCTGCAGAGGCACGCCGATATGCCCTCGCAATCCATCGGCGCATCGGTCACAGATGCCGTGGGTGACGCCATCGCCTACCTCGTTTTTGGCGGGCATCTCCTGACCGCACCACGCACAAATCCGCTTCAAGGGGCCTCCTCTGGAACTACGATGCCAGAGGAGGCCCGCCTGAAGACCCTAACGGGCCAAAAATCGCTCCAATGTTTTTTCAAGCTGCTCGCCCTTGAGCTCACCATCGGTGGCCACGATCCGGCCATCCGGCCCCACCAGCACGGTCTTGGGGATGCCCACGACGCCATAGGCTTCTGCAAGGGCGGACTTCTTGGCGCCAGCCACGAACGCATGATGCCAGGGCATGGGCGTCGCGGGCTTCTTGCGGAAGGGGGCGATGTCCTCGGCCTTCTGATCGAAGGAGAGGCTGAGGATCTGGAATTTGCGATCCTTGAACTTGGCCCAGGCCTTTTGGATGCCGGGCAGTTCCATCACGCAGTACGGGCACCAGGTGGCCCAGAAATCGATGAGGACGTACGAACCCTTGTAGGTGTCGAGTGTGAACGTCACCTTGGGATCCTCAAGGGAGGTCACGGAGAAGGCGGGAGCGGCAACGCCCACAGCGGTCTTCTTCCATTCCGCAAAGCTGCGCTGGGCCGAGGCCAGATCCTTGCTGCCCGCATGATCCTTTTCCAGGGTGGCGAGCGTAGACTTCCAGACGGGTTCGTCCTTGGCTTCCAGCGCTTCCTCAAACTGCTGTTCAAGCAGGTAGGCACGGACATCCGCCACGGGACTGTTCGCGCGAGCTTCGGCCAGATAGGCGCTGGCGGCCTTGGTATCCGCCAAGTTTTCCGCCAGATCCGTCAGCAGCGAGGGCTGGATGCCCCAGGCCGGGGAGGTCGCGGGCACGGCGACGCGCACGGCTTCGAAGTCCGATGGGCTGACCTTCTGGTGGCCCACCACGCGATAGCCCAGGCGCGACACCAGCAGCGCATGCCGGATTTCAGGCGCGACCGCCTTGGGCAGCGCCGTTTCGATGGCGGCCAATTCCTTGGCGAAGTTCCAGTGGAACTGGGAGCGCGGCTTGCCTGCGGCGACATGGGCGCGGTAGGCCTGGATGTGCGCCTCCAGCGTGGAGCGGGTGTTCTGGATGAGGGTCGATGCGCTCGGCAGAGCAGGGGATTGCGGCGCCTGGGCCAGGAGCGGAAGGGACAGGAAAAGGGCCTGGATGCGCATGGCAACTCCCAACGAGAGCCCCAGACTAGCCCGGCCGCGACGTGCATCGCGACACACAATCCCCCCGAATCGAAGTGAAATTTGGGGCCTACTTGCCAGCCCGGTGGGGATCCGGCATCCGTCCTTGCCCCGTGGGACAGAGCGGGCCCAGGGGACACACTTCGCAGTGGGGTTTCCGGGCATCGCAGACCCTTCGTCCGTGCCAGATGAGCTGGTGGTGCAGCGCGATCCAACCGCTTTTCGGGAAATGGGCGCAGAGATCGGCTTCGACTTTTTCGGGGGTGGAAGCCTGGGAGAGCCCCAGGCGACGAGCGACGCGGAAGATGTGCGTATCCACCGCCAGCGCGGGGATGCCGAAGGCGTTGGCCAACACCACGTTGGCCGTCTTCTGCCCCACGCCAGGCAGGGCCGCAAGGGCCTTGGCGTCGCCGGGCACCTGTCCGCCGTGGCGCTCCATCAGGGCCAGGCCCAGGCCCTTCAGATTCCGGGCCTTGTTCCGGAAGAAGCCCGTCGATCGGATCAGTTCCTCCAGTTCGGGCAATTCCGCAGCGGCGAGGCTGGCCGGGTCGGGATAGCGGCGAAAGAGGGCCGGCGCGGTGAGGTTCACGCGGGCGTCCGTGCATTGTGCCGAAAGGATCGTAGCCACCACCAGCTGGTACGGATCGCCATGATCCAAGGCGCAGCGCGCATCCGGATAGGCTGCTTCGAGTGCGTCCTGCAGCTTGCGAAGCGCTTTTCGCGTCCATGTCCCGGTCGAACTCGGCACCGTCATTGACATTGGATGACCTCCGGCACATTCACACCACAGGCAAAAGCTTACACTTGGAGCCATGAGAGAAGCGCCCACCGGAATACTCGATTGCCAGAACACGGCCCGCTACTACCGCGAACTGGTGCGGCATCACCTCCAGCGCCTGGGCTTCATGCCCGGACTCGCGGTGCTGCTGGGCAGCGAAGATCCCGGCAGCGTGCTGTACCGCAATCTGATCCTGAAGGACTGCGCAGACCTGGGCATCCACGCCAGCTCCCACCTGGTTCAAAGCGGTGTCCAGGCGATGAAGACCATCGCGCACCTCAATCAGGACGAACGCATCCATGGAATCTTCGTGTTCTATCCTCTGGGCTACCCAGAGGTGAAGGACGACGAGATCATGGATCTGGTCGATCCCAACAAGGACATCGAGGGCCTGCACTCCATCAACATCGGCTACCTGCAGAAGTTCCGGAAGCGCCTGGATACGGGCAGGGACAGGATCTGCATGATGCCCTGCACCGGGCGGGCGGTGGTGAAGACCATGAAGCGCGCTTTCGGCGATGCGTTCCTGGCCGGAAAGACCGTGCTGATCATCAACGACAGCCTCCGTATCGGTCGCCCCCTCAGCGCCATGCTGGCAAACCTGAAAGCCACGCCCCTTCTGTGTCATCAGCACACGCGCCCGGAGCATCTGGAGACCTTCGCGCGTATCGCGGATGTCATCGTCAGCGCGGTACCCGTGCAGGGCTATCGCGTGCCCACGTCCTGGATCCAGGATCACGCGATTTGCATCGACCTCAGCCACGACGGCAACTTCGACTTTGACGCGCTAGAGGCGCGGGGCATTCGGCACACGAACGCGACGAAGAACAGCCTGGGCCGCGTCACGCGAACCATGGCGCTGCTCAACCTCACGTACGCGGCGGGACTGGAGCTCTGAAGAAACTTCTCAGAATCGTCAATTTCCCTGTTGAATGAAGGGGAATCCGTCGGTAGGCTTGCTGCGTCCATCCGGTTTTTTGGCAACACAGACCCCACGCTTCTGGCGCCGCCAGGGGCTGCATGGTCTTTGTTTGAATCTGGGTGGCGGCTCCGGATGGCTCGCCGCCCTGGACGGAGCACAACTCCCGGCGGTTCCTTGGCCTGGCAAGGACCGTACGGGCACGACACCCCCAGGCGCTGGGGCCTGGGCCCCGAGGAAAGAACGCACCATGTCTGAAGGCACCGTGAAGTGGTTCAACGCTGAAAAGGGTTACGGGTTCATCACGCCCGATGAAGGCGGCCCCGATATCTTCGTCCACCATTCCGCTATCCAGTCCAAGGGCTTCCGCACCCTGGACGAAAAAGCGCGGGTCAGCTTCGAGATCGTCCAGGGGCCCAAGGGTCCCCAGGCTTCCAACGTACTGAAGATCTAGTCCAAACAGGCTTCCCATCCACAAGGGCCTCGATCGTGAGGCCCTTTTTGCGTCATCCTCAGGTATGAATTCCCCCGCGCGCCCAGCCCTCCTCTTTCCCGGCCAGGGATCCGAAGCCATCGGGATGTCCAGCGGATGGGAGGCCAACCCGGCCTGGGCAGCGACGCTGGAGCAGGCGGAATCCTTTTCGGGATTGCCCCTGCGCGCCTGGATGTCCGAAGGGCCTGAAGCAGCGCTGCGGGCGCCGCTCAACGCGCCGTTGGCAGGCATCGCCCACTCGGTGGGGGTCTACCGCGCCCACCGCGCCGCCGGAATGCCACTGCCCATTTTTGCCGCCGGACATTCCCTGGGGTTCTACTCGGCCCTGGTGGCCTCGGGCGCGGTGCCCCTCGAGGCCGCGATGGATCTCGTCAAAGCCGTGGAGAACCTGTGCGTTCCCCGCTTCGGCGACAGGACGGGCATGGCGTTCTTCATCGGCCTGACAGAACTGGAACTGCGCACGGCCCTGGTGGGACGCCCCGACCTGGCGCTCTCCAATATCAACGGCAAGGCCCAGTTCACGGTTTCGGGATCGCGTCCCGAACTGGAAGCCCTCGTGGCAGAACTGGCGCCCCAGTGTCTCAAGGCGGGTCTGCTGCCCGTTCGCCACCCGCTGCACGCCCCCCACATGATGCCCCTGGTGCCGGAGGTGACCCGACGCTTGGCTCGCTGGACGGTAGGCGCCATGGCCTTCCCCGTGCTTTCCCACGTCGATGGGCGACCCCTTCGGGACGCCGGACAGGCCTGGGATGAGGCCATCGCGTCCATTGGGCTGCCTGTCCACTGGCTGGAAGTGGTCAAGGGTTTTGGGCAAGAACCCGTTCAGCTGTATGAGTGCGGATGCGGGAACCAGTTGGCCAATCTGACCCGCTGGGCGGATCGTGATCGAACAGTCCTATCGCTTCAATCAGCCCCCCAGGCGGGCAGGTGGACCTGAAGTAGCGAAACATTGATTTATCGTTTAGCCTTAAACGTCTTCCTGGCTAAAAACCAACATGTCCATTCCTCCGTCCCCGTTCAGCGATGCCATCGCACACCGATTCGCCCAGGTGATCTACCGTTGCCTGGAGGAAGTTGGAAGCGCGAAAGGGGCGCTCTACCTGTCGCTGCCCGGCGAATCCGAGTTCCATCTCGCCAGCCACTTCGGCTTTCCACGCTTGAGCCCTCCGCCTGCGGTTCTGCCCAAGGCGCATCCGCTCGCCGCATGGGTCAATCGGGAACGGCGGACCTTCGCGGTGAACGAAGGGCGCAAGTCCCCGGATCTGGCCATGTTCGCCATGGGCCCCGGCGCGCCTCGCTTCCTCATCAGCCCGGTCTACGATCGCGGCGACTGGGTGGGCATCCTCATCCAACGGGACAAGCTGAAGGGCGAGCCCTTCAATCTCACCTGCGACGAGGCCCCCACGGCGGTGATCTGCGAGGCGATCGTGGACGCGCTGCGCGAATACCGATTCCTGCTGAATCCCCAGGATGGGCCGCCGCCGCAACCCAGGCCCGAACCTCGCTCCGCAGAGCCGACATCGGCCCTGCCCGTGCCGGTCCCGCCGACGGATTCCATGTTCCCGCCCACCTCGCCCAAGATCTTTCCAGGGCGCGGCGAAGCCATCGAAGGCTACCCCATCCAGGCCAGCGTCCAGGCGGGTGACCTCGCAGAAGGCGGCACCCCTGTGTCCCTGGTGGCGCGCTCCGGCGCGTACGCCACGCCAGAGCTGGAAGCACCGCAGCCGCCATCCGCTCCCGCCTCGCCCGCCCCGCCGCCCGTCTCGGCCCTGCGGGTCGGCATGATCCTGCCCGAGCAGCGCACCTTCTTCTGGGAAGCGGCCTCGCTGCTAGGTTCCCTCGTGCCCCTCTCGGCGGTCGCGCTCTGGATGGACGATCCCGAGGAAATCCGGCCCATCCTGGCCCACAGTCGCATCCCCCTTGACCCCGCGCTGAAGCAGCAGATTCTTGCGCACGCGACCTTCCATATCCCCAAAGTTGCCGAAACGGATCTCCAGATCCTGACCCGCTGCGAATGGCCGGACGAAGAGCCCTTGAGCGGCGTCTTCCAGACCTATCTCCCCGTCATGTTGATGGAGGAAGGCGGCGGCCAGGATCTAATGCTGATCTTCCGCGGCGAGGAGCGGCCCTTCAGCGACCAGGACCAGGTCTACATCCAGCAGATCGCCCGGATGCTCGGTTTCCATCTCCAGGAAAGCCGTTTGCACGAGCAGTACCACCGCTCGTTCCTCACCGTCGCGCACCGGCTGCTCACCTCCGTCGAGGGCGGCGCGCCCAAATTGCGCTCCCACAGCCTGAACACCGCGCGCCTGGCGCGGAACTTCGCCCTGAGCCTGGATCTGCCTTCGGCGGATGTGGAAGGCATCAGCATTGCAGCGATCCTGCACGACGTGGGCACCTTCATGCTGGATCCCGGCCTGCTCAACAAGCCGGTCCTCGACACCGAGGACATCCGCAGCATCCAGACCCATCCGCTGCTGGCGTCCACCTTCCTGAAGGATTTTCGGTTCCCCGTGGATGTCATGCGCATCATCCGCAACCACCACGAGCGCTGGGATGGCGCGGGCTACCCGGATGGTCTGAAGGGCGAGCTGATCCCCGTCGGAAGCCGGGTCATCGCCTTGGTCGAAGCCTTCGAGGTGATGTCCTCGGGCAGCGAGTTCCGTCCCGCCAAGACGGGCCGGGAGATCCTGGATGAATTGCGCCGCGAATCGGGCAAGCAGTTCGATCCGAATCTGGTGGCCGAGTTCCTGGATTTCCTGGCGTCCCGGGCTCGCCAAGCGGGACCGCGCTAAGCGGGTGTACCCTGGATCATGATCGAGCCGTCTTCCATGCGTTCGGATCAGCGCGGGTACATCCTGGCGCTGCTGCTGGGCGTCATCACGGTGATGGGAATCTTCCTCACGCGGGCGATGCCCTCGGTCATCACTGAGGTTCAGCGGGATCAGGAAGAGGAATTGATCTTCCGTGGCGAAGCCATCCGAACCGCCATCGTCCGCTACAAGAATATTCGCGGGCAGTATCCGATCTCGCTGGAGGAGATGACCAAGGTCCGCCCGGCCATCATCCGCCAGCTCTACAAGGATCCCATGACCGCCGATGGCGAATGGACCCTGGTGACCGCCGTGCAACCCGGCGCCAGCGGAGATATGACCGGGCTGCCGATCGTCGGGGTCCGAAGCAAGTCCCAGAAGGACAGCTTCAAGATCTACAACGGCAAGACGATCTACAGCGACTGGGTGTTTTCCGCCGTCGGCAATCTCTACGGCATGCCCGGCGGCCTGCCCAACCTCGGCAACCTGGGTGGCACCAACAGCGCGCCCCAGAGCGGCAGCACCGATTCTTCGTCCACGGCGACAGCCACCGTCATCAAGTAGGGATTCATGAAGCGAACCAGGTTTCTTGTTTATGCGGCCATCCTGAGCCTTTCCTCGTTCCCGGCGCTGCGCGCCGGTGAGTTCGAGGCATGGGCGGCGCGCCTGGATGCGCGCGGCGTGAAGGTCTCCGCCGGAGTCTGGGAGATGTCCACGGGCCGGATCATCGAAGGCACCCAGCAGGATCTCGCCCTCATCCCGGCCTCCACCACCAAGGTCGTTTCCACCTACGCCATGCTGAAGACCTGGAAGCCCAATTTCGTCTTGGACACGGAGCTATTCGGCGATTTGCGCGGAGACACCGTGCGGGGCGACCTGATCATCAAGGGCGGCGGCGATCCCTTCCTGACCACGGAGCGCGTCTTCATGATGGCGCAGGAACTCAAGCGCAAGGGCGTCAGGCGCATCAGCGGCCGCATCCGGCTGGACCAAAGCGCCTTTGACGGCCAGCGCTACGGCAACGGATGGGGCAACACCAGCAGCGACACCACGCCCCCGATCCTGCCGCTGTCCGTGAACTTCGGGCGCGACGACAAGGGGCGCATCGTGGCGGATCCCGAGCGGCTCGCGGTGGATATCATCACGCGCACCTTCCGCGACGCGGGACTGGCGATCGAGGAACAGGCGGTCCCCGGCGATGCGCCCGCGCGCATCCTGGCCGTGTCTTCGCCTGCCCTGCGGGATCTCGTGATGGACATCAACAAGTTCTCCAACAACTTCATGGTGGAGACGCTGGTCAAGCGGTTCGGTGATGGGTCCTGGCCCAAGGGCGTGCGCCGCATCCAGGATTTCTACCGAGGCCTGCTGGATCTCGGCCCGGACAAGATCGCCCTGACGGATGGCTCGGGCCTGAGCAAGGACAACCGGCTTTCCGCCAAGACCCTGGCGATCATCCTGCGCGCCGCCTGGAATGATTTCGAGGTCGGCCCCGAGATGGTCGCATCCCTCAAGATCATTGGCGGTGAGCCCTGGCAGCTCAGCATCAAGGATCCCAATCTCACCCGCCGCGTCCGGTGCAAGACGGGGCATCTGACCGGCGTCACCTCGGTCTGCGGCATTGTCCAAATGCCGGATGGCAAGCTGCGCGTCTTCGCCATCATCCTGAATGGGGAGACCAAGCCTGAAGACGCTTGGGAGCAGGTCAGCCGTTGGGCAAATTGAGGCGGCACCGTCTTTGCGAAAGCGCGATTACACTGGATGTAGTCGCAAGGGAGAGACAATGGCCCGCATCGCCATCGTGGATGACAGTCGCTTGGCCCGCACGTTCACCCTTGGCTGCCTCAAAAACCAGGACTACGAATTGGTCGAAGTCGAGCCGACCAGCATTTTCGAAGTCCTGAAGGAACTGAAGCAGAACCCGCCGGATGTCATCCTGATGGACTACCTGATGCCGAATTGCCCTGGATTGAGCCTCGTTCGCGCCTGCCGCGAAGACCCGACCCTCGGTAACGCACACATCCTGGTCGTCACCGCGCATCATGATGATGACGTGGAGGAACGCCTGCGCCAGCTGGGCGCGGATGCATTCCTGCACAAGCCTTTCGACCCGAAGGCCCTGCTGGATCAGCTCGCGCAACTGCTGGCCTGAAGCCTCAGTGCCTTTTCAATCGGAATCAATGTGAAACAGGGAACCAAGGCCTTGGGCGTGCTGCTCGTTGGCGCGGGAATACTTGGATTTTCAGGCATCTTCGTGCGCTGGTCCGCACCCGCAAGCCCCGTGATGGTGGGCTTCTATCGCATGGTTTTCGCCCTGCCCTGGGTGCTGCTGCTCACCTGGAGAGATCCAGAGCCCGTCAAATCTTCCGCCGCCCAAGGCATCCCATGGGCGGTCCTCGCGGGCCTGGCCTTCACGGGAGATCTCACCCTTTGGCATCTTTCGATGCACTGGACCAGCGTGGCCGCCGCCACCCTGCTGGTGGGCCTCGCACCGCTCTGGGTGGCCCTGTTCATGGCGATCTTCCTCGGCGCCCGCCTACGCGGGCGCGCATGGACGGGGCTCGCCCTGGCCCTGATCGGCACCGCGCTGCTGGCACTGGCGAAAGGCGCAAAGCTCTCGGGCAATTTCGGAGAGGCCATGGCCCTGCTCTCTTCCTTCTGCTACGCCGCCTACACCCTGGCGCTGGCCCGCGCCCGCAGGCATCTGAGCGCGATATCGGCCCTGTTCTGGATTGTGCTTTCCAGCCTGGCGTTCTTTGCGATTCTGGCGATCCTGCGCGGCGACACGTTCCACGGCTTTCCAACCAAGAGCTGGTGCTCCTTGATCGGCCTGGGCTTCCTGGTCCAGGCGCTGGGCTGGTGGCTGATCTCCTGGGGCATGGGGCGCGTGCCAACCCATGTGGGCGCCGTGGGGCTGGTCATGCAATCCGTCACCACCGTGATTCTGGGGTGGATCCTCCTCCACGAACATCTGCTGCCCATCCAAGGTTTGGGGACGCTGCTCATCCTTTTCGGCATCGCCCTCTGCTCCCTGGCGCCAGCCCTGCCCAAGAGGACCTGATCCGCTTTCGGTATGCTGGATCCTTAGCAACGGAGTTTCGATGTCGCTTCACATGGTCGGGCCGGGAAGACTGGCCCCTGAAATTGTTAATGCTGTGGTTGAGATCCCCTTCGGCAGCCGGATCAAGTACGAAATTGATCACCTCACCAGCATTGTGCGCGTGGATCGCGTGCTGTTTTCCCCCATCCACTACCCCGCCGAATACGGATACATCCCCCAGACCCTCGCCGAGGATGGCGATCCCCTGGACATCCTGGTGCTGATCCAGGGCGCGACGTACCCGGGCGTCCTGGTGGAGGCGCGCCCCATTGGCATGCTGCGGATGCGCGATGACAAGGGGCAGGACGACAAGATCATGAGCGTGGCCGTGAACGATCCCACCTATGCCCACATCCAGGAGTTGTCGGATCTGGGCCCCCATCAGCTGCGCGAGATCGAACACTTCTTCCTGACCTACAAGAATCTGGAAGCCAAGTCGGTCCAGAGCGGCGGATGGGCGGACAGGGCGGAGGCCTACGCCACCATCGAGCGCTGCATCCGCGCGGATCGGCATTGATCGCGATGAATGAGCGCGCCTTCAAGGGATGGACGAAGCCCGGACCGATGCCGCCCGGAGGCGTGGAGCTTGAGCCGGACGAGACGCTGGATTTCCTGTGCGGCCATTGGAGGCTGTTCCAGTACGCCAAGGGGCATCGCTTTTCGGTCGACGACATCCTGACGGCTTGGTTCGGCACCTCGTGGTGTCCCAGCGCCCGCCGCATCGCGGATCTTGGTTCGGGCATCGGCAGCGTGGGCATGTCGGCGGCGTGGCGCTGCCCGGGCGCCGTGGTCCACACGGTAGAGGCCCAGACCATTTCGATCCGCCTGGCCCGCAAAAGCGCCGCCTACAACGGGGTGCTGGATCGCTACCACATCCACGAAGGCGATCTGCGGGATCCCAACCTGTTCCAAGGCGAAGCGCCTTTCGATCTGGTGCTGGGCTCTCCGCCCTACTGGCCCCTGGGCAGTCGGGTCGAAGCCGAACATCCCCAGGCCGTCCCTGCGCGCCTGGAGGTGCGCGGCACCATCGCCGACTACGCCCAGTGCGCCGCGCGCCTTCTGGCCCCCGGCGGCGTCTTTGCCTGCGTGTTCCCCCTGGACCAGGTGGACCGGGCCGAAGCCGCCTACCGGGACGCGGATCTGCTGCTGCTTCGTCGCCAGGACGTGATCTTCAAGGAGGGTGCCGATTACGGCCTGGGGCTTTTCGTCGGAAGCCGACGCCAGGATTTGCCCGATGGATTCTTGACGGCGGCAGAGCTGCCCGCGCGGCCCGAGCCCATCCTCATCCGCCGCGCCGATGGCCGCGTGCATCCCTCCATCGCCCTGGTGCGTCTCGCCATGGGCTTTCCGCCGGGATTGGCATAGGATTTCCAGGATCCGGCAAAAGTCGCCGATAGGTTCAATAGAGGACTGCCATGGATCGCGGAACATTGTTGGGATTGCTGCTGGGCCTGGGGCTGTTGGGCGTGGCCATCGGGCTGGGGCCGAATCCCCGGATCTTCCTGCACGCGCAGAGCCTCATCGTGGTCTTCGGCGGCATCATCGCCTCCACCCTGATCCGCTTTCCCTTGAGCAATGTCCGCTCGGCCTTCGACGTGGCTTCCCGGGCCTTCTTCACGCGAGCCAAGAATCGCCCGGCCGTCGTGCTGGAAATCGTGGGCCTCTGCCAGCGCGCCCGCCGCGAAGGCATCATGAGCCTGGAAAAGCACATGCCGGAGGACCCCTTTCTCGCGAAAGGCATCCAGATGGTGGCCGATCGCCTGGACCACGACCACATTCGCGACGTGCTGGGAGCGGAGATCCATGCCACCCAGGAGCGCCACGGCCTGGGCCAGGAGATCTTCCGGTTCATCGCGGGCGCGGCCCCTTCGTTCGGCATGGTGGGCACCCTCATCGGCATGGTGCAGCTCTTCGCGAGCCTGAAGGACTCCTCAGGCATCGGCAGCGCCATGGCCCTGAGCCTGCTTTCCACCCTGTGGGGCGCGGTGATCGCCTATCTATTCGCCCTGCCCATCTCAGGCAAGCTGGAACTGCGCAGCAAGGAAGAAGCCCAGAACAAGCAGTTGATGCTGGAAGGCATCCTGGGGCTGCGATCGGAACTGCACCCCGCGCAGCTCGAGGAGGCGCTGAACGCTTTCCTGGCGCCCTCTGACAAGGTGCGTCGCGCGAGCGCGAGCCGTGGCTAAGGTCACCCTGCGGGCCATCCGCCGCCGGAGCGTCGATTTCGAATCGCTTTGGCTCATCACGTTCGCGGATCTGATGGTCCAGCTCATGGCCTTTTTCGCCGTGATCTACTCCTTTTCCAGCCAGGGCGAGCGGAAGATGAGCGAGGTGGTCTCCTCCCTCCAGAAGGCCCTGGGCGTGAAAACCGTTCAGGGGGCCAGCCAGGCGGGCGCCCAGGTCCCGGCAACGGGCATTTTGCCAGGAGGCGCGGGCGTGCTTTCGGATCGGGCAACCGATCTGGAGCGCCTGCTCTCCGATCTCAAGGCCGTGGACGGCCCGGATGCGGGCACACGGATGCGCATCGTGAGCTTCCGGGGCGCGGTGCTCTTTCCGGAAGGCAGCACAGCGGTCGATCCCGTTTTCCAGCCCTTGATGACCCGGATCTCCCAGCTTGTCAACGAATACCCTGGATTTACGCTCATATGCGAAGGGCACGCCGCGCCCGGCGAGCGTGGGCGTGGATCGGACGCGCTGGAACTCAGCGGCCTGCGCGCCCAATCCATCGTGCGCTTTCTGGCGAACCAGGGGGTGGATCCCAAGCTCATCGCCGCCGAAGCCCACGGGGACGCCATGGTGGAGGGGGATCCCACCAGCCCCGAGGGCCGGGCGCTTCAGCGCCGCGTGCGCTTCCGCTTCCAGCGCCTCGCCGAACGCTGATCGAAGAATCCATCAACAGAAAGCCCCGCAGAGCGCGAGGCTTTCTGTCTTTCGCCTAGGGCCAGGGGTCAGCGCTTCTTGCGGCCCTTCTTGCTGTTGGGCTTGGGCAACGGCGCAGGAGCCGCTTCCTCACCGCCCAGCAGGACCTTCACGAAAGCCTGGGCTTCGGCGTTATCGGGATCCAGGCGAAGCAGGCGGCGGGTGTAAGCCAGACGATCGAAGCGAGGCCTCGCTTCATCCGCCTTCACTTGCGCTAGCTTATCCCCGACATATTTCTGGGGGGATGCCGCCTGGGCGATATCCTGCTTTTCCTTGGCGAGAAAATCCCCCCAGGCAGCCAGCGATTTGGCCGAACTGTCCTGATCCTCCTTGAGGCGGGCGAGGATGCTATCGATCTCCCGCAGGGACTGCTCGCTGTGGGTGATCGCGTTGCGCCGTTCTTCGATGAAGGCCCGGAGCTGCTCGCGCTGCTTGCTCAAATCTTGCGTGAGTCCCCGCTCGTCGAGCTGCTGATTCAGCTCTTTCAGGCGAGGCTCCTGCTTGGCGAGCACATCGCGCCATTCGGCCAGGTACTGCTCATGTTCCTTGCGGAGCTTGGTGAGGCTCTGGGTGGAATTGACCAAGTTCTCCGCCGCGACCTCGGATGCCTTTTTGAGGGCGGCGATGGAATCCTCCCACGCGCCATCCAGCACGCAGGCGCGCGCGGCCACCTGGTTGACGGCCATGAGCGCGCGCATTTCGTTGTAGTCGGAGTGGCTGACCGCCAAACCTTCCTTGTGCAGCAGCGCGTCCGTGCTGCGGCGAATCGCCGCGCCATCTCCCCGGTCCAGGGTCATTTCCCAGATCCTGGAGTTCTCCTTGAATCGATCCGACAGGGACTGCGCCCCAAGGGATGCGGCCAAGGCAAAAGCCGGGAGAAGAACGGAAATTCTGCGCATCTCAGCCTTTCTTTTTCTTCTTGGCGGGCGCTTCAGCGCTGGCCTTGCCCAGCAGAATATCGATCTCCTTCTGGACCTTCTTGTTCTCGGGGGACAGGACATTCAAGCGGTACAGGTACTCGGCCTTGCTGCGCTTGTCCTCGAACTGGGACATGAACTTGGCGGAGCTGATGATGCCCTCGACGTACTTCGCCTTGTCGTTGGAGAACTTGTATTCCTCCAACTGCTTGGCTTCGTCCTTGATGTATCCGGCCGTGGCGTCCGCTACCTTCTGGTAGTAGGGGGACTCCTTGGCCGTGTCCTCGATCAGCTTTTCGCTGTAGAGCGCGTATTTCTCGTTGTTGGGGATATCCGCCTTGATCTTCTCCACCATCTCGATCTGCTGCTTGTCACCAGCGTCGAGTTCGGGCTTGGCCTTCAACTCGGCGATGTAGGAAGCAGTTTCATCGATCTGGCGCTGCTGGGCGGCCATCATGGCGCGAAGCGCCTTCGCGTATTCGGAGAGCACGGCCTTGGTGGCTTCAGCATTCTCCTTGGAGAGGTTCAAGGCCTTGGTCTGATAGTCCAAGGCCTTGTCCCAATAACCGGCGGCAAACGCCACGCGGCCCGCCTGAGCGTAGATGGCCGTCAGCACCCGGTAACGCTGGTTGCTCTGCATGGCCGCGCCGGCGTCCTTCTTGTCGAAGGGTTCGACGGTAGCGGGCACAAGGGCTTCAGCCCGGGCAAAGGCTTCGCGGGCCTTCATCGCCACGAGAAGCTTTTCGATCTCGGGCTGTTCGGCCACTAATTTCTGGCCCAGGGTCGGCGCCTGGGCCGAAAGCACCAGAGCGGGAACGAGTGACAGGGTGAGAGTGGATCCAATCCGCATGGCAGTTCTCCTTGCTTGTATGCGACTAGCGCTTCTTGCCCTTTGCGGCCTTCTTCTCGGCCTCGAAAGGCGCCTTGCCAGCCACGACGTTCTCCAGCGCCTTCTGGGCCTTCTTGTTGGTGGGTTCAACCACCAGCAGGCGGTTCAGGAAGCTGACCTGGTCGGCGGGCGCGAGCTTCACAATATTCTGGGCATCGTTCATGACGGCCTCGACCCAGGACACGGGCGCAACCTTCTTCTTGCCCTTCTTCTGCTCGGCCTGCTTGCTGTTGTAGGCCTTGATCTCGTCGGCCTGGGCCTTCGCGCGAGCCTGATTCTTTTCGAGGGAGCCAGCCATGGCGGCGATGACGCCATCGGCATCCTTCGTCACGCCATCCAGATAGCCGCGCACCTGCGCTACCTTGGCCAGGTTGTCCTCATGCATTTTGCGATCGTTTTCCATGCCCTTGAGCTGGCCGACCTCTTCGATATCCTTCTGGGCCTGGGCCTGACGCTCCTTCAGGGCAGCCCGCTCGGTCTTGTTCATCTTCTTGATGGCTTCGGCGTTGGAGAGTTCAAGCTCCACGGAAGCGATCCTGCTCTCCAGCGTCTTGATCTTCTCAGCGCGCTCGTTGGCACCCGCCAGGAACGCCTTGGCGTCGGTCTCAGGCTTCTTCCAGGTGGCATCCAGATTCGCCTCGGTCGCAGCCAGGAAATCCGCCTTGTTCTGCTTGGCGATGGTCAGCCCCTTCTCCAGGATGGCGTTGGCGCGCTCCCACTGGCCAGCGGCGTTGGCGGCCCGGGCGGCGACCATGTGGGCGCTGATCAGGTCGCGCACCAGGTAGCTGCTCTGGACGATGGTGTTCAGATCCTTCTTGTCGTAGGCGGGCGCGGGCGTCGCGATGAGGGCCTCGGCCTTAGCCAGGGCTTCCTTGGCCTTGTAGCTCTTGATGAGGCCGTCAATGGCGGGCTGCTCGGTCTTGAGCTGCTGGGAAATATTGGCGGGTGCCTGGGCGATCAACGCGGCAGGCAGAAGGGCCAGGGTGGAGTACGAGAGGATGCGCATAAGGGCTCCGACAGATTGAAAACGATAAGCGTACATTAGCATCCGTCATATCGGGGTACCAATTCTTGTGATGTTGGTATGCCATCCTGAATGGATGTCCAAGAACTCAGATCCGGCGCCCGAGGAAGCCACGCCCAGAAGGCTTGGCTTGGCGCGCGAACCCGAGGATGCGCTCTCCAAGGTCGTCCTCGAAGCCGGCTGGATACCTGTGCCCTTTTTCACGACGCGCATGCAACCAACGGATGCCCCCGCACCTATCGTCACGCCCGATGCGCTGTTGATTCTCAGCCCCAGCGCCGCCACCGTGGATGTGCCCCCTGATGTCCCGATTCTGGTCACGGGCGAGGGCACCGCGCGCTGTTTGCAGCATCGGGACGTGCTGGTGCCGGATGCGCCCAGCGCCGAACAGCTCTGGGAACTGCTCCAGCGGCGGTTCCCCGCGGGCGGAGACTTTCTGCTGTTGCGCGGCGAGCGCAGCCGAGGCTTTCTGGAATCCGCATCGGCGGACACGCCCTGGCGCCTGCATCCGTGGATCACCCACGCTGAGCGCGCGATCCAGCCCTTGCCTGAACCCCCACACCTTAACGCCGTCCTGGCCCTCAGCCCGCTGCAGGCCGAGCTTCTTGGCCCCATCAGCCCGAACCGTTTGCGCTTCGCGTGGGGCGCCCGCGCCGGCGCGGCATTTGAAGCCACAGGAACGCCTCCCCACGGCGTCTGCGAGCCGACCCAGGACAGCCTTCGGCGTATGCTGGCCAGGTTCTGATCAGGAGGATTCCATGTTCATCCGACCTCGACGCCTCCGTCGCACCGCAGCCATCCGCGATCTCATCGCCGAAACCGATCTGCGGCCGCGCCATCTCGTTCAGCCCCACTTCGTCACCCAGGCATCTGGCCGCGCGGAGATCGCATCCTTGCCCGGCATCGCCCGCGCAGGCCTGGTCGAAACCCTCCGCCAGGTGGAACACGACCTGAAGCTGGGCCTGCGCTCGGTGCTGCTCTTTGGCGCTCCCGATTTCAAAAGCCCCCTGGCCGAGCACAGCCACGATCCCGAAGGCATCGTTCCCCAGACCGTGAAGGCCCTGAAATCGAGATTCGGCGACGACCTGATCGTGATGACGGACGTGTGCCTGTGTGCCTACACGGACACGGGACACTGCGGCATCGCGCACGGAGCCGAGATTGCCAATGACGAAAGCGTGGCCATTCTTGCGAAAATGGCACTGACCCATGCCCAGGCCGGGGCAGACGTCGTGGCGCCCTCCGACATGATGGATGGCCGCATCGCCGCCATCCGCGCGCGCCTGGACGAAGAGGGGTGTCCAAACACGGCGATTCTTTCGTACGCCATCAAACACGCGGGCGCCTACTACGGACCCTTTCGAGACGCGGCCGATTCCAGCCCCAAATTCGGCGACCGGCGCAGCTATCAGATGGACCCCCGCAACGCCCGCGAAGGCCTGAGAGATGCCCTGCTGGATGTGGACGAAGGCGCCGATATCCTCATGGTCAAGCCCGGCATTCACAACCTCGATCTCATCTGGCGCCTGCGCCAATCCACGCTGCTACCCATCGCCTCGTACCACGTGTCCAGCGAATTCAGCGCCGTCAAAGCCGCCGCACAGATGGGATGGGTGAACGGCGATCAACTCATGCTCGAACAACTGCTCAGCCTGCGCCGTGCCGGCAGCGACATGATCATCACCTACGCCGCCCGCGAAGCGCTGCAGCAGGCTTGGATCTCATAAACGCTTGCGGCCCCGCAAATCCTTTACCTTGCCGATTTCCCCCAACGTGCTATTCTAATTTTCCTGCCGCGGGGTGGAGCAGTCCGGTAGCTCGTTGGGCTCATAACCCAAAGGTC
>DAOPYE010000012.1:8450-43420 GCA_035352715.1 Holophaga sp. | reverse complement strand
TAGATCTTCTCCCAGGGCCACTTGAAATAGGGCCCGCCCGGCTGGATCACCTGGACCTGCGGATAGGCGTAGCGCAGTTTCTCTTCGGCGTTCAGCATTGCCGAGACGGGGTCCTCGGCGGTGGTGGCATCGCCCAGGCGCTGGGCGCGGCCGAAGGAGGTCTTCACGGCGCGCTCGTTCTGGTTGACCGTGAAGAAGCCCGAAAGCACGCAGCGCACCGCGAACCAGGCGAACAAACCGATGATGATGCCGAGCATGGCGTCAGGCGAAATCTCAGGCATGGCTGCTCCGGAAAGATGGATCCCATGGTAGGAGCATCCGCGCGCATATCCAGGCCTTTTCGGGATGGCTTGGATGCGGGACCAGCTGGGGAATGATGAATTCGAAAAAAGTGGAATTACATCTTGCGGATCATTTCGAATATTTTAGAATTCATTCCGGAGGTCGGAATGCCCACGAAGAAGGACATCGCGTTGGTGGATCAGAACTCGGAGCGGTTCAAGGCCCTGGGCAATCCCATCCGCCTGTCGATCCTCCGTCTGATTGTCCGTGGGCCAGAAACAGGAACGTCTGCCGGAGCGATCCAGGAATCCGTCGAGATCCCGGCTTCCACCCTCAGCCACCATTTATCCTGTCTTGCGGAAACCGGGCTGGTCATCGTTGAGCGCCAGGGCAGCTTCCTGAACTACCGGGCCAACTTCCCCATCCTGCGGATCCTGACGGACTACCTGTGGGAAGACTGCTGTTCGGGCGGGAGCCAGGACGAAGTCCCTGAACCAAAAGCGAAGGCCTGCTGCAAAACCAAATCGGGTCGAACCCCCCGTTCCTGACCCGCTGACCCAACCCTAAACCCTGGACCTTGGACTCGAGGAGCGCCCATGCGCATCAGGAAACGTCTATCTGCCGATCTGGAAGCCGCGAAAAGGCTTCTGCGTGATGCCGGTTTGCCTCTGGATGGCCTGGAAGCCACGGAAGGCTGGGTGAGTGAAGCGGAAGGTCAGGTCGTGGGGCATATCGCGATTGAGCCCACGCTGGATGCCGTCGTCATCCGCTCCCTGGTGGTGGATCCCTCCCAGCGCGGCAAGGGGCTGGGCGAGGACCTCATGAAAGCGGCCGAGGCCGGAGCTGGCGACCGAAAGATTGTGCTGAAAACCGAGACGATCGGTCCCTGGATGGAACGCCGGGGCTATCGCCGAGCAACGCTGGCCGAGGTTCCTGCCAGTGTCCGAGGCACCACCCAGTTTGCCGGAACGCTGTGTTCCGGAACCCCCGTCTATCTCAAGGAGGACGCCCCCATGAATCACCATCTGGAGAAGGAAAACATCAAGTCTGCGGTCCGGGAACGGTACGCGGGTTTCGTCCAACAGCGCACGAGCTGCTGCGGCACGGCCAAAAGCTGTGGCTGTTCAGGAGCATTGGAGGATCCCAGCCTCAGGGTCGGCTACGCCATCCAGGACATCGAAGCCGTCCCCGATGGAGCCAATCTGGGACTGGGGTGCGGCAATCCCGTGGCCCTGGCATCCATCAAGCCCGGCGAGACCGTGCTGGATCTTGGCTCCGGAGCTGGATTCGATGCGTTCCTGGCCGCCAAGCGGGTCGGATCCGAAGGGCGCGTCATCGGCGTGGACATGACGCCCGAGATGATCGCTCGGGCCCGCGATCTGGCCCAGAAGCACGGGTACGCCAATGTGGAATTCCGCCAGGGAGACATCGAGCAGTTGCCCGTGGAGGATGCCACCGTGGATGCGATCATCTCCAATTGCGTCATCAACCTCACCACGGACAAGGCCCAGACCTTCCGGGAGGCTTTTCGGGTCCTGAAGCCCGGTGGCCGCGTGATGGTCTCGGATATCGTTCTGGTCAATCCCCTGCCTGCCTCCATCCTGAAGGACATGGATGCCTATGCGGCTTGTGTGGCGGGGGCCTTGCGCAAGGAGGAATACCTGGAGGCCATCCGCCAGGCTGGTTTCTCGGATATCACCATCGAGAAGGAAACCCACTTCATTTCGGAAGATCCCAGCCCTGCCGAGGTGGAATCCGCCCAGAAGCGCAATCCCGAGATCACCCTGGAGGATCTGAAGGCAGCGGGCAATGCGGGGGTGAGCATCCAGGTGCGGGCGACCCGGCCTCTGGTTGCGACTCCGGGAAAGGACTGCTGCCAGGGGTGCTGCCCGAGCGCCTAACTTTTCTGTATCCCTTCTTTCGCCTTGTCGTCTCAAGAAGTAGAAAGGAGGGCTGTATGAACGCCCAAACCCTTATGACCGAATCGGTCATCGAACTCGTGGCCATCGGAGCCGCGATGGCTTCGCCCTGTGAGCCTTGCTTCAAATACCACTACGATCTGGCCCACAAACTTGGCGTTTCCAAAGCTGATATGCGGAAGGCGGTGGAGGTGGCCTTGGCCGTCAAGGCCACTCCCCATCGGAAGCTCCATGAAACCTCAGAGCGCTTCCTGGCCGAGGAGGAGCCGACATCCTTGCCATCCAAGAACCCCTGCGCCTGTGGTTCCACTGGCTGCTGCTGAGGGAGAACGATCATGACAACCATCGGATTCATCGGCGGAGGCCGGATCACGGCCATCTTTCTTGCGGCGTGGAAAGCCAAGGGCATTCCCTTTGATCGGGTGGTTGTCAGCGATCCGAATCCAGAAGTCCGTGCCCGCCTGAAGGCTGATCACCCCCATGTGGAGGTGGTGGCCGACAACCAGAAACCTGCAGAGCAGCAGGTGGTGTTTCTGGCTCTGCACCCCCCAGTGCTCAGGGCTGTCCTTCTGGACATCGCACCAACGCTTTCCCCTCACACGGTGGTTGTTTCTCTGGCTCCAGTGGTGGACTTCATCACCCTTCGGACATCCCTGAATGGTCATCTCCGGTTGGCCCGGATGATTCCAAACGCCCCTTCCATCATCGGGAAGGGGTACAACCCAGTGGCCTACGGGCCTGGAATCACGGCCTTGGACCGGGATTGCCTGGAAGCGCTGTTCTCACCTCTGGGGCTATTCCCCGAATTGCCCGAGAGCCAACTCAATGCCCACGCCATTCTCACGGCCATGGGACCAACCTACTTCTGGCCCCAGTGGCAGACCTTGAGGGATTTGGGACACTCCTTTGGCCTGGATCCGGAAACGACCGATCGGGGTCTTGCCGCCATGTTGCATGGTGCTGTCACCCAGTTGCTGGAGCGGGATTTCACTTTCGAACAGGTCATGGATACGATTCCGGTCAAGCCACTGGAAGCATCCCAGGCCGTCATTCTGGCTCCCTATCGGGAAAAGCTTGTTGCGCTGCATGAGAAGCTGACGGGCGCGGTCACGGTCTGAGAGGTGAGTTTGGAAACGATGTCCTTTGACGCACTTCATGCCGATCTGAGGCCCAAAGTCGTGAACTATCTCGCCCGGTTTGTCGGCCAGGGGGAGGCGGAGGATCTTGCGCAGGATGTGTTCATCAGGGTTCACCAGGGAATGGATGGATTTCGCGCCCAGGCGAAGCTCTCCACGTGGGTCTTCCAGATCGCTACGAATGCGGCGCTTGATCGCCTGAAAAGCGCATCCCATCGAGCTTCCCAGGCCCAGGTTGATGAACGAGCGCTGGATGACAGTGCTGTCCATTTTCTGCCAGCTCATGACCAACAGGCGCTGAAGGAAGAGATGTGTAGTTGCATCCGAGGGCTTGTGGATGATCTGCCCGTGGATTCCCGCACCATCATCTACCTGAGTGAATTGAAGGAACTCCAAATTCGTGAGATCGCCGAAATCCTGGAGATCACCCCCGGAGCCGCCAAGATCCGCTTGCATCGCGCTCGACAGTGTCTGAAGGGCCAGATGGAGAAACACTGCCGGATCATCCTAGATGAGTGGGCCGAACTTCAATGTGATCGAAAGCCACTGAAATAGCGGCATTTGGCCCATACATGGCCGTGTCCCGCCGCACTAATGGATGTTTCTTTTGCTGAGGCGCGTGACATGGGGCATGCTGCGTGCTATTCGTTATTTCGGAAAGTCGAGAAATGACGATGACAGCCATCCGCCCCCTGGTCGATCGATTCAAAGCCCTGTCCCATCCCATGAGATTGAGATTGCTGGCGCTCCTGAAAGATGGGGAACTCTGTGTTTGCCAGATGATGGAAATTGTCGATCTAGCCGCCAGCACGACTTCCGAACATCTCTCGGAGCTGCGGCGGGCTGGGCTTTTGACGGAGCGCAAGGAAGGGCGCTGGGTCTACTTGGGGCTGTCTGAAAATCCCCAGATCAAAGTCTTTCTGGAAACCCTGTGGCCATCCTTGGATCTGGATCCTCAGATCAAGAAGGACCGGAAAAAGGCCCATTCCGTAAAGAAGACACCTCTGCTGACAACCTGCTCACGGATGAGTTCCGGGCGAGATCTCGAACCCGGCCAATAGCGAGACCGATATGGACGTTTCAAAAAACTCACAACTGGAAGGAGCCGTTTCATCCGGAAGCTCTTGCTGTGGCGGGGATTCGTGTGCCTCGAAGCCCAGCACGAAGCCTAGCCTCCTGAGACGCGGAGGCTGGCTGCTCATTGCCCTTCCGCTCTGGTTCGGGCTCTATCGCATCCTCGAACCAATGGCCAATGGGATCACGACCCACCTTTTCCGGTTGAATCCCACAAGTCGCCTGGGAAGCGCTGTCGCGTTCTTCCTCTACGATTCCCCGAAGGTGCTGATGCTGCTTTCGCTGGTGGTGCTGGGCGTCACCTTCATGCAGACCTTCATCACGGCAGAGCATACGCGGGATGTCCTGGCTCGACGCGCCGGGGTTTGGGGCAATCTTGTGGCTGCGATCTTCGGGATCTTTACGCCCTTCTGTTCTTGTTCGGCCATTCCGCTCTTCATTGGTTTCGTGCGGGTGGGTGTTCCCCTGGGTGTGACCTTCAGCTACCTCATCTCAGCCCCCATGGTGAACGAGGTCGCCCTCTTCATGCTGCTGGGCATGTTCGGCTGGAAGATCGCTGCCATCTATGCGGGCACAGGTGTTGCCATTGCGTTTGTATCAGGGTGGGTGCTGGGCAAGCTGCGGATGGAGAAGCATCTGGAGCCATGGGTGATGGAAATCCCCTTCCAGGCACAGGCGGCACAGGAAACGCGCATGGCCTTCAGTGATCGGCTCAAGGCTGGTGTGCAGGGCGTGCGCGATATCGTCGGCAAGGTGTGGCCCTACCTACTCGTGGGGATTGGCGTGGGGGCTTTCATTCATGGTTACGTGCCCCAGGACCTCATGGCCCGCTTCATGGGCAAGGGCGCCTGGTGGAGCGTCCCCTTGGCCGTGCTGGTCGGAGTTCCGCTCTATAGCAACGCTGCAGGGGTGATCCCCATCGTTCAGGCCCTGATCGGCAAAGGCGCGGCGCTGGGAACCACGTTGGCCTTCATGATGGCGGTCATCGGGCTCTCCCTGCCCGAAACCATCATTCTTCGAAAGGTGCTTCGCCCTCGCCTGATCGCTGTGTTCGTCGGCATCGTGGCCACCGGCATCATGTTCGTCGGCTACTTGTTCAACCTCATCCTGTAGGAGTCGTCATGCTCATCGAACTCTTCGGTCCTGGCTGCGCCAAGTGCGAAACCTTGCTCAAACACACCAAGCACGCAGTGGAACAACTTGGGGGCGACCATCAAGTTGTGAAGGTCTCGGACTACATGGCCATGGCGGCTCGCGGCATCCTCAGCACACCCGCTCTGGCTGTGGATGGCCAGCTCAAGTTCCAGGGGAAGGTGCCTAGCTCAGATGAAATCCTGGCTCTGTTGAAGGCCTGAAATCCACATCACACCTCATTCAGGAGATTGCCATGAGCTTTCATCGCATCAGCCTCGCCGTGTTCGCAGCTTCGACGGCGCTTCTCGCCCAGAGTGCTGTTCCTGCACTGGATCCATCCGGCCTCACGCAAATCCTGAAATCGGGAAAGTGGACGGTCATTGAGTTCGGCGGTCCCACCTGCATTCCCTGCAAAAAGATGCAGCCCATCCTTGCGCAGTTGCAGGCCCAGTATGGAGACCGCGCTCAGTTCCGAAACTTCTACATTGCTGAACACCCCAAGGATGCCAAGCCCTTCAAGGTAATGGCCATGCCGACGCAGGTGATCTTTGACCCGTCTGGGAAAGAAATCTCG
This sequence comes from Holophaga sp., assembly GCA_035352715.1. Classification (GTDB taxonomy): domain Bacteria; phylum Acidobacteriota; class Holophagae; order Holophagales; family Holophagaceae; genus DAOPYE01. The sequence goes on along the minus strand of DAOPYE010000012.1, from coordinate 37,301 downwards.
CGCCACATCGGGTTCTGGGAAAAGGCTGAATTCCAAGCAGCTTTGAGCAAAGCTGGTTTGAAGTAATGGGCGATTTCATTTCCCGCATTGCGGATCTGGTGGCTCAGGCACCGGGCTACCAGCAGATCGGCCTCGTGTTTCTGGGAGGCCTGCTGACTTCGGCCAATCCCTGTGTGCTCGTAGCCGCCCCACTCGTTGTGGGGTTCACGGGTGGCACGAAAGAAGGTCGGTACCACCCGATGCTGCTTTCAGCCGTCTTTGTATTGGGTTTGGCTCTGTCCTTCACAGCGTTAGGACTGATTGCCGCGATCACGGGCTCCCTGCTGGGAGACATCGGATGGGGATGGAAAGCGGCGCTGGGCCTTGTTCTTCTGGCGATAGGGCTGCATCTGCTTGGGCTCTTTGCGATTCCTTCGCCCTCTCACGGATTCATGACTCGGTTTCATGGTGCTGGCCTGCTGGGGGCGTTGGTGTTGGGTGGCCTGACCGGATCCTTGTCGGCACCCTGCGCCACTCCGGCGTTGGCAGCCGTGCTGACCATTGTGGCCTTGCAGAAACGGATTCTCTGGGGCGGCGTACTGCTGTTCGCTTACGCCCTTGGGCATGTTCTGCTGCTCTTCCTGGCCGGAGCCTCGACGGGTTGGGCGAGCCGGTATGCTCAGAGCCGTTTCTCCACGATTTTGAGCAAATGGCTACCCAAGGCCATGGGATCGCTTTTGACGGCTTGCGCCGTATGGATCCTGTGGCTGGCTTGGCAGGCTAGAATGGCCGCCTGAAAAGAGGTGTATCCATCCTCCCTCCTTCCTCGTCCAAACGAATGAAGGAGGGACTTCATGTCTGACATCCACGAAACCATTCACATCGCCAAAGCCAGGCGCGACGAGCCGCGCAGCTTGTGGCATCCGCTCTCTGATGAATGCAACAGGGACCTGTCCAATCGTTGGAACAGGTCCCTGTTTTTTTGCGAAATAACTCAGAAATGCTCGGCCTTGAAGGCTTCCAGTCGCTTCCGAATCTCATCGCGGCCCGCCCGGAATCGCGCTCGCATCTGATCCGGGGTGAGGCTGGGATCATCGCTGGCTGGATCGGGGATGGGCCAGTGCAGGCGCTCTGCTTTGCCCAAGAAGGCCGGGCAGACTTCTTCTGCGCAAAGGGTGATCACCAGATCCACTGTGGCTGGATCGATATCCTGCACCGACTTGCTGCTGTGAATCGTGGCATCAATACCCTGCTCGGCGAGGACCTCGATGGCATAGGGATTCACGCGGGTGGGCTTGCTCCCTGCGCTCTGGATGCGGAGTTCCGGGAAAAGCTGGCGAGCCAAGCCCTCGCCCATCTGGCTTCGGGCGCTGTTGGCCACGCAAAGGAAGAGGATGCTCCTCGGGGAAAGCATGGAAGTCATGAAGACTCCTGAAGTGGGTGGTTGTGGTTTCTATTTGCAGCAGCCAGCGTCCTGAATGGATTCGCTGCTCTCGGGGTACCAGCGGCGCTTGAGCCAAAGGGCCACATTCACTAGACCAATCAATGCGGGGACCTCCACCAGAGGGCCGATGACGGCGGAGAACGCTGCTCCGTGAGCGATGCCGAAAGTAGCCACGGCCACCGCAATGGCGAGTTCGAAATTGTTGGAAGCCGCCGTGAAACTCAGGGTTGCGCTCTGGGCGTAGGTTGCACGGGCCTTTTTCGAAAGCCAGAAACTCACCAGGAACATCACGACGAAGTAAATCAGCAAGGGGATGGCGATCCGGACCACATCCAAGGGCAGCTTCACAATGGCTTCGCCCTTGAGGCTGAACATCACCACGATCGTGAAGAGCAGTGCGATGAGTGTGATGGGGCTGATCCTGGGCACGAACACACGGTGATACCAGTCGAGTCCTTTGAGCCGTCCCAGCACGAAGCGCGTGAGAAAGCCCGCCATGAAGGGGAGGCCCAGGTAGATGAAAACGCTCTCGGCGATCTGCCCAATGGTTATGTGGACAACCGCGCCCTGAAGGCCCAGCTTGACGGGCAGGATGGTCGCGAAGAACCAGGCATAGACGCTGAAGAACAGCACCTGGAAGATCGAGTTGAAGGCCACCAGACCCGCGCAGTATTCCGTGTCGCCCTTGGCGAGATCGTTCCAGACGATGACCATGGCGATACAACGGGCCAGACCGATGAGGATCAGGCCGATCATGTATTCAGGTCGATCCCGCAGGAAAAGCACCGCCAGACCAAACATGAGTAAGGGGCCGATCACCCAGTTCTGGAGCAGGGACAGGCCCAGCACCTTCTTGTTCTCGAAGACGAGGTGGAGTTCCTCGTAATTCACCTTGGCGAGGGGCGGATACATCATCAGGATCAAGCCGATGGCCAAGGGCACGGAGGTGGTGCCGACATTCCAGGCATTGATGGCCCGGTTGAAGCCAGGGGTTGCATAGCCCAGCAGCACTCCGAAGCCCATGGCCAGGAAGATCCATAACGTCAGGTAGCGATCCAGAAACGAAAGGCGTTTGGGTTGGCTCATTGGATCCTCACAGGCAGTTGGCGTCACGGCAGCCGCCACCACAGCAGCCGCCACCACAGCAGTTGTCCCAGATGTAGCCCGTCAGATCCTTCAGGGCTGCAAAGCACGCAGAGCAATGAATGCTGGTTCCCTGGCGTACGCGCTTGATCAATCCGGCCTGAGCCAGCTCCGTCAGGTGGTGATTGAGCGTCGAACCAGGAATACCGAGCTTCGTCTGGATCTCTCCAACCGACGTGCCTTCCACAGGCCCCTGAACCACCAGCCGTAGGATCGCCAGCCGAGCCGGATGGCCCATGGCTTTGAGTTGGTTTGCATGCCGATCGAGGAGGGGGGCCGAATCGTCCATTGCGAAAATTCTAAACCTCTAGAAATACAGATTCATCATTTGAATACAATATTTACAAAGATTTATCGGCTTCACTTTCCAAAAGGAAGCAACCGGCTTGATGCACTTCAAACCCTCGAAAACGAAGACCCCCCCCCGATTGTAGGTGGCTCTTCGATGGGCGCAGATCCAGGGGCTTTTACGAGGGAATTCCGGATGCAGGAAAACGAAGAGGACCGCCGGTGCGGCGGTCCTCTTCGGGAATGGATGAATGGATCAGATGTTCAGCGCTGGTGCTGCTTCGATCGCCTCGGTCCCGCATTCCGAGCGGATATGGCGGATCAGCATCGACAGCGCGGCGTGGGCGGCTTCAATGGCCTCAATGAATTCTTCGCGGGCATGTTCCCGAAGCGCGCCTGGAGGGCATTCGCTGGGCTTCTTGAAGTGCATCAGTTCCGAATCTTCGTTGGGTGCGAACCAATTGTCGAAGGAGAGGGCGTCCTCCCAGGTCTGATCCAGTTCGAAGAAGTGTTCGAGGAGCATCGGAGAGCTGATCCGGAAATCCAGCGAGCGGATGAACTCGTGGAAGCGAAGGTGCTGCTGGCGGCTTGCGGCGTCGAGCATGAAGCTTCGGCCTTGCTCGATGAACCGGTCAAAGGCCGAGAAGTCCACGAGGGAGAAGAACGCTTGGCACGACGCAATATTGCCGGCGCGTTCGATGGGTGCGGCTTCCGGCAGTGTTGCAGTGAGGGCCGCTGCGGTGGTCGCTTCGTGCATGATTCCTCCTGTGCCTGGAAAGAACAAAGGGCAAACGGATGGCACCCCGCGTGCGGGGCAATCGGCCCTGGTTCGGATTGAAAAGAGATGGATCGGCGCCAAGCATTGCACAAAGCGAATGGAATTACAGCCAATCTGTCGAAACTTTATCGACAGGGGGCTGGGTGGATAACTATCCCTACTGACGCCATATCTTGCGAACTATTCCAAGGCCGCCAGGGTCGCCCGATTCCGTCCGCTCGCCTTGCTGTGGTAGAGGGCTTCGTCGGCCCGCTCGATGAACCAGCTGGCGTCGTGACCTTTGGCAGACGCGCTGACCACGCCGAGGCTGATCGTCACACAGGGGGCGGCATCCGATTTCGCGTGGGGAAGGCCCAGGGCCTCAATGCTGGCCCTCAGGCGTTCCGCGGCGGCCATGGTCTGCTCGGGGGTGTGATTGGGCAGAACCACGGCGAATTCCTCGCCCCCGTACCGCGCGGGCAGTTCGCCGGCGCGCCGGAAAATCTTCAGCATGGTCTTGCCCACGGCGCGCAGGCAGTCATCCCCGCCCTGGTGGCCGTAGTGATCATTGAACTTCTTGAAGAAGTCCACGTCGCCCAGCAGCAAACCTAAAGGTTCCGAGCTGCGGGTCGCGCGACGGATCTCCTCATCCATCACTTCATTGAAGCGCCGACGGTTCGAAAGTCCCGTGAGGGCATCTTCGATGGCGAGTCGCTGGAGCTGCCGATTGGCTTCGCCGAGTTCCGCGGTGCGCTGGGCCACCCGGTGTTCCAGTTCGGCATTGATCAGGCGAAGGGCTTCCGCCTGCTGCTGATTCTCGGCGCTCAGCTTCGCATTGATGATGGCCAGGGCCGATCGGTCCGCCAGGCTTTGAAGCATGGTCTGGTCTTCGGCCGAATAGGGTCGGCTGGAGCCGCCCTTCACGAGGGTGATGGCACCGATGCTGCGGTGCTCTGCCCGCATGGGGACGATGACTAGGCTGTGGATGCCGAAGTGTTTCAGGTAGCTGTGGAACTCGGGCCGAATCCGGGGACGGATCTGGGCCTGGGACGGATCCGTGATGCGGATGGATTCGCCCAGGGTGGTGACGACGCCCGCTCCCGCTGTCTCGGCCGAAAGCCTCGCCAGCTTGGAAGGCTGTGGCAGCAGGGGTTCGCCGTCCAGGTAGGGCTGGCTGATGGATTCCACGCTCAGCTTGCCATCGTCGTTCAGCATTTCGAGGACGCAGAGGTCTCCGATGTGGATCGCAAGGTGATGCGTGATGAGATCCATGGCGGCCTGGAAGTCCGCGCCAACGCCCGCGAGGGCGAGGAAGACGGCGTTCTGCGCTTCGGCGCGCTTCAATCTGGAAGCCTGGTCGGATTCGATGCGCTTCTGCTCAGAGATATCCCGGGCGGTGGCCAGCAAGCGATCTTGTCCATCCATGGCGATTTTCCGAAGGGACATTTCCACCCAGAAAGGGCGTCCCCGGCGATCTTTCGCCAGCCACTCGAAACGCTGAGGCCCTTCCTCGGCGGCCTTTCGCATCCATTCCATCGCCTCGACGCCGGAACAGGGTGAAAGCCCGATGGATAGCTGCCCAATCTCGAGCTGTGCGGCCTCCTCGAGAGAGTATCCGTAGAGTTCGCTCATCCGACGGTTGACGCGCAGAATGGCGCCCGTTTCGATCTCGTGGACGAAGATGGCCACATCGAGAGCGTCGAAAAGAAGCGCTTCCGTGCATCCGTTCGGTTTTTTGCGTACAGGAGATTTCTTGGCCGTTGCGGTCAGGCCGTCATCGTTCTTTGTGGGTGTTGTCTTGGCTCGGGGCGTCATCGACGTTTTCCCAAGGATGAAACCGATGCTTCGTATGAAACAGCGGGGTAGCTGATGGACATGCCGTAAGGTAGCACAGACATACGCATCTATCCGAGACGGAATGCTGCCCGACTGCCTCTTGGACCAGGCTGGATCTCAAGGCGGGCGGCGATGCGCTGCTTCACCTCGTCCAGATGGCTGATGATGCCCACCAGCCGACCACCCTGTTTCAGGTCTTCCAGGGTGCGAAGCGCCAATTCCAGTGCCTCGGAATCCAGGCTTCCAAAGCCCTCGTCCACGAAGACCGTATCCAGCCTCACGCCGCCCGCGTGCCGCTGCACCACATCCGATAGGCCCAGCGCGAGGGCCAGTGACGCCTGAAATCCCTCTCCGCCGGAAAGCGTGCTGGCGGCGCGGGCCTTTCCTGTGTGCGCATCGGGAACTTCGAGGTCCAGTCCTCCGGCCCTGCGAAGATCGCCGGGGGCCTGGGCGCGCTGCAGGCTGTATCGGTTGCGGCTCATGCGGCGCAGGCGATGGGAAGCGGAGATCAGCACTTCGTCCAGGATGGCGCCCTGGACGAAACGTTCGAAGGAGACGCGGGCCCCGTCTTCGCCGCGGGCCACGCGCGCCAGGCGGCCCAGGATGGTGTACCGGTGCTCCTGCTCCCGGCGGTTCCTGGCGTTGTCGGCCAGGGCCTGGCGGAGCCGCTTCAGAGATGCCTCTTCTTCCTGGGTTCGGACGAGTTCCTTGGCGCAGTGCTCCACGGTTGATTGGGCCTGTTCGAGGCTGGCCTGAAGCGCCAGGAGATTCGGTTGATCCAGCGTTCCCGCCTGATCCATGGCCCGCTGGTGGCGATCCCTGGCGCTGGCGAGTGTCTCGCCATGAAGGCGGATGGCTGCTTCCATGGCCTGCTGAGCCTGTTCGTCCCTGCGTGCGGACTCGAAGTCCGAGCGATCCCGGAACAGCGCCTGGCGCAGTCCGTCTTCCACGACGCCGCAGAGCTGGGCTTTGTCCTCCATGGCTTCCCGGCACCTCGCCCGATGGGCGTCCAGGCGCGCCCCGAGCTGCGTGACCTTGAGCATGGTCGCTTCCTGGGCGGCCTGGGCCTGTTCCCGCTTGGCTTCCAGTTCCGCGAGGTCCTGCCTGGCCTGGTCCAGCTTGGTGGAGAGTGCGCCGGGGACACGGAGATCCGCCAGGATGGAGGCTTCCAGGGTCTGCAGGGCCCCGCGGCTCATGTCCTCTCGGCTTCGGGTCGTCGCCAGCGTTGCCTGCAGGGCCTGAAGGCTATCCAGGGCTTGGCTTCGATCCGCTGCCAGGGTTTCGAGCTTGCGGGCGATGGGGGCCAGCTCCTCCGCCGCGCGTCGAGCGGATTCCAGTTCCTGCTTGTGCTGCGCTTCCAGTTGGGCCAGGGCCTCGAGGTTTTGATCGCCCTCGTCTTCGAAGGCGTCGCGGAGCAGCTCGATCCGGGTGAGGAAGGGCTGAATCGCGAGTTCCCGCTGGTTGCGGATGGACACGGCCCGATCCAGGGCGGATTTGGCGTCTTCCAGGCGGGTCTGAGCCTGCTTCAGTTCGGCTTCCGTGGGAAGCAGTCCTGCGGCCTTGGCCGGGTGCGGGTGGCTGGAGCTGCCGCAAACCGGGCAGGGCGATCCGGAAGCCAGATGGGACGCGAGGATGGCAGCTTGGCCCGTATCCCAAAGGCCGCGCACATGATCGGCAGCCTGCCGCGCCTTCATGGCTTCCTGTTCGCGGAGCACCACGACGCCTTGGGCTTCCGCATGCGTGTCCTTTGCGCGGGCTAGATCCAGTTCCGTGCGGTCGAACTCCTCGCGGTTCTTGCGCCGTTTCTTGTCCTGCTGAAGCTGGAATTCCAGGACATCCACCCGCTGTGCCTCAAGCTGGAGTTCCTGTTGCCGAGCCTGGAAATTGGACAACGACTGTTCAATCATCTCCACGCGTTTCTGCTGGCGCTGGATATCGCCATCCTGGCTCAGCCGATCGCGGGTGATGCTCCGGAGCTCCTCGCGGAGTTGTTCCATCTGCTGGAGCTGGGGCTCCAGCTCCTTCAGCCGTTCGATGGTTCGGCGCAGATTCTCGCGCTGGGGCTCCTGGCGTTTGGCGGACTCCAGTTGCGCTTGTGCCTGCTCCTGGGTTTGCGTGGCTTCCGAGAAGTCTTGCTGGAGGGTCTGTTCCTCTTCTCGCAGACGCGCCAGAGCCGTTTCCGCCTCGTCCAGGGTTCGGATCAGCGGCATCACGCGATCGGCCCGCCGGGCGCGGTCCAGACGCACGCGCTGGGCCTCGATTTCCGGTGCTTGGCCCTCCAGCGTTTGCCGTTCGAGGGCGGCCTCCTCGCGCTCCTTCACCAGCGCGGAGATCCGGTGCCCTTCCTGGAGTTCCGCCGCTGCGGTGTCTCTTTGGGTGGACGCTTCCAGCTTCTGGACATCCAGTGTCAAAAGCTTTTCGCGGAGGCCGTCAATTCGAGCGTCCAGCTCGTCGGAGGTTTGGACTTGGGCCTGGTCCAGCAGCTGGCGGTCCGCCGCGAGCAGGCTGCGGATCTCGTCCTTGAGTGCCTGCGCCTTGGCGGCCAGGGCTTCCGTGATGCGGGCGTAGCGTGAGGTCTGGAACAGCACCTGGAGGATGGACTGGCGTTCGAGGCTGCTGGCCAGGAGAAACTCCTGGAACTGGCCCTGGGGCAGGATCACCACCTGGCGGAAGGGGCCCGCCTTGAAGCCCATCAGCTCGGCCACCTTGGCGTCCACCGCCGATGGTTTTTCCGAGGCGAGGGGAATCTCGCGGCCCTCGGCCAGTTCCCAGATGCCGGCGTTGGCCGCCTGTTTCTTGAAGCCCCCGCCCTTGAGCTTTGGCACCTGCTGATCGGGGGAGCGCTCGACGCGATAGGTCTTGCCGCCGAGCTGGAACTCGAAGGCGACCTTTGTCGGGGTCGATGGATCCGCAAAGTGGCTGCGCATGTCCTTGGCGTCGCGCAGGCCTCCGCTGGTTTCGCCGTAGAGCGCATAGCTGATGGCGTCCAGGATGCTCGTCTTGCCCGCGCCGGTGGGGCCATGAATGAGGAAGAACTCGTGGCCCGCCAGATCGCAGAAGTCCAGCTCCTGGGCATCGGCAAAAGGTCCGAAGGCGCGGATCGAGAGCCTCAGCGGCTTCATTCGCACCTCGCGTTTTCTGTCTCCGAAAGGATCTCCCGGTAGACGTCCCGTTCTTCCTGGCTCAGCGCTTCGCCCATCGTTTCTTCGAAGAACCTCGCGAACAGGGCTTCTGGGTCCAGGCTGCGGTGGTCCACGGCGCTGAGTCCGGATTCACCATCGGCGAGATCCTGCAGATGGAGGCCCAGGAGATTGGGGTAGATCTGGCGAAGGCGCGCCATGGCGTCCACCACGGGGCCGCGATCCAGCAGTTCCACAAAGACGTAGTCCTCGCGGTTGCCTGGATCCGAACCGGCCAGGAGATCCTGGCAGAGCCCGCGCACGCGTCTCAGATCACGGCGGGGGGTGAAGGGCAGGGCCGTGGTCTGGACAGCGCCTGTCGAGGGGAGTTCCACCAGCGTGATGGATTTCCGGTGATCGGCTTCCGAGGCCGAGTATTTCAGCAGGCTGCCCGCGTAGCGGACCTGGCTGGAAGGGGCCTGGGGCCGGTGCAGATGGCCCAGGGCCGTGTAGTCGAAGAACTGGAACGTCTTCGCATCCACTTCGCCGGTGCCTCCGACGCTGATCGTCGATTCGGATTCGCTCTCCAGGCCTCCGATCACGAAGGCATGGGCCACCGCCACGGATCGCAGGCCGTCGGGGTGTTTCGCCGCAGCCTGGGATGCCTGCGCGGCCAGGGCATCCTGATGGGAGCGAATATCGTCCTGGGCCAGATCGAAGCGGACGGTGGCGGGATCGCCGAAGGGCAGCAGATGGAAGGCCACATCCTGGATGACGATGGGCGCTGAGGTTGGCGCGCAGCGTCCGGCCACGAACAGCTTCTGGTCTTCCAGAAAGCGGCTTCCGAAGGACAGCCGCTCGGGGCTGTCGTGGTTGCCCGCGATCATGAGCATCGGCACGCCCTCGTCGCGGATAAGGCGCACCAGGAAATCATCCAGCAGGCGAACGGCCTCTTTCGGAGGCACGGCGCGATCGTAGACATCGCCCGCCAGGACAAATGCATCGGGACGGCTGTCCCGGACCATGCGCAGGATCTCCTCCAGAGCTGCGGCTTGGTCGTCCAACAGGCTCACGTTGCAGAGGCTTTTTCCCAGGTGCCAGTCGGATGAATGGAAAAACCGCATGGCACCAGATTACCCCATGGGCGCGGCTTTCGAAGCGCTTGCGGATATTCAAGATCCCTTGGATGTGAACGATAGGTTTTCAAAGATCCAACACAGCCCCTATGGACCCCGGTTAGATCCCATGACTGAGGAGTGATGTAATGCCCACGACAGAGCTGGCTCTCGCGCCCAAACGCACAGTGTCGGTGATTCTCGCTGGCGGGCGGGGAACGCGATTGATGGATCTGACCAGCACCTATTCAAAGCCCGGTCTGGATTTCGGGGGCAAATACCGCATCATCGATTTCACGCTTTCCAATTGCATTAATTCGGGTTTTCGCAAAATTCAGGTGCTGACCCAGTACAACTCGCATCGACTGCTGGAACACCTCCAGTTCGGCTGGACCTTCCTGAGCGCCAAGCTCGATGAGTTCGTCCATGTGCTACCGGCGCAGCAGAGCCTGGATCGGGATCTCTGGTACAGCGGAACGGCAGACGCGGTGTACCAGAACATTGACAACATCCGCGAACACCGGCCGGACAACGTCCTGATCCTGGCGGGGGATCACATCTACAAGATGGATTACCGGATCTTCCTGGAGGATCACCTGCGCACGGGCGCGGATCTGACCATCGCCTGCCTCGAGGTTCCCAAGGAGTGGGCCAGCGGCTTTGGCGTCGCTGAAATCGATAGCGAGGGTCGCATCATCGGTTTCGTCGAAAAGCCCGAGGATCCGCCCACCATTCCCGGCAAGCCTGATCGCTGCCTGGCGAGCATGGGCATCTACCTGTTCAAGGCCGATTTCCTGTACCGCGAGCTGATGCGAGATGCCGAGGATCTGTTGTCCAGCCACGATTTCGGCAAGGATCTTATTCCCTATCTGATCGAGCGGGCCGATGTTTTCGCCCACCACTTCAGCAAGAGCTGCCTCCCCAATCTTCACAAGGAGCCCTACTGGCGCGATGTGGGGACCGTGGATGCCTACTGGGAGGCGAACCTGGATCTCACCTTTGTGGACCCGGAGCTCAACCTCTACGACGAGATGTGGCCCATCTTCACGGCCCAGGAACAACTGCCGGGCTCGAAGTTCGTGCACAGCGGTCCCCATCGCAACGGCGTCGCCCTCAGCAGCGTGATTTGTGCCGGCTGCATCGTTTCGGGCGCAACGGTCTACCAGTCCCTGCTGTTCTCGCGGGTGCGGGTCCATTCCCATGCCCATCTGCACGAAGCGGTCGTGCTTCCTGGCGCGGATATCGGCGAACACGCGCGGTTGCGCCGGGTGGTCGTCGCTCGGGGCTGTCGGATTCCCGATGGTCTGGTGGTAGGCGAGGATCCCGAGGAGGATGCCCGGCGCTTTTATCGCACGCCCAGCGGCGTGACGCTGATCTCGCAGCGTATGCTGGATCAGTTGGAGGGCTGAATCTTGCGTATTCTGCACGTGGCTTCGGAATGCTTCCCGCTGGTGAAGGTTGGCGGCTTGGGCGACGTGATCGGAGCGTTGCCCCAGGTACAGCGCGCGCAGAGCGCCGATGCGCGCCTGCTGCTGCCCGGCTTCCCGGGGGTGAAGAAAGGCGTCGAGATCAAGGGCCGGGCCTGTGTGGTGCCGGGCACGCCCGGCGTGGGCGATGCGGTGGTTCTCAAGGCGAGAACCCCTGCAGGTGTGCCTCTGTACGTGCTGGATGCCCCGGGACTCTATGGTCATGCGGGCAACCCCTACGAAGAGCGGGGGGATAGCCATTACAAGGCTGCGGCCTTGTGTTGGGTGGGCGCGCATCTCGGCGTCCATGGCGATGGTGCAGACTGGACGCCCGATATCGTTCATGCCCACGACTGGCAGGCGGCGCTGACGCCGCTGTACCTGGCGTTTTCTGAAGGGAAGCGTCCTCGCAGCGTCATCAGCATCCATAACCTGGCCTACCAGGGGCTTTACGTAGAGTCCTTGCTGGAAGATTTGAAAATTCCATCCGAGGCCTTCCACATGGACGGGGCCGAGTTCTACGGCCAGATCAACTTCCTGAAGGCTGGTCTCGCCTATGCGGATCGCATCCTCACCGTGAGCCCGACCTATGCGAAGGAGATTCAGACACCCGCAGGTGGCTGTGGTTTGGATGGCCTTCTGAGCCGAAGGGCCGCCGATCTTCGAGGCATCTTGAACGGCGCGGACTATGAGCATTGGAGCCCTTCGAAGAGCCCTTTCCTGGAGAACCACTACAGCCTGGAGCGGCCTTCCGCGAAGCGGATCTGCAAGAACACGCTTCAGCAGGAACTGGGGCTGGACGAGGCTTCCGGCGCGCCGCTCTTCGGCATCGTCAGCCGTCTGGCGCCGCAGAAGGGGTTGGACCTCTTGCTGGAGAACGTGGATTACCTGCTGGCCCTCGGCGCGCAGTTCGCGCTGCTCGGCACCGGTGAGCCAGCGCTGGAGGCCGCTTTTGCGCGCAAGGCCGCGGAAAAGCCCTGGCAGTTCGCCGCCCGCATTGGCTATGACGAAGGTTTCGCGCATCGCATCATCGCGGGCTGCGATGTGCTGATGGTGCCCTCGCGCCAGGAACCATGCGGCCTGACGCAGATCTACGCGCTCAAGTTTGGCACCCTACCGCTGGTGCGCCGAACTGGCGGTCTGGCCGATACGGTGGTGGACGCCAGCGAGGAGAACCTACACCAGGATGTGGCGACAGGGTTTGTGTTCGAGCCGGAAACCGCCTGGGTGCTGGGCGAAACCATCGGTCGGACCTGCGCCCTCTACCGCGACCATCCCAAGACCTGGAGGCAGATCCAGCATCGCGGGATGCGCCAGGATTTCAGTTGGCGCATCGCCGCCAAGCACTACCTCGCCTTCTACCGGGAGCTATCCGCCTGAAGAAAGGTGAGCTGCACCTGTCTTGAACGTGGGCCGTCGAACTCACAGAAGTAGATGGCCTGCCAAGTCCCGAGCTTCAGACGGCCATTCACGACCGGCAGGGTGACGCTTGATCCCATGAGGCTGGCCTTAAGGTGCGCGTCCGAATTGCCCTCGGCGTGGTGGTAGTCGCCGCGCTCGGGGATTAGGCGGGAAAGGGCGACCAGCATATCCCGCTTCACGTCTGGATCCGCGCCCTCATTGATGGTGAGCCCGGCCGTGGTGTGCGGATTGAACACCAGCAGCGCGCCTTCCATCCATCCATTGGTTTCAACGGCGCGTTGCAGTTCCGAGGTCATCGGGATGAATTCCTGACGATTCCGGCTGCGGACATCCAGGGTGGCGATGGGCATGGGCGTTCCAAAGGAAAGGCCGGAACGGTGTGTTCCGGCCTGATCATTTTCCTGAAATTCATAACTAAGCGGGAGGCATCTGGCAGGAGGACGCCACGGCCGCGGGCAGATAGCAGTTGCGGACGTAGTCCATCACCATGCGATCGGCGTTGAAGCGCCAGGCCAGGGTGCGCATGGAGCGCTTCACGCGGGCCATCCAGCGGTAGGGAATGTCATCGGGGCCACGGTCGTAGTACATCGGGACGACCTGTTCCTCCAGGATGCGGAACAGGCTCTCCGCATCGCGCTGGTCCTGGATCTCCTGATTGGCGTGGATCTCGCCGTTGCCGATGGCGAAGCCGTTCTCGCCGTCAAAGGCCTCGGCCCACCAACCGTCCAGCACGGAGATGTGCAGCCCGCCGTTCATGATGACCTTCATCCCGCTGGTGCCGCAGGCTTCCAGGGGACGCATGGGGGTGTTGAGCCACGCATCCACGCCTTGGTACAGATTGCGCCCCACGTGGATGTTGTAGTTCTCCACGAAGATGATCCGATCGCGGAAGCGGGGGTCTTCGGAGAGCTGTCCTACCCGCTGGATAATGGCCTTGCCGGGGCCATCGGCGGGGTGCGCCCGGCCCGCGAAGATGATGTTTACGGGCCGCTTGGGGTTGTTCACCAGACGATCCAGCCGGTCCAGGTCCGTCAGCAGCAGATCCGCACGCTTGTAAGGGACGAAGCGGCGGGCGAATCCGATGGTCAGTGCATTGGGGGCAAGCGGCGGACGCTCCATGGGGGGCAGGCCGACCCGCTCGTGCATCGCCTTGGCGCGGTCGCGCACCAGCCGCATCATGCGGGCCTTGAGCACCTGCTTGACCTCCCAGATTTCGGCCGGGTCGATGCTCTCGATCTTCATCCAGAGATCGGGTCGGACGATGGATTCGAGCCAATTGGTGCCCAGGTGGTACTGGAAGAGCTGGTTCAGTTCGTAGGAGATCCAGGAAGGTGTGTGGACGCCGTTGGTGATGTGCCCGATCGGCACATCATCCTGTTTCCGGTCGGGCCACAGGCATTGCCACATCTCGCGGGATACCACGCCGTGCAGCGCCGAGACTGCATTGGCGCGGCGCGAGCACTTCAGCGCCAGGACGGTGGGCAGGAAGGGCGCTCCGTGATCGTCGACGTTCACGCGGCCCAGGCCCATGACATCGTGCAGGGGCAAGTGCAGCCCTTCGGCCAGTGGCGCCAGATGCTCCGCCGCAAGATCCGCGGGGAAGCGGTCGTGACCGGCTTCCACGGGCGTATGCGTGGTGAAGACGGTGCCAGAGGTGGCCTCGCGGATGGCGCGCCAGGGTTCCAGGCCATCCGTCTGCACGCGGTGGCGGGCCCATTCCAAGATGGCGAACGCGGAGTGTCCCTCGTTCAGGTGGAAGACGCCCGGCGTGATGCCCATGGCGCGCAGCGCGCGGCTTCCGCCGACACCCAGCAGCAGCTCCTGCTGGATGCGCATGCGCTGGTCGCCGCCGTAGAGGTGAGCGGTCAGGGCCTTGTCCTCCTCGCTGTTCGCGTCGTCGCGCGCATCCAGCAGGATCAATCGAATGCGTCCGACCTTGGCTTCCCAGGCCTTGGCCCACACCAGCCGACCTGGAAGCTCCAGGCTGATCCGCACCTGGGTCCCTTCCGGCGTCAAGGCGGGCTCGAGGGGCATGTCCTCCATGTCAAAGGGCTCTTTGACATCGTGCTGCCAGAAGCTCGCATCCAGTTCCTGTGTCGTGTAGCCCTGGTGATAGAGCAGGCCCACGCCGATCAAAGGGATGCCCAGGTTGGATGCGCCCTTCAGGTGATCGCCCGCCAGGATGCCCAGGCCGCCGGAGTAGATGGGGATGGATTCGTGGATGCCGAATTCGGCGGAGAAATAGGCTACCGGCCGAGATTGCAGCGTGCCCGCATGCACCAGTCCCCAGGTGGTGATGGGATTCAGATACTCGTCCAGCTGGCGCAGGGCGCGGTCGGTGCGGGTCTGGATATCCACGTCCGCGACCCGCTTCTCCAGCAGGGGAACGCTGGCGGACTTGATGACGCGCACGGGATTGCGATGTTCCCGGTGGTAGAGCTCCAGGTCGATGTCCCGGAAGATGGACCGGACTTCCGGGCGCCAGGTCCACCAGAGGTTCCGGGTGAGTTTGATGAGGCTTTGCTGGATTGGATGGGTGGTCTTGGCCTTGGTTTCGGAATCACGCGAGACGGAATCAGACATGCGAACTCCATGAAAAAAACGCGGGCTTGGGTGGAATGATGGTAGCGCGGAACCCTCACTCCGTGCGGGCGTTCAACTGTGACCACAGCCGCAGCGCCTCGGTGACGCTCCAGGCCTGGGCATCGCATCCGCGCTGGGCGTGGGGAGCGTCGCCATCGAGGATCTCGGGCAGGTGTCCGATGCAGCCTTCCTCAAGCAGCCGGTCCAGGCTGCCCAGGTAGGCCCTGGCGGCGGCCACCGCATCCGGATCGGCGTTCCAGGCCGTCACCAGCGCCTCGCAGAAGGTGCCCAAAGGCCAGACCCACGCCGTGCCGTTGTGGTAGGCCGGTTTGCGCCGGGTGTCCTCGTCGCCTTCGTAGCGACCCCAGTAGGGATGTGATGGATCGTTCAATAGATGTCCGTCGGCACCTCGGATGGGAAGCGCAAGGTGGACCGGCAGCGGAGCCAGGGTGCGCAGGGCGCCGGGAATCAGCAGGTGGCGCTCCACGGCCCGCACCGCGCGCTTGGCCCGGTCCCCCGTCACCAGTCCAAGGGAGACCAGGAAGAGTTGGTTGGGCCGCAGGTGCCCGTCGGGCATGGCCAGGGCGGCGGGCTTGCCTGATGGGGCGGCCAGCAGATCGTGGAAGCACCCGCGTTCAGGCCACCAGAACCGTTCCAGACTGGCCGTGGCGCGATCGGCGTGCGCCTGCCATTCCTGGCCGCCATCCACGCGTTGAAGCTGGCGCAGCAGGCGGATCCACAGGGCCTGGATCTCCACTGGATAGCCTTCGCGAGGTGTGCAGGGTGGGAAATTCGTGTCCATCCAGGTGAAGTGGCAGGGACTCCAGACCAGGCCGGAATCGGGATCCACGCGAATGCCATTGGGCGTTCCCGCCAGGTATCCCCGGGCGATGGAGGCGAGGATTTCCAGCACGGTTCTGCCGTCGGCGGTCTTCTGGGTGTAGAGTTCGGATCCCAGGCGTTGCGCGGCCTCCTCGCACGCCAGCCCGTACCACAGGGGCGCGTCCGAAGTGTCGCGGTTGGCCGTGGAATCCGCCGATAGCATGTTGGGCAGGGTGCCCGAGCGCTCCAGGGCGCCATAGGTCAGCAGCAGGCGGCGGACCTCCTCCCCAAAGCCCGCGGCCAGCAGGCCTCGCGCGGAGATGAGGGTGTCCCGGCCCCAGTCCAGGAACCAGGGATAGCCCGCGATGACGGTCAGACCGCCTTCGCGCTTGGCCAGGAAGGCGGTGGCGGCGACGGCGAGCTGATGCCCGAAGGTATCGGTGCGAAGGGCCGGAAGTTGGCGATCCAGCTGGGCAAGGCGGCGGCTGCGCGCCTTGGAGAAGTCCCGCACTTCCTCAGGACTGGGTTCTCCTGCCTCGCCATCGGCGGACAGGACCATGTGGACGGATTGGCCGTGGGCCAGGGGAACCTCGAACCATCCGGGGCTCCAGGCGTCGCCGTGGTCAGAGAGCCCGCGGGTGGATTCCACCGTGTGTTCCAGATCGTGGCTCCATTCCGGATCCGCATGGAAGGCGCCTTCCTCCAGCCAGACCTTCAGCTTCCGGTCCGGCGCGGGATCGAAGACAAAGCCGCAGCGATCCTCGAGAGCCTGGAGATGGGTGGAGAAGTGGACATCCGCTTCGGGACAGAAGTGGGTTTCGGAGTGGAACCCGCGATCCTCCAGGTCCAGGCGCATGGAAACCCTGACCTCGCAGGTTTCGGGCAATTCTTCGCCCAAGCGGGGAGGCCCTTCGGGGCGGGAAAACCGCAGCACGAGGGCGTTGCGGTCCTGAAGCAGATCCGCCGTCAAGACGATCTCGGCGGTGCGACCGTCTCCGGCGCAGACCACGAAGATCCACCGAGCGGGAGGCCCCGGTTCGAAGCGCACGAGGCTATCGCCGTCCAGCGCCTTCAGGAATCCATCGGCGTTCACCCAGGCGCGAAGGCGCTTGGCGAAGACATGGCGATCGCAGGGGGCGGAAGGATGCAGATTGGCGCCGAGCAGGCAATCGTACTTGGACGTGATGGCGCCCAGATCCGCATGCAGGCGCGCCATGGCCCCGCGCCCGTTGGTGAGCAGCGCCAGGCCTTTGGGCGCGAGGGTCTTGAACCGGGCCTTCCTGGATAGCAGCCGCAGCGTGCCAAGGACGGGCTTCCCGGCCTCCGCGAACCGATCGAAGCTGAGCTCGGCGTCGAGGGAATCCTCGCCGTCCACCTCCAGCTCCGAGGGGAAGATCGCGGCCATGTGTCCATCGTCCACTGGGCAGGAGCGCAGATGGAGAAAACGTCGGCCGGGGCGGCGCAGGGTCATTTCGAAGGGAGAGCTGTCGCGGATCAGCAGCCAGTGGTCGGGCGGCACCGGCACCACGCGCTGCGCGTCCTCGCGGCTCCATCCCACCACCGGCGCATATCCGCCGCAGTTCTGGGCGGAATGCAGGGCCGCGAGCAGATCGGTGCGCGCCGCCTGGGGATCCACATGGGGCAGGCTGGCGAGAAACGCTTCTGGATCCTTGGCCGCGAGGGCGCCCAGTTGCCGCCAATCCACGGGGCCCAGATCCTCCACGGGCAGGCTCTGGCTCAGGTGCCGATAGGCCCAGGCCGCCTGCGCGCGGCGACTCCGGTAGCGATCCCCGGATAAACCCTTGGGGCCATGTCCAGCCGCCAGGGCAAAGGCTCCGCCGGGAGGCAGGGTGATCTTGATGCAGCGATTGGAGCCGGATCGGGGCTGGATCAGGGGAAGTTCCTGTTCCAGCAGATCCACCGGGGCATTCCCCAGATGTTCAAGGAACGAATGGTCGAGTTCCAGGCTGTGTTCCGTCTCCGGGTCCAGGTTCACCAGCACCAGGCAGTGATCCTGGCCTTCCTGGGACGTGCGGCCGAGGGCGAGGATCCAGGCGTCATTGGGGCTGAGGCGCTCCAGCCTCGCGCCATCGAAGAAGCAGGGATGGTCGTGCAGCAGGCGGTTGAGTCGCGCCAGATCGGGAACCAGATTGGGTTCGCTGCCCCAGGCCATGCCGCGGGCCTGATGAACGTCGATCTGTTCTGTTGCCAGCCATTCCACGCCGCCGGTGAAGGCGAAGGTGCCGCAGTGGCTGGTCAGCGCGCACAGGTGATTGCGCAGGCGCGACCACGATGGGCCGCGCTTGGCCAGGCGATCGTTGTCATGGGTTTCGCTGTAGTGGACCAGGGGACCGACGCGATCGCTCTGCTGGATGAAATGATCCATGTACCCGGAGACCTGGGCGGGGTCGAAGTTCTGAAAGAGCTCGGAATACGCCCACTGCATGCCGCCCTCGGTCAGCAGCGCTTCCGTGGCTTGCCACGCGCCGCCCAGGCCTTCGAGCAGGAACGTGCAATTGGGGAATTCCTGGCGCACCCGCGCCACGATGTACTGCCAGGCGGGCAGGGGGACCATGTAGCCCGCATCGCATCGGAAGCCGTCCACCCCGCGCCGGCACCAGACCAGCAGGGCCTCGGCGGTGGCCTCCCAGAGCTGCGGGAAGTGGTTGTCCAGCTCCACCAGATCGCCCCAGGTCACGCCCCAGGCGCCGGGGCTTTGGAAGGTGCCATCTGGGTTGCGGTGGAACCACTCGGGATGCTCGTTCTGCAGCGTGGAGCCCCAGCCCGTGTGATTGATGACGATATCCAGGAAGAGCAGCCCATCGCGCAGATGCACGGCGTAGGCCAGTTCGCGGAACTGATCCACGGCGGTGGTGCGCTGATCGAATTCCACCAGCGCGGGGTCGATGGCCGTCAGATCCAGGGTTGCGTAGGGGCTGCCGAACCGACCCATGCGGGCGTACGTGGTGGGGGTCGGGCCGATGGGCAGCAGGTGCAGGATGCGGCATCCCAGCGTGTTCAGGATATGCGGGACCTGGGCCGTGAGATCGCGCAGGGTGCCCGAGGGTGGGATGACCGCGTAGCCCTCGTTTTCCAGGCGCAGGATCTCTTCTTCCTGGGCCGGATTGCGGGTGGTTCGGGCGGTGCGCGCGCCTCCGAACATGCGGGGGAAGGCGCAGTAGATGCCGTTGTTCGAACGCAGATGATTGGGGTTGACGCAGATGCCCACATCCGGGCCATCCGGCCAATGCTGGTGGCCCTGGGGATCCACGCAGTAGGCCTTGGCCCGGAAATAGCCGACTTCCGTGAGCGCGAGATCCATGGCCCAGCCTTGCCCGCTGGCCGTCAGGGGAATATCCCGCCAGGAAGCCCCGGCGAAGGTGGGGGCGTCGCTGGGTCGGGCCCCGGAGAGGCCGATAACTTCTTCCCTGGCGCGGTCCGCCCGCGTCAGGTTGGTGCGCAGGAAGGCCCGCCAGCCTTTTCGCATTGAGCCATCCGGGCCAATGGCTTCCGGCGGGGCCGACAGGACAAACTTCAAGCGGTCGCCCGAATAGTTTACGGTGCGACTGCCGGGGGTCGGGATCATTTCAGGATTGGGCATGGACCTCATGGGGATGTGTCCCTGTTTCGGCGAAAGGGAGCCTCAAGGTGAATTTGGCGCCTTTCCCCAGCTCGCTTTCAAGGGCAATTTCACCTCCCATTTGCGCCGAAAGGTGCTTGACGATGGACAACCCCAGCCCGGTGCCCGGGATGCCGCGGGCGCTGGGGCTGCGGTAGAAACGCTCGAAAATGCGCTGCGCTTCCGTAGGGGCGATGCCCGGCCCATGGTCTTCGACGGTCCAGGCCAGCCAGGGGCCATCCGGCTGGATGGAGAGCCGGACCTCGGCGTTCTGCGGCGAGAACTTGATGGCGTTCGAAAGCAGGTTCTCCAGCAGTTGCTGGAGCCGCAATGGATCGGCTTGGATGCACCGGGCTTCCAGCGCCGGCGGCAGCTTGCAGGCTAGCGCCACCTGCTGGGCCTTGGCCTGGGGCCTGAGATCCTCCAGCAGGCCGCTCACGAAATCGCCCAGTAGGATGGGTTCCGGCCGAAGCACCAGCGCGCCTGTCTCGATGCGCGAAAGCTCCGAGATGTCATTGAGCAGCATCGTCATGCGGTCCACCGAGCGGAAGATGCTCTGCAGGCTGGATTCCCCTCCGGGCAGGACATGGTTCCCATCCTGCAGATTCTCAGCGGCGATGCGAAGGCTGGTGGTGGGCGTCTTCAGCTCGTGGCTGGCGTTCGAGATGAACTTCTGGCGCGTGTTCTCCAGGGCTTCCTGCCGCGAGATGTCGTCCAGGGTGACCAGCAGATCTCCGTCCTCGCCGGAAGGGTCGAGCATGGGCACGGCCCGAAGGCTCAGGACCCGCGGAGTGCGGCGCAGCACCCATTCCACGCTCTCGCCCTGGAACGCGCGTTCCAGATTGCGCAGGCTTTCGGGTTCGCGGAAAACTCCCGGCAGGCTTTCGTCGAGGCCCAGGCAACTGGAGCTGCCCAATAGGCGCTGGGCGGCGGGGTTGAACATGCGGACCCGGCGGTCGGCACCGAAGATGATCAGGCCCGCCCTCAGATTGGCCAGGATCGAAATGCGCAGGCGATCCTCCCGGTGGGCCTGCGCCTTGAGTGTCTGATTCTCGTATTCAAGGGCGGACCAAGCCTTGGGCAATTCCTGGAGGACGGCTTCGCTCTTGTCCTGGATGGGAATGGCCTGGAGGATGCGATCGATCAGCCGCCGCGCCGTGCGGGCCTCGAAGGCCAGCCATAGCGCTCCCCCCGCCACGGCCGCCAGGCCCACGAGCTTGACGATGGGCTCGTTGGCGGTGGCCAGGATGCCCGCACCTAAGGCCCCCAGCAGGTAGGACTTCCATGGCACCGGAACGGATCGGGAAAGGTCCTGTCTGGCCTGCGGCATGGGTATGTCTCCACCTCCAGGATTGTGACGGCTTGCCGCTGGGCGCGTGGAACCTTCCTGTGAATTCACGCGCCATGCATTTCGCTTTTTATTTCGGCTTGTGGGGTTTTAGAACCTTTTTATGCTTGGTGGTGGATCTCAGTGGACAAAAGTGGATCAAGATGGCCGAAAGTGGCTTTCTTGCCTGCCGAGGAAACGGAGAGCCCCTCACATGAAAGGCGGAACCGGTGCTGCGATTGCGCGGCAATTCCCCGGCCACCGTGGATGAAAAAGGGCGCCTCAAGCTGCCCTCCACCTTCAAGGCCGATCTGGAAACCTTCGCCAAGGGCGAGGGCGGGGGAAGTGCGCGCCATTACCTGACCTCCCTGGATGGGCGCAGTGCGCGCCTGTATCCGCTGCCGGTGTGGGAATCCATCGAGGCCCGTCTGGAGCAATTGCCCAGCACCAGCCCCGCCAAGCGGAAGTTCCTGGAAGTCACCGCCTATTACGGCAGCGAGGTCGAACCCGATGCCCAGGGGCGCTTCGTCATCCCGCCGATCCTGCGGGAAGCCGCGCATCTGCAGGGCGAGGTGGCCATCCTGGGCCAGCTCGACCATCTGGCGCTCTGGAACAAGGGCGGCTTCGAGCGCCGTCTGGTGGCCGAACCGCTGAGTACCGATGATCTGGCCCAATTGGCCGAGCTGGGAATATGAGATGACCGATCCGCAGCCCATCCATATCCCCGTTTTGCTCCAGGAGGTTCTGGACAATCTGCCCGTGCCGCCCGCGGGACGCGTGCTGGATCTGACCCTGGGCCTGGGCGGACACGCCGAGGCGCTACTGGCCCGCGCCGATGGCGATACCCGCTATCTGGGCGTGGACCGCGATCCCTTTGCCCGCGAAAGGGCCAAGGCGCGCCTGGGGCGTGACGCGCGCCTGTCGATTCTGGCAGGCGCCTATGAAGACATCTGGGACGAGACGCTCTTCCAGGCTTGGTGTCATCTCCAGGCGCCCGAAGGTCTGGACGTCATCCTGGCGGATCTGGGCGTCTCAACGCTGCATCTGAAGGATCCCGTCCGCGGGTTCAGCTTTCGGGAAGAAGGCCCGTTGGATATGCGCATGGATCCCGAGCACGGCCTCACTGCCCTGCAGTGGATCGCCGAGCAGGACGACACCTCGCTGGCGGATGCGATCTACCAGTACGGCGAGGAGCGCGCCTCGCGCCCCATCGCCCGGGCCATCCTGGGCGCGCTGGCCGAGGGCCGGCTGCAGACCACGCTGGATCTGGCCAAGGCCGTCTACACCGTGCTTCCCCGGGAGATTGCCCTGCGGAAGAAGCAGAGCGATCCCGCCACGCGGACCTTCCAGGCCATCCGCATTGCCGTCAACGGAGAGCTGGAGCGTCTCGGCGCCGCCATCGAAAAGGCCGTGGCCCTGCTCAAGCCCGGCGGACGCATCGGCGTCATCTCTTTCCACAGCCTCGAGGATCGCATCGTCAAGCAGACCCTGCGTCGCCTCGCGGGCATCTACGACGGTCCGGGCCGCACCTCGCCCGAAACCCTGCCGAAGATCGTCCGGCTCATCCACGCCGGGGGCCTCAAGCCCACGGACGCGGAAATCGCTTCGAACCCTGCCTCCCGGTCCGCGCGCTTGCGGATTGCCGAGCGTCTCTAGGTCGAGGACGCCATGATCGCCATGCTCAAATCTTCCCGCCGCAACGCTCCCGCCCAGAACCGCCAGGTGGAGGGAGAAGGCATCCTCCGCATGTTCGTCCTGGCGCTCGCTGTGGCGATGCCGCTGGCCACCATGGTCTATCTGCAGGTCCAGAAGACTCGGCTGGGCTACGAGATGAGCGAGGTGCGATCCCGCATCAAGCAGGAAGAGGAGCTGCAGCGCCAGCTGCTGCTGGAGCGATCCCGCTTCCAGCGCGACGAGGAGGTTCAGGCGTTCGCCCAGCAGACGGGGCTTCAGCCCCGGAAGACCAGCCACCTGATCCCCAAGTCCTACACGGCCGAGGATCAGAAGCTGGCCCGGCTGCACCCCGGGATGCCTGGGCTTTGATTCGTGGGATGTCTTTCGCTTCGTAGCGCCAGATTCCTGAGTCGGGGATGCATCCGCTAGGATGGAGTTGGATCAAGGGACGCGAAGCGTGGTGACCTGGAAGTTTGCAAACAAGGCAATCGCGGTGCAACCGGCGCGAAGGTTGCTGGGGCGGCCGGAGGCGCAGGAGCTGGCCGTTCGGCGCCTGCCCTGGATTCTCAGCGCCATGCTGCTCTGGAGTTTCCTCATTGTTCTGCGCCTGCTGTGGCTGCAGGTCATCAAGCACAACGAATACGCCCACCGGGCCCAGGGCCAGCACATGGCCACGCTGCCGATCCAGCCCGTGCGCGGCGAGCTGAGGGACCGCCGAGGCGGCTCCCTGGCCATCTCGCTGAAGGTCGAAAGCCTGTTTTGCACGCCGCCCAGCTTTTATCCCGAATACAAGGCGGGTCGACGCGAGGACGAGCGCTCCTGGGGCAGCCCGAACCGCGCCGAAGCCGAGTCCGTGGCCGCCAAGCTGGCGCCGATCCTGGAGGTCTCCAAGAGCGTCGTCATGGAGCGCCTGCTCCGCAAGAAACCCTTCGTGTGGATGGATCGCCAGCTCACGGCCAACAAGGTGGAGGCCATCAAGGCTCTGAAGCTCGATGGGGTGGATTTCCTTCCCGAGAGCAAGCGCTTCTATCCCCGCGGCAGCCTGGGGTGTCAGTTGCTGGGCTTTACGGATATCGACGGCATGGGGCAGCTGGGCATCGAGCGCACCTTCAATCCCCAGTTGGCGGGCAAGGCCGGCGAGCTGATCGCCCCGCGCGACGCCAAGGGGCGCCTGCTGGTGCCCCAGGAGACGTACTCCAAGATCCCGGTCAACGGCTCCACCTTGCAGCTCACCATCGATTCCACCATCCAGCACATCGTCGAGGACGCGCTGCTGGAGAGCGTCAACGCCTACCATCCCCTGACCGCCTACGCGGTGGTGGTCGATCCCAACACCGGCGAGATCCTGGCCATGGCCGGGACGCCCACCTTTGATCCAAATCACATCATCCCCAAGAAGTTCCAGAACCGCTCTGAATCAGACTGGACGACAGCGGAGCGCGAGGAATACCGGCGAGAGCTGGAACGCCAGAAGGCCGCCCGCAAGGTACATCCCGTGGAGGACAGCTACGAGCCAGGCTCCACCATGAAGATCTTCACGGCGGCCATCGCGCTGGAAGAGCGCAAGGTCCACCTGGGCGAGCCGATCAACTGCGAAGGCGGACGCTGGCGGTTCAGCAAGAATCTGACCGTCACGGATACCCACCACAACGGCGTGCTGAGTTTTGAACAGGTGCTGTGGCTCAGCTCCAATGTGGGCGCGGCCAAGATGGGCACGCGGCTGGATCCCGCGGTCCACTATCAGTACCTGCGCAAGTTCGGGTTTGGCGAACTCACCGGCCTCAACTTTCCCGGCGAGACGCCCGGCCGCTTGATCGCGCCCGCCACCTGGAGCGGCACCACGCAGCCGACCGTCTCGTACGGCTACGGCCTGTCGGTGACGCCGCTGCAGATCCTCATGGCGGGCTGCGCCATCGCCAACGGCGGCAAGCTCATGCAGCCCTACATCGTGCAGAAGGTCTACAACGATCAGGGCGTGCTGCTGCAGGAGTTCAAGCCGCGGGTGCGCGGCCAGGTGCTGAGTGAGGAGACCTCGGCCCTCATGCGCGAAGCCCTCAAGGGTGTGATCACGCAGGGAACAGCCAAGCGGGCCCAGCTCGACGGCGGCGTCGAGGCGTTCGGCAAGACGGGCACGGCCCGGAAGATCCGCAACGACGGCAAGCCGGGTTACGACCTCAGCCGCCACTACGCCTCGTTCATGGGCTTCTTCCCGGCGGACAAGCCCCAGTACGGCGTCCTCTACATGCTGGATGAGCCCCAGGGCGGCGGGCTGGATGGCGGCAACACGGCGGGGCCCATGTTCAAGAAGATCGGCGATGGCATCATGCGCTATCACCTGAACACGCTGAACCAGGATCAACAGGCGGATCTGAAGCTCTCCCTGAGAGACTGGCCCGCCAGCGAGAACGACGAGGCGGTCGTGCACGTGGAGATCGGCAAGGTGCCCGATGTGCGCGGCCTTTCGCTGAAATCCGCGGTCCATCGCATCGTGCTGGCGGGCGGCGTTCCGCGCATCGAGCGTGTCGCGGCGTCCGGAGCTGCGCCAAGCAGCAGCCTGAGCCGCGTGGTCGAACAGAGCCCGTCTCCCGGTGCGGCGTTGGAATCCGGCGCCATCGTGAAGATCCAGACAAGGAACCCCTGATGCGATTGTCCGAACTTATTCAGGATCTGGATATCCAGACCTTTGGCTCCAGCGCGGAGGCGGACGTGGCAGGCCTCGCGTGCGACAGCCGCGAGATCCAGCCCGGATGGGCCTTCGTCGCGCTGAAGGGCGAACACAGTGATGGCGCGGGGTTCATCCCCCAGGTGCTGGCCGCGGGCGCGTCGGCCATCTTCTGTGACCGGAAGTTAGACATCGACTGTCCTGTTCCATTCGGCGTGCTGTCGGGCAATCCTCGCGAGACGATGGCCTTGCTGGCACGGCGCATTCATGGCGCGCCGGATGCGCGCATCCCCGTCATTGGCGTGACCGGCACCAACGGCAAGACCACGACCACGATGCTCATCCGGCAGCTGCTTCGCGGCTCTGGTCGCGGATGCGGGCTCATCGGCACCGTCCTGAACGCTGCGGGTGACGATGAATCCGAGGCCACTCGGACCTCGCCCGAAAGTCCTGTGTTCTACCGCTGGCTGAAGAAGAGTGCGGATGCTGGCGATGTGGTGCTGGCCATCGAGACCAGCAGCCATGCGCTGTGCCAGGCGCGCGTCCACGGCGCGCGTTTCAAGCTGGGCGTCTTCACCAATCTCACCCAGGACCATCTGGATTTCCACGGCGATATGGAATCCTATTTCAGGGCCAAGTGCCGCATGTTCGACCAGGCCGAGGCGGTGCTGGTGAACGCCGATGACGCCTACGGCCGCCGCATCCAGGAGGAGCGCCCCGCCCGCAGCTACGCCGTGGAACGCCCGGCGGATTACCGCGCGGCTGAAGTCGTGCTTTCGCCGACGGGCACGCGCTTTCGCCTGGAAACACCCATGGGCGCTTGGGATATCGCAAGCCCGCTGCTGGGCCGCTTCAATGTCTACAACCTGCTGGCGGCCCTCGCCTCGCTGGTCGAAGCTGGTTTCGACATGGCGGAAATCCTGGCAGCAGTTCCAGGCGTGAAAGGCGCGCCGGGGCGCATCGAGCGGGTGGATTGCGGCCAGCCCTTTGGCGTCATGGTGGACTATGCGCATACGCCGGATGCCCTCGATAAGCTGTTGACCGAAGGCAAGCGTCTGCTGCCGCCGGGGGGCCGCCTGCAGGTGCTGTTCGGATGCGGTGGCGACCGGGATCGCACCAAGCGCCCGCTCATGGCGGCGGCGGTGGCCGCAGCCGCGGACGTGGTCTGGCATACGTCGGATAACACCCGTGGCGAGGATCCCGGACGCATCCTGGACGATGGCGCGGCGGGCATCCCTTCGATCATTCGCGGGGACGAGGCGCGCTATCACCGCATCGCGGATCGCGCCCTGGCTGTCGAGACGGCCATCCGCAACTGTCGTCCGGGCGATTTGCTGCTCCTGGCGGGCAAGGGACACGAACCCTACCAGGAGATCCACGGCGTCAATCATCCCTACAGCGATCGCGCCGCCGTGGAAGCCGTGCTGCGGGGCGAAGCCGTGCCTCGGCCTTGGGGTTCCCAGCTTGAGGAGCACGCCGAATGACGTCCGTGGACGATCTGGGTGGCGATCCCGGAAAGGGCCTGTGGTCCCTGGCCGAGGTGGCCGAGCGCCTGGGCGCCCAGTTGATCGGAAACGCTTCGGTGACGCCTCGCGCCCTCTCGCTCGATACGCGCACGATCCAGCCGGGAGACGCCTTCGTGGCGCTGCGCGCCGCGCGCGATGGCCATGAATTCGCTTCGATGGCCGCCGAAAAGGGGGCTGGTGTCCTGGTGGTCGATCACGAATTGGACATCGACTGTCCACAGCTTGTCGTGCCTGACACCCAGGCCGCGCTCCAGGACTGGGGGCGGATCCGCCTGGAGGCCGCTCGCCCCAGGATCGTCTTTGGCGTCACGGGTTCCGTCGGCAAGACCAGTACCAAGGATCTGCTGGCTTCCGCTACGGGCGCCTGGAAGACGCCGGGCAACCGTAATAACACGCTTGGCGTGCCCCAGGCTCTGGCGGTGCTGCCCGGAGGATTGGACACCGCGGTGCTGGAGATGGGCATGAGCACGCCCGGCGAAATCCATCGCCTGACCGAGATCGCCCCGCCGGATATCGCCGTGATCACGAACGTGGGCACCGCCCACATGGAGAACTTCCCCGATGGCAGCCAGGGCATCGCGCGCGCCAAGGGCGAGATCGTCGAGGGCCTGAAGGTCGGCGGCGCATGGGTTCACCTGGTGTCGGACGCTTGGTGCCACTGGATCGCGCTGCAGCCCTGGGCCCGTCGCGCCCGCGCTGTCTCTGTCGGTTCGATCGCGGAAGGATGCTCTCTGGGATGGGATGCGCCGTGCTCTCTCGGCGCTCGCGGCGAGGCCTTCCGCTTGAAGACGGCGGGTTCGGTCATCGATATCCACTTGAAACTGCGCGGCGAACACCAGATCCGCAATGCGGCCCTGGCGGGCGTTGCCGCGTCTCTGGCGGGGTTTCATATCGAAGACATCGCCAAAGGCCTGGGTGCGCTTGAAGCGGAACCCGGGCGCGGCCGCCTTCACGCCCTCGATGGCGGTGGCTGGCTGCTGGACGAGACCTACAACGCCAGCCAGGATTCGATCCTGGCCTGTGCGAAGGCGGTGCTGGATCTGGAGGGCGGTCCGGCCGTGGCCGTGCTCGGCTGCATGCGCGAGTTGGGTGATGAATCCGAACGGATCCATCGCCAGACCGGCGAGGGCTTGAAGGCGCTGGGTCTGGATCGCGTGCTGGTCTACGGCGATCACGCCCGCGCGCTGGCTTCCGGCTTCGGTCCGGGCGCTTCCGCCTTCCCGGATTTCGACGCCCTGCGCGAGGATCCGGCGGGCCTGGGTTCGCTCGCCGCCGGCGATCGCATCCTCGTCAAGGGCAGCCGCTACTGGCAGTCCGAACGCGCCGTGGCGTGGCTGCTCGCGCGCCAGGGCTCGACGATCGCATGACGTCCTTTTTTCGCGCATTCTCTCGATCCTGTTGAGGTCTTCCATGCTTCCGTGGCTCTTCCAGTTCTTCCGATCCATTCCCGGCGCATCCGTCGTGCACTACATCACCTTCCGCGCCGCCATGGCTGCGGCCTCGGCGATGTTGATCTCGCTGGCGCTGGGCCCCTGGGTGATCCGGACGCTGACGCGCCTGAAGATGGGGCAACACATCCGCAACGAAGGCCCCGAGCACCACCAGGTGAAAGCCGGGACGCCCACCATGGGCGGCATCCTGATCCTGGCGGCCATCACCACTTCCACCCTGCTCTGGTGCGATCTGCGCAGCGGGGGCATCTGGGTGAGCCTGCTTTCCCTGGTGGGCTTCGGCCTGGTGGGCGCCTTCGACGACGCGAAGAAGCTGCTGAAGCAGCAGAACCTGGGCCTGACCAGCAAGCAGAAGATGGCGATGCTTCTTGGCATTTCGCTGCTGGTGGCCTTCCTGATCCTGCACTTCCATCTGCGCGGGACGCAGACCAGCCAGCTTTCCGTGCCCTTCTTCAAGCGCTTCCAGCCGGATGTTCACGTCTTCCTGGTGCCCTGGATCATGCTGGTGATGGTGGGGACGAGCAACGCCGTGAACCTGACGGATGGCCTGGATGGGCTGGCCATCGGCGGCACCCTGGTGGTTTCCATCACCTTCGCCATCCTGGCCTACGTGGCGGG